>NZ_AYMH01000021.1:0-110282 GCF_000633475.1 Bacillus sp. H1a | reverse complement strand
TGGGCTAGCGCCCTTCACACGCTTGAGGAAGGAGAATTCTTTCGGTAAATTCGTTAAAAAGGTAACTGCATATAATTAATATCATTTCGTCAAATGAATGTCACATAAAAGTCTTATAGTGTATGTAGAAAGTGAAACATACACAAAGCAGGAGATGAAATGATGAAAAAAGCGTTACAATATATAATCTTATTACTTACGTTAGTTACTTTAAGTTATGTAATTTATACCAACTATGAAAAGCAGAAAGAGATTAAAAATAATAAACAAGTAATTAGTGAAGTGGCAAAGAGGTATGGTATTCCAGATTGGATACCACTATCAATTGCTGATCATGAAACAAAGTTTAATCGAAAAGCGATAGGGGACGATGGAACATCTTTCGGATTATTCCAATTACATCGTGGTGGTTTAGCACCAGCACAATTATCAGAAGAGAGCTTAATAGACTCGAAAATAAATGCAACAATAGCAATCTCTAACATGGTTAATTCATATGAACGCGGTGTGAAAAAAGGATTGAAGGATTGGGATTTACTTAAATATGTTGCTAATACATCAGGATGGCCAGGAAATTTAGGAGGAGAATGGACAGATAATAATACGAAATATAATAAAGGGCTAGAACAATCTTATCAATTATATAAAAAAGAGAAATAGATATAAAAAGGCATTTCCAATTTGGGGAAATGTCTTTTTTATGTTATAGTATAATAGTGTTTGGGTGATGTGTTATTTTAATATACCTTCGAATTTGTTGTGTAGTATTTTTATATTAAATAATTACTAAAATCATTTTTTTATATAAGGAGTAAGATGTAAGGAATATGAAAAATATAGATTTTATACTAGAAAGTGATGAAACATTAAAACCGTCAGAACGATTAGTACTATTATTATTAGAGAAGCATAGAATGTTATATACGAACGATCTATTAGCTCTTTCGAATTTATCATATAAAACATTAACGGATTCGCTAACAGCGCTCGTTATGAAGTCTTATGTATTAAAAGATACTGGTAAGGGAAGAAGGCAGAATTGTTATAGATTAGTATGATAAGAGTACTGTTATAGAAGTTTGCTACATATGTGTTTTTCAAACGTAAGGATAAATTGTATTTTTGTTTTCAAATGATAAAAAACTTTTGATTTAAGTGAAAATCGGTTTCGATATACAAAGAGTTCATGACTGCTAAATATATAATTTCATTTCATTTTTATTAATGCTAATTTGTTATAAGTAAAAATAATGAAATTTTCACGTGATAATAAAAATGAAATTCAAAAACAATCCATTCGTTTGAGGGATTGTTTTTTTATTGGTATAACAAATTTAAAAAATAATATTATTATGTAAACTTATGTATTTTGAAAGGAACATGTGATTATTAATAGAAATTATATAAAGAATACTTAATATCTTTATAAGTGGAGGCTCATTATGGAACAAATCATATTAATATCACAAGCTATTATAAGCGGGGAAAAAGAAAAAGTAGTGGAGATAATAAACTCGAATCAAAGTATTGTAAATTCATATAGTGAAGATGGATGGACACCGCTTCATTTAGCTGCTTATTTTGGACAGAAAGAAATTGCAAGTTTCCTTTTAGAACAGGGAGCGGATATACATATTAGAGCAAAAAACGAAAATGAAAATACACCACTTCAAGCAGCAATTGCGAATAAGCAAAGCGAGCTTGTAGCTTTCTTAATTGAAAAGGGATCAGATGTGAATGCTGCGCAAAGTGGTGGTTGGACAGGACTTCATGAAGCAGCGTTATTTGGAAATGAAGAAATCATTATATTACTTCTTGAAAAGGGTGCTAATAAAATGATTAAGAAAAATGATGGGAAAACCGCATATGATATTGCTTTAGAAAAAGGGCATGAATCTCTATTACATCATTTGCAAGAGGAAGTGAGCTTATGATTAGCCACTGGAAGGTAGGGGTTTTTCTTTTTAATGAAGTGGAAGTGTTAGATTTTGCGGGCCCATTTGAAGTTTTTTCCGTTACAACAACAAGTGAAGGTCAACCATTTACAGTTCATACTGTTAGTCAAGATGGAGAAATGATTACAGCGAGAAATGGATTAAAGGTACAACCAGATTATAGTATCGAAGACTTACCTCCAGTTGATATTTTAATTATTCCTGGTGGGTTAGGTGCTAGAGAAAACGAAATGAAAAATGAAATAATAATAAATTGGATCCGTCAGCAAATGAAAGAAGTAAAGTTAATGACTTCTGTTTGTACCGGCGCGCTTTTACTTGCGAAAGCTGGATTACTCGATGGCTTCAAAGCGACAACACATTGGGCAAGTATTGAAAATTTTAGAAATGATTTTCCGAATGTGGAAGTATTAGAGAATGTAAAGTTTGTCGATGAGGGGCATATTATTACGTCTGGTGGAATTTCGGCCGGAATTAACATGTCATTTCACATTGTGAAAAATTTGTTGGGTGCTCGGATTGCTGAAGAAACTGCGAAAAGAATGGAATACGATATTGATTTAAAATATTAAAAGTAAAGACCAGCTGCTGAGTATTTCCAGCAGCTGGTCTTGTTCTATAGTGAACGAATATATGTTAACTCTTCATCTGTAAAAAGGGGGCGAGTTGACGCACCTGCGTTTTCTTTCGCTTGCTTTTCTGTTTTCGCACCAGGAATTGCGACCGATACCGCTGGATGATTGAGGACATAACGAAGTGCAAGTTGCCCTAAAGTTTGATTTTCATTTGAGAGTAATCGTAGTTTCTCTACTTTTTGTAAATCTTCTTGAAACCAAGCTTCTTTTGGCCATTCTTTGCGTAAATCTCCATCAGGAAAAGTTGTTGCGTTTGTGAATTTTCCAGTTAATATCCCCATTTTTAAAGGACCGCGTATAACAGCTCCTAAATTATTCTCTTTTAGGTATGGCAGTATGTCGTTTTCTGGTTTTCGGTTTAATATGTTGTAATCAAGTTGCACAACATCAATTGCATCGTGTTTATTGAAGTGTTTTATATATTGTAGGTCATGAGTTGAAACACCTACAGCTCTTACTTTTCCGTCCCGCTTTAATATTTCAAATGCGCGTAAAAATGCATCTGTTTCTTCTTGTTTATCCCACCAAATATGACAGAAATAAACATCTATATAGTCTGTTTGGAGGCGCAGTAAACTAGTGTCAAATACCGCGATTACTTTTTCAGCTGTATTATAAACAGGCTCTCCATTTGGATCATAGTGATGCCCAATGAGTCCGCCTTTCGTTGATAAAACGATATTATTACGGTAGTCTTTTATTGCCTGTGCTACTAATTTTTCACTATGACCTAGTCCATATACATCAGCAGTATCAATAAAATTTACACCGCATTCGATTGCTTTTTTCATAGCGGTTATAGATTGCGAATCGTTAACGGGTCCCCATTCATCACCACCAATCGCCCACGCTCCAAAGCCAATTTCTGAAACGGTAATTCCGGTTTTACCTAATGTACGGTAGTGCATCATTTTTCCTCCTTGTAAGCATGTTATAACATCGGTATGCAAAGGGGAGGATGAATGTGTGTGAAAATGTTTTCTACAATAGAGGGAAAAGAATAACATAAACTACTATTTTATTGCAGCATAAATAAAAATTTTCATTTTGAATAGGGAAATGTCGTCGAACGCTATCTCTAATTGGTTAATTTATGAGATTTTTTTGTGAAGGAGCTTACTTTATAAGAATAGAATTTAAGTTAATAAGATCGTGCCGATGGCAGTGAAAAATATGGGTTAGGGGGATTTGAAAATGAGGAAACTCAAAAGAGTAAATATTCCTAATATACCAGAGCAACTATCACAGCCTAATGCCAACCGAGCAATAAATAAAAAGAAGTTAAGGCGTTTTATTTTCATGTTCATTTTTATCGCTGTAACTACTTTGTACGTTCAATATATTTTAACGAAACAACAAGAAATAATAAATGAAAAAAAAGATACAATTACGGATCAAAAGAAACAATTGGTTTCTTTAGAGAAAGATCAAGGTTCTTTAAAGACTAACATTGAGAATTTAACCGATAATGAAGAAGAGATATTAAAGTTTGCGAGAAAAGAGTATCAATTTTCTAAGTCAAACGAAACAATATTCGTATTGCCGAAGTGAAGTGGTGGAACAGTTAGCGATAGCTAACTGTTTTTTATGTATGAATGAAGGAGTTTGTAGTATGAATGTCATGGTACAAGGAGTGATGACATATTGTAAAAATGAGGAGTGTGAGCCATTTCCAATTGTTTTAAGAGATTTTCATAATTAATATGCCGGGATAAATATTGTTAAAATTCTGTCAATTGTATATAATACAAGGTAAGCGGATATATTTTTTAATCAACGTTGAGTTAATAGCTCATACGCCTGCTAAGAAAACCGTTATCCTCGTATAAGAAAGGAAGATAGCTGTGTACGCATCAAATACAATTTACGTCGTAGGGGATGCGAAAGCACCTCAAAATAATCCCATTACCGAAAAGTTCAAAAGTTATTTTGTAGCATTTGTACTTGAGAAGGATACAGGGGAAATTGTAGATGCAGATTGCTCAGCGACAATTGCATTAACATCTCAATTTGTTAAATATTTGTTTCTACATAAAAATATTAATGACCCAGCGTTAGTAACAGAAATAAAAAATCGATATTTCGGTTCGTCTCAAAAGGCGCTACTTGTAGCGCTAAAAGATGCGCAGAAAAAATATAATCAGATTGCTGCTTTGTCTACACATTCATAGACAAAATCCAGCCGTAAGAATCTTCTTATGGCTGGATTTTTTTGTTGGACAACGAAAGGATGAACAAAATGAAAATTATCGATGTAAAAGTAAATCGTAGACGTGTAAAGCTTCATACACCGTTTAAAACAGCGCTTCGTACCGTAACGGAAATTGAAAGTATAGATGTGTTTATTCATACAGATGAAGGGATTGTCGGAAAAGGAGCTGCGGCAGCAACACCAGTTATTACTGGTGATTTCGCCAGCGGGATTGAGGAGGCAATATTAGGATCAATTCGTTCCGCATTAGTTGATAGAGACATACTGCAATTTCAAACGTTATTGTTACACATTCAAATGAGCTGCGTAGGAAATACAAGTGCGAAAGCAGCGGTAGATATGGCTTTATACGATTTGTACTGTCAATTTCATAGTATACCTATATACGCATTACTAGGTGGAAAGAAAGAGATTTATACGGATATTACTGTAAGTGTGGATGAACCATTATTAATGGCAAAAGAGGCGAAAAAGCATATAGAAAAAGGATTCCAAACATTAAAAATTAAAGTTGGTAAAGAGGCACATTTAGATCTGGAACGCATTGAGGCAATTCGAAATGTAGTGCCAAAAAATACGACGTTACGTTTAGATGCAAATCAAGGATGGAATCCGAAAGAAGCGGTTTCAATCATTAAAGAAATGGAGAATAGAAATTTAAATATAGAATTTGTAGAACAACCTGTTCATGCGAAAGATTGGGATGGATTAAAATACGTGAAAGATAATGTACAAACGCCTATTATGGCAGATGAAAGCATCTTTTCAGCAAGGGATGCGTTAAAGCTCGTCCAAGGAGGATATGCAGACTTACTTAATATTAAATTAATGAAATGCGGCGGTATACGAGAAGCCTGGCGAATTGCGGATATTGCAGAAACAGCTGGTGTAAAATGTATGGTTGGAAGTATGATGGAATCTTCACTTTCAGTTAGCGCTGTGTCGCATTTAGCTGCGGCTCATCCGAATATTCATTACTTTGATCTTGATGCACCATTATGGTTAGTAGAAGAACCAGAAGGAATGACTTACACAGGTCCAAAGGTAAACCTGCATTCTGCAGTGAATATAAAGTCTTAGAAGTAGTGTCTAGCAAACTATCTTTTAAGGGGGATATGTATGAAAAAAGCGGGGACTGCATTATTAACAACATTATTTATTTTTTCATCGTTTACAGCGGCGAACGCTGAAGAGAGGAAAGAAAATAAAGCGTATATAGACGTATCGACTGCAACGTTATGGACTGCACCCGATTCACTTCGGCCAATTGATGCACCTAGTGCAAGTAATCCTGTTGATTTATGGAAGTGGACGAAATCAATGACACTAGATGAGAAACTTTGGTTAACAAACGCAAATAAATTAGAAACGCAAGCGTTACTCGGTCAAGAAGTAACTGTAATTGATAAACGAGGTGATTGGGTGAAAGTGCTAGTGCATGGACAGCCAACGCCGCGAAATGAGGAAGGATACCCCGGATGGATGCCTGAAAAACAATTAGCGTATAATCAAGAATTTGCAGATAAGGCAGGACAGCCCTTCGTTTTAATTACAAAACCGACAGCTATTTTATATATAAATCCTTCTGAAAAACATAAATCACTTGAGGTAAGTTATAATACGCGGTTACCACTTTTAAGTGAAGATACTATTTCGTACCGCGTACTATTACCAAATGGTCAGAAGGCGTGGTTACGCAAGAAAGATGGAACTGTTCACCGTTCTCAAAATGATATTCCTACGCCAACAGCTGATGATCTAATAAATACTGGTAAGATGTTTTTAGGATTACCGTATATATGGGCTGGTACAAGTGGGTTTGGCTTTGATTGCTCAGGATTTACTCATACGATATATAAATCGCATGGTATTACAATCCCGCGAGATTCGGGGCCACAGTCAAAAGCAGGAATCGCAGTTGATAAGGAAAATCTTCAAAAGGGAGATTTAATATTCTTCGCACATGATCGAGGAAAAGGTAGTGTTCATCACGTTGGAATGTATATTGGTGATGGCAATATAATTCATTCACCAAGAGCTGAAAGATCGGTAGAAATTATTCCGCTAAATAAACTAGGATATATAGAAGAATACGCTGGTGCTCGTCGTTACTTACCTTGAAAAAGATAGGGGGCTTAATATGAAAAAGGTTGTTCGTTATTCATTAGTTAGTACTCTACTTGTCTCTTCATTTTTAGTAGGCTGTGCGAAAGAAAAAACAGTTACAAAGCCGAAAGATGAGAAGAAAGTATTACAATTATTAGAAACGGGTGAAATTCCGTCATTGAATTCAGGGAAAGTAACAGATGCAGTTTCGTTTAATGTTTTAAACAATGTTATGGAAGGATTATTCCGTTTATCGAAAAATGATGAAGTGATTCAGGCTGGGGCACAAAAATATGAAGTGAGTAAAGATGGAAAGACATATACCTTCCACTTGCGTGATGCGAAATGGTCTAACGGTGATCCAGTAACAGCTCATGATTACGTATATGCTTGGAAGCAACTTATTAATCCAGATACAGCCTCTCAATATGCATATATTGCGTACGATGTGAAAAATGCGGAAAAGATAAATAAGAAACAATTAGGATTAGAAGAATTAGGTGTGAAAGCAAAAGATGATAAAACGTTTGTTGTTGAGTTAGAACATCCAGTACCATATTTTACAAAGCTATTAATTTTACCGTCTTTCTATCCAATAAATGAAAAGTTTGCGAAGGAGCAAGGCGATAAATATGGCTTAGAGGCGAATAAAGCGATATATAATGGGCCGTTTACGTTATCAGAGTGGAAGCACGAAGCGAGCTTTACAATGAAGAAAAACGATAAATATTGGGATAAAAAAGAAGTGAAATTAGATGAAGTAAACTACCAAATTGTTAAAGAAATTTCAACTGCGGTAAATTTATATGAAACAGATAAGGTAGATAGAGCTGTCATTTCTACAGAATTCGTAGATAAATATAAAAATAATAAAGAACTGAAACAATATACAGATCCAGTTATGTATTTCTTCCGTTTAAATGAAAATGTACCGATTCTTAAAAATAAAAACGCACGTCTTGCACTTAGCACAGTTTTTGATAAGAAGGGACTTGCAACCTCGTTTTTAAATGATGGTTCGGTAGCTGCGAACTACTACGTTCCGAAAGGATTTTTAAAGGGGCCAGATAAGAAAGATTTTAGAGATACGGCTGGAGAGTTTAATAAGACGAACGTAAAACAGGCAAAGGAATATTGGGAAAAAGCAAAGCAAGAGACGGGAACAAATGAAGTAACGTTAGAATTCTTAAACTATGACTTAGAAAACTTTAAAAAAGTAGGAGAGTATATTAAAGAAGAGCTTGAGAAAAACTTACCAGGGCTAAAAGTAAATGTGAAATTACAACCACATACTCAAAAACTAGCGTTAGAGAAGAAAAAAGAATATGAAATGTCGTTATCACGCTGGCTACCTGATTATCCAGATCCAATGACATACTTAGAAGTTTTCCTTTCGGGAAGTACCGTTAATAATACAGGGTATGCAAATCCAGAATACGATGCGCTAATTAAGAAGATTAAAACAGAATTAGGTAATGATGAAAAAGTTCGTTGGAAAGCAATGCAAGATGCTGAAAAAGTACTTCTTGATGATGCAGTAATTGCACCAGTATTCCAGCGCGGACTATCTTACTTACAAAAACCGTACGTAAAAGATTTATATGTTCACCAATTTGGTCCAGCAACAAGCTTAAAATGGGCGGACATACAAAAATAAGGTAAGAGAAAAACAGACGTCATGTATTGATAGTCTGTTTTTTTCTTAGTTAAAGCAGGATGGTAGTTCATGGTATAATTTACTAGTCTGTAAACAGTATTAGGAGGGGGATTATGTCTGTATTTGTAGAGGGGAAAGTAATGCATACGAAAAGGTTGTTCATGAGAAGACCAAATTTAGAGGATGTTGATCAATTGTATAATATTTTGAATAAAGAAGCGGTTGGTCAATGGCTTGCTAAATCAAGAGGTATGTCACTAGACGAAACTAAAGATTATATTAGTCAACTTATATTGCATTGGGAACAGTATGATTTTGGTGTATGGCTGTTATTCAAAAATGAAACAGGCCAGCTATTAGGACATTGTGGTTTAAGAAAGGTAGATGAAACAGGGGAAACAGAAATTATGTATCTCCTTGACCCTGAGTATTGGGGTAATGGATATGCGATTGAAGCAGTAGATGCAACCATTCAATATGCAACAGAGGCGATGAATCTAAAAAGAATAATCGCTAGAGTGAAAATAGCAAATGAGAATTCAAAGAAACTTTTGCGTAAGCAAGGATTTACATATACTTTCGATGTTGACCATAGTGGGCGTTTATTATCTTACTTTGAACTCTGTACATATTCTAATGAGTTATAGACATTTTATATGTTTTTTTATCGCTTAAAAATAAAATTATTACTAAAATTCCAGTGTGAAATTTATGTAGAATCTTGTATAATTAACATGTTTCTTTGGAAACATTTTCTTACGCTTTAATTATAGGGCTTAATAGAGCGAAGGAAGGAAATACATACATGTAAATAATAGATAAATAGAATGGAACATGTATATAGAAAAAGGAGAGAAATGATGGCGTGTCAAAAACAAGGGTTACAATTTATTAGTAATGGAAAGAGGAATCACCGATGAAGATGAAGCATGCTTTTGGTCCAATTATTTTAGCGTGTTTACTCTTTTTCATTATATTGCTTATCCCATCTAAAAGTTTAGTATCACTTATTAGCGATAAGAAGGTTGAAGATGCGGCAACTTCTTTGCAAAAAGAGAAATTACAAAGTGTTTTCCTACAGCAGAAAATGTTAGGGAATTCGCAGTATTTACCGATGTATGGTTCATCGGAATTTTTACGAATGGATGCATATCATCCGTCTAATTATTTCAAAGTAAATCCTGCAGGTTTTACACCATTTCTAATAGGAACTGGCGGTACGCAAAGCTTGGCTCATATTTTAAATATGACGTCTACAATGGATGAATTAGAAGGTAAAAAAGTAGTCTTTGTTCTTTCACCACAATGGTTTACAAAAACGGGTGTATCACAAGGGGACTTTTCAAATAATTTTTCTAAACAACAAGCATATCATTTTATTTTTAATGATGAAATTAATCCTGAAATGAAGAAGAAAATTGCGAAACGTTTACTAGATTATAAAGTTGTTCGTAAAGATGCGATATTAAGTAGTTCGCTAGAAAGCATTGTATATGACGATACAAAACATAACGTCAAAGCTGGACTAGCTAAACCGCTAGCATATATGTACCGGAATATTTTAGATCATAGAGATTTATTTAATTCTCTATTTAAGATCGAACCAATGAAAGAGAAAACAAATACGGGACTGCGTTCAATTTCTTGGGAAGATGCACGTAAACAAGCGGAACAAGAAGGTAAGGCGGAATCCACAACAAATACATTCGGAATAGAAAATCCGTATTACTATAAACATAATTTAAAGAAAAAGTTAAAAGCTTTAAAAAACTTTAGAGCAAATGAATCGTATGATGAATCACCAGAATATGATGACTTACAAATTGTTTTAGATCTTTTCAAAGAAAAAAATGTAAAACCACTCTTTATTTCTGTACCTGTAAACGGACCGTGGTATGATTACGCTGGTTTCCCAAAAGAACGCCGTGATGTGTATTATAATAAGGTTCGCGAGCAAGTCGAGAAAGCCGGATACCCAGTAGTCGATTTTTCTAGCCATGAATATGATAAGTATTTCTTAAAAGATACAATTCATTTAGGCTGGAAAGGCTGGATCTATTTTGATGAAGCAGTGCAGAAATTTTACTCTGAAAAATAATGTATAAACAATGGAAACAGGAATGGCGATAAAGCCGTTCCTGTTTTTTTAATATGAAGGATTCTGATGCGGACAATTTGGAAAGGCATGTATATCTTGAATTTGTCTAAAGTCATAATGTTTCATGGCGAACTGAGCTTGGTAAAGGTATTCGTAAAGAAATAATTGATTATTTTGTACGCCGCATAAAACGCCGGAAGTCCCTTGCCCATTAATGAGAGAAATACCAACAGGGCGACCAATTAAGTATGATACTTTTTGCTGCCAATGCATAGGGAAATCGCTCCTTTTTAAGTTACTATACGAGGTTGCAAATGAATTGTAACTTATCCATGTAAATCTTAAACTGGAGGGTTTTAATGAAATATCTAGAAGTCATTAATATGAATGAATTATAAGTGTGGAAGAGGAGTGAATTATGGAGAAAGAAAGGATTCTGGAAGAAAAGCTAAGCCTAATAGAATGGTGCCAAACATTGAAGGGTATATCTGATGATATATGGTTTCAATCATTTAAAAAAGGTTCATGGGGAACTGCGGATGTGATTTCACATTTTATAGTGTGGGATGAGTTTTTAATGAAATATAGAATATTGTACTTTATAGGATCGCAATATGTACCTGATGTTCCAACAGATGTGGAAGAAATGAACAAGAGTGCAATGAAATATGCGAGATCTGGTATTTCTAAAGAAGAACTAATAGATCAGTTTATTTTCACCCGAAAACAATTAGTTGATCAAATTAATCAAATTCCTGCCCGGAATTTTAATGATGGCTACCAATTCGGCACAAAAAGAGTGAGATTAAACAATTATTTTTCATCACTCATTCAACATGATTTAAAACATAAAGAAGAAATTATACAATTTCTAAAAAAAAATGAAGCCTACTATAAAAACCGCTATTATTCTAATTGAATGTATAGCGGTTTTTATTTAGAATTTTAAGCAAGATTTTTACGTTTTTTTAACCATATTTTTATCGCGAAATATAAAATAATAAGAACAACTCCGCCAATAGCGAAAGATTTCACATATGGTCCGGAAACGTCATTTATATTACCCCAGTTTTCTCCAAGTTTTTCACCTAAATAAATGAAAATGATAGACCAAGGAATAATCGCAAGCCCTGTTAAAGTAATGAAACGTGAAATTGGCATTTTTGTAATCCCAGCAGGAATTGAAATTGCATGACGAACGACAGGAATGAAACGTGCAGTGAAAATTACGCCAGTTCCGTATCGATTAAACCAATCTTCAGCAGCATCAATTTGTTTTTTATGAATGAAAATATACTTCCCATAACGTTCTAAGCCAGGGCGACCACCGTATCGTCCAATCCAATAAATAAAGACTTGGGCAATGATTCCGCCAATGGTACCGAATATAACTGCGCCTACAAATGAGATACTTCCAGTTGATACTAAGTATCCCGCATAAGCAAGGACAATTTCACTTGGAATAATCTCAATCATAAGTCCAAGCATAATGCCCCAATAACCTAATCCTTCAAAAAACGTTAATACTGAATGAATAAAACTACTTAACATTGTTGCACCTTCTAGTTCATAAATTTTTCGAGTAAAGTTCTTTTTATTTAACAACATAAAAAGTTTACTATATGCAAATTATACCTTATTTAATGAACATATTGCCATTTCAATACTTTTTTATGTCTCGTATTTATTTTCCTTGTATTTATAGTAAACGATATAAATTGAGTTTTCATGAAGAGATAATGAAAAAAATATTAAAAATTTCTCATATTTAAAAAGAAGGTAAGGGATTAGTAGACTGAAAATTTTGTGTAATAATGTAAGTGTTGGATTTACAAAGGGGGAGAAGTTATGCATTTTACAGATCCTATTTACGGACCAATTACTATTCACGATAGAGATATCATACAATTGATCGATACTAAAGCATTTCGAAGATTGGCCTATATTAAACAGCAAGGGCATACAAAAAAGAAGAGAATTTAGAGGTAAAGGACTTTCTTCCGTTACAAGATGAAATGATTTCAAATGAAATAAAGCGCTTCGCAAAATCAGATGATGTACAATTAGCGGCATTAATCCAGCTTTATTTTTCAACATCCAAAAGTTTATCATTTGAAAAAGGACTAGAGGGTGAATTTAAAAAGGGAAATGGCACTTTGGCGGTAATAACTGAAAAGAAGGCTTATAGTTCATACGTGGGTGGTATTTATGTTCATAGGAATGGTCGGTTAGAAGATATTATAGAACGATCATTTTACATTCAAGACATAGTGAATTTGCCAATAAAAGAATACGCGTATTCAATTTAATTAGGTGTAGTAATTTGAAAAGTAGATGAGGTGAAAATATGGATTGGCATGAACGTTTATTAGAAATGGATGATTTACCAATTATATTAGAATGGTATAACGACGAAGAATTACATAACATTGCGGACGTGAAACCATTCAAACGATATACAATAGAAGAACTTCGAAAGTATTGGACTGAAAAACTGTCCCGATCTTATGCAAGTTATTATGTGATCGTAGTAGAGGATAAAGTAATAGGGAGAGTTGGATTAAAAAAGAAGAGAAATGACGAGATATATGTGATGGAGTACTCAATCTTGATTGGCGTCTCAAATTTATATTCAAAAGGGCTTGGAACAGAGATTACAAATTATTTTATCACTAAATCATTTTTAGACCCTGATATACAAGCGGTTGTGTTGCAAGTTAGGGAAGATAATAAGAGGGCAATTCGATGTTATGAGAAAGCTGGTTTCAAAAAAACTGAATCGTATGTAGAGAATCAGTTGAAAATGTACGAGATGCAAAGAGGTAAGGAGGGCAAAATAGTATAGAAATTAAAAAACAGGAGCAAATTTGCTCCTGTTTTTTATGGTTTCACATCTAAATTTTGTAAAAACAAAGTTGCTGTCACATATCGTTTCGCTAGCATTTGTACATATGCGGTATGTACAGAGAGTGTAGCGATAATAATAGCGTTACGAATTGCTTCGCGTTGTTCGTTATTTATTTGATCGAACTTACTTGCGATTTTATCAGCTTTTTCTTTTACAATATTTTCAATCGTATGAATTGTATCTGTAGCATTTAGTTGTATGCAATTCCCTTGATTTAGTTCTTCAAATAAAGAGGAATAAGCAACATATAAATGAACAGGGTTAATTAAATCATCACTTCGATCGGCCGGGTCATTTACGATGAGTCGTAATAGTTTACGAATAGATTCAAAATCAAGCGCTGTTTTTAAATCTTCAACAATGAAAAGTAAGGCTGCTTGTTCGATTGAATATTTCTTCCCTTTTTGAGGGGAGCCAATCATTTCTTTTATATCTCGTTTCACCCAGTTTTGCATAGCAGTTACAGAGAAACTCGTGTTTTCAATCTGATTGCCAAGCGCAACTATTTCGTTTAAAGAAAAACCGACGTCCGTATCGTCAATCTTAATCAGTTTTTCAAAAATAGGTGAAAGTGCGGTTGTAATAAAAGCTGTGACGCTTTGTCCGCTTTCAATATCTTTTTTATGTGACTTTGCCCAAGCTTCTTGTAAAATACCGAGAGGCTTTTTCGCATTCCATCCTCTTAGTGATAGAAGGAGCGTTGCCATTTCGTTTCGTGTGAGATGAAATGTTTCCATCTTTTCACCTCCAAAATTATAAAAAGTTCTTATGAACTTATAATATGTTTTGTTTCATTTAAAGTCAATTCCGTTTTGCTTAATTTTTCCTATGTCATGAAATTGTCGTAAGTAAATAATGCTTGCATATTTCGACAAAAGTTCATATAATAAGTTCATAAGAACCTTTAAAATGGTTTTAAAACAAATCTATCATTCTAAATTTACAAGAAAGATAGATTTCACATATATCTATATAAAAGGAGAATGGATATAATATGTTGAAAAAACTTGTAGCAGTAATGACAGCATTCATGGTTATCTTTGGGGCTAGTAGCTTTATGTTCGTAGATCATGCGGCAGCGAAAAGTTACAAATCTGGTAAAAAATCATATACACCAAGTTCAGGTCAAAAGTCAAAAGTTGATTTAAACAAAAAAGATTCTAATGTAAATTCACAAAAAACAACAACTGATTCAAAAACAAAAGCAACAAACACAGCGCCAAAAAGTAATAAAGGAAGCTTTATGAAAGGTTTATTACTAGGTGGTCTTGGTGGTTTACTAATGGGTAGCTTATTTGCAAATATGGGAGCTCTTGGTTCTGTATTAGCGTTTATGGTAAATATGTTAGTAATGGCTGGTATCGTAATGTTAGCAGTTCGTGCATTTAAATACTTCAAAAACCAACGTAAGAAAAAGGCGGATGAAGTAGCATGGAAACAATAAAAATTTCTGAACAAGAGCTAATAAATGCACTTTGTGTATATATCGCTGATAAAAGACAAGTTGGGCCAGAAGAAGTTTTAGTTGAACTAATGTATGATGACGACTACGGTTTCTCTGCTGAAGTAGAGGTAAATGGTCGCAAGCAAATATTAATTCAAGCAAACTTAATCGAAGCACTACGCTTGTTGCTTGATCGAGAATACAATGTCAATTCATTTGCAGCAAGATTGCAACTTGAATTAGATGATGAAGAAGGCATTTACGCATTAGCGAAATTTAATAATGACGAACAATAAAACTGTTAGAGCTGTATGCTCTAACAGTTTTTATTTTGATTCATATTGTTAGTATGTTTCTTCTTTTAGGATAAAATCCAGTATGTCATGTACGTTCAATTTAGTATTTGCATCATTTTAACTATCTAGTCCGAAGTTGGCTCTCCAAATAAATCGTAAATTTCATTTGGAATGTTTTTTGACATAAAACGACTTTTATTTATCTATTCGACGAATTGTGACAAAAGAGTTACAACTATTTTTGTTATGATGTTTTAGAAATCATATATTTTGTTATTCAAAGCGAGGTAGAAGAACGATGGTGTGAATTTAGCTGAACTTCCTTATAGAGGTTCTTGAAAAAAAGGAGCGTGTCAATTGTTGATATTAGAAATATTCAGATAGGGAGAGCGGAACTTGGAAACACAAACTTATAAATATCCTAGGCAAAAGATTAATGGAATTTGGCTAATAATTGCTGGAACAGCAATGTTCTTACTTTTAATAAATCATAACGGATATCCAAATGTGTGGCCTTTTATTATTGTTTATATACTAGGAATGATATGGCAATTAAGCCCTAAAACTAGGAGGAGATTAGCGGTTGGTTCTGGAACACCGGAACAAAAAAAGTGGGCTAATTTTTCAATAATTATATTGGCTATTTTAGTTTTTCTCGCTTTTCATTTTGGTGGTGATGATTATAGAAGTTGTTGGCTATTAATTCTTTTAGCAGTAGGTATTCACTTTATACCGTTTATTCCAGTACATGGGAAGATTATGTTTTTGCTGTCCGTTATTTTAATAATCAATGCATCCATAGGATTAATCATTACTAACGTAAATCTAGATGTCTTTTTTGTAGTAGATGGTTTAATAAAAATTTTATTTGGTGTAATTTTTATTAGGTTAAGTCCTATTGATTTTTAAAATATAGTTGATAAAAATTTCAGAAAAGAAGGCATAGTAATGATATTTTTTATGTTAGTTATTAGTGTAGGATTAATATTTTTTGTTCATTACATAACGAAACAGGTGTTTAAGTATGAAGTAAATCATCTCAGTTCAAAAAAACGCTTTATAATAAATCTTTTGCAATTTGTTAGAATCGCGCCATTAATTGCGGTACTTGTAATATGCATACTGGTTTTAACAACTTTGCATACGAAAACAGGTATTCGACTATCTCATGCATGGTATGCTGCGCAATTCTGGGCTTATTATACGTTTTTGTATTGCGTTTATATGATAACTAGGAAAAAACGGCTTCTGTTTTCAATGATTATAGCTTTAATAATGGCCATTTATTACACTCCATTATTCCACTTTGAAAACCAATTTATAGGACTGTATATAGTCGTCGCTAATATTTGCGGAATTTTAATGTTTGTAAATTTATGGATGTCGATATCGAAAGTTTTAGTCGGAATGAAAAATAGGTAATTACTTTTGGTTCCTGTAATTAATGTAACAGAAGTACTAGGCGTAGTACTAAAAATTATAAAAAAGCGGCGGAAATGTAATCCACCGCTTTTTTATATGCTAGTTTTTCACGCTTTCTTTTGTTGTTTTTCTTCAAATGATTGAAAATCACGCCAAATCTCATTCATCTTTCGTCTACCAACATTAACCATCGGATTAAACTGAATTGCAGCTTGTTGACGTACAGTGTGGACGTTTTGAATTGCTTGCTGCAAGTGTTGTTCAACCGAATTGGAATTTCTATTAGCTTGTTTTACAATTGAATATCCAGCGACATTTCCTTGCGCCATCGCGATTTTTCCGCTTTCAATTCCGGTAATATTTCCAGCTACAAATAAACCTGGAAGAGGGGTTTCCATTTTTTCTGAATGAAGTGGAACATGTCCGCCTAATTCCGGAATGTAATGGAAAGGGCATCCCGCTATAGCGGCAAGCTCGGCAAGCGGATATAGACCTCCGGCAATACAAACGAAGTCTGCCTCATGTATCTTTTCTGATCCGTTAATAATATTTCCTTTAGAGTCAATGTTAGCAACACGTACACCTTCAACTTGATCTGTACCGATAATTTCAAGTGCAGCTTTTCGGAGATGAAGTGGTGTTCCGTTTATTTTCATCCCGTTATTTGGATAGAAGGTTAATCCAGCTTTTCGAATCCAATCATATTTCATAAAACGGCTACCTATACGTAGGAAAGCGGACGGAGCGAGGTGAGCTGCATTTAAAAGGGAGTTCAAAACTTCCTCTGGTTCACCAGCTTTTTGGCTTAACTCGCTTTTTTCTGGAAGTACAATGTGATCCACTGTGATTCCAGCTAGTTGTAATTCGTTTAAAATGGCGAATGACAAAATGTTAGCACCGATAATAATTCCTTTTTTACCAACTTGGACTCGGTGGACATTTGTCATAACTTGAGCCGCTCCAATTGACATAACCCCTGGAAGTGTCCAGCCGGGAAGGGGAATAGAATACTCCGCAGCCCCAGTAGCAATAAGTACAAACGGTGCTTCTAACGTACCGATATTTGTATGTACGAACCAAGAACTTTCATCTTTATCTAAATTATAGACAGAAACACCACATCGAATATCGACTGAAAGTGATTTTGCTTCTTGGTAAAGTCGCTTCGATTCTTCTATTCCGTTCCACCATTCTCCAGTAGTTTCCTGGTGTAACTGTCCTAATAATCGTCCGCCAGGCTTCATAAATTCATCAATAACAAGTACGTTAAGTCCAAAACGTGCACAAGAGATGGAAGCTGATAATCCCGCTGGCCCTGCGCCAATAATAATTACATCGCTCATCGCTTTTTCACCATCTCTCTTACGATATTTGGATGCTGTTTTCCGCTTTCAACAACCATATCGTTTTCTACAACAGTTAAGCACGCTCGTACGTTCGTTTGATTGTTTACCGTCACTCGGCATTCAGAACAATGCCCGATATTACAATAAATACCTCGCGGCGTTCCACTATCTTCATGGACTCTTAACGTTCGTATTCCGTTTGCTAGTAAAGCAGCCGCTATCGTTTCATGTTCATATGCTTCGTATTGTTGACCGTTAAATTGAAAAGTGATGCGCTGACTATTATTTAAACTACCTAAAATAGGGTGATGTGTAATTCTACTCATTGATTTTCACCTACCGCTCCGAAAGTAACTGCACGTATTGGTGGCTGATATTTTAATGGAATTTCATTAGGAGTTATGTCAGGGTTTGTACTTTCAATCATTCGATCTATCATCATTCTACATGTGCGGCCACCACAAAATCCCATGCCAGCACGTGTTCGTAGTTTTAATTCCCTTGCCGAGCATTTATATTCAGCAATTGTCGATTGTAGTTGTCCGTATGTAACTTCTTCACAACGACAAACAATTAAGTTCTCTTTATTCGTCATATGTATTCCTCCTCTAGTTCGGTTTTCACTAATTATGATGCAAAAACTATGCCAATATAGAGGAGGAGTGGTTGATTATTGTAACCCAAGTCTTTTTAAACGGTTATATAATGTGGCCCTCGTTACCCCAAGTTGTTTCGCACATTCTAATTTATTACCATCTAAAATGCGTAAAGCTCTTTCAATTACCTTTTTCTCGTGCTCATCCATCTCTTCTTGTAATGAAAGAATCGTGTTATTGTTGCTGTGTAATGGGGAATGAGACGTTTGGTTCTCTAAAGTATCATTTGTATGAAACGGTAAATATTCTTGTTTTATAATGCCGTCTGACGCAAATACGACGAGTCTTTCAACTACGTTGCGGAGCTCGCGGATATTCCCTGGCCAATTGTAATGAAGCAACTCATGCATAATGCTTGAAGGTAAGTCGCGAACTGGTCTGTTATAGTTTATTGAAAAATCGTTTAAGAAGGAGTACGTTAATTCGATAATATCTTCTCGTCTTTCACGCAGTGGCGGAATATGCAAGCTAACTACATTTAAGCGATAATATAAGTCTTCTCGGAAAGTTCCTTTTCTCATTTCTTCTTGTAAATCACGATTTGTAGCAGCGATGATGCGGAAATCTATATTTATTTCTTTTTCTCCACCAACTCGGTAATACTTTCGTTCTTGCAGTACACGTAAAAGTTTCACTTGCATATCGAGCGGCATTTCGCCTATTTCATCGAGGAATAAAGTACCGCCTTGTGCAAGCTCTATTTTACCTTTCTTACCTTTACTATTCGCACCAGAAAACGCTCCTCGTTCGTAACCGAACAATTCACTTTCAAATAATGCTTCTGGAATTGCACCGCAGTTAATCGAAATGAAAGGGGCATTTGCTGTTTCGCTCGCCTCATGTATTGCCTTCGCAAATACTTCTTTTCCAACACCACTTTCGCCAAGTATTAAAACTGTAGATTTCACAGAACAAACCTTTCTAGCTAATTGAATCGTTCTTTGTATGACAGGGCTTTTTCCATTCATCGCATGGAAAGGGTCAGATGTATCTTTATATTTTGCTACTTCTTGTTCTAAACGGTGCATTTCATGCGACATATTAAATAATTTTTCATTCAATACAACTTGATTTGTAACATCTGTTTCAGAAACGACTGCTCCGATAATTTCATCGTTACAATAAACAGGGTTTGAATTAATTAATACGAACAAATCAGGACGAGGCTGATGGAACTGGGCGATTATACTTTTTCCGTCATGTAATGAATGTAAAATTTCTAAATCTTTATAATCAAAAAAACGAGTGATGGGTTGTCCGATAATTTCATTCTGGTTGACTGAAAAGATTTTCTCAGCACCATCTGTCCAAGTACGAACGCATTCTTTATCGTCGATGACTGTAACAGAAGAATCCGACGTTTGAATAACAGTGTTATAAAAAGCTTGTAGTTCATTGTAGTACTTATAAAGAAAAGGAATCGTTTGCTGAGCAGTTATACAGCATATAGGTTCTTGGTTTTCGTTAATGATGACAACGGCTGGTTCATGAGAAAATGCGTCGATTAAAGCAGTGAAAGAGTCCTCTTCATATATAACTGCGCAACTCCATTCTTCAGTAGATGAAGGGATGTAATAAAATTTTTCACCTACCTGTTTCATGTGCTTAACGATACTTGTACGATCAATTGACAAAATTTTTATAAACTCTTTTATTGTTGGAAATGAAAATGCCATAGTGCCCTCCTATTATGTATAAAAATTTAGACAGTGATAAAAAAATAATACACCTATTTACGATAAATTTAAAATATTTTTACAAATAAAAATTATTTTATATAAATATTTCTGCATGTAGAGTTGGCACACCAATTGCATAAATAGAAAGTGAGAGATTTAGGAGAAAGGAGGGGTGCTATGTGAGACACTGTGACGTTTTAATAATAGGCGGTGGTATTATAGGCTGTTCTATCGCTTATTACACATCAAAATACGGAAGAGACGTAACAATCATTGAAAAAGGGGAATTTGTCAGTGGGACGTCTTCACGGTGTGACGGGAACATTTTAGCGATTGATAAAGACCCAGGGTTTGATAGTCAAATGTCGTTAGTAAGTCAAAAATTAGTAACTGAATTAAGTGAAGAGTTGGAGCACTCATTTGAATATAGAGCACCAGGTAGCATTCTCGTTTGTGAATCAGACGAAGAGATGGAGGCAGCGCAGCAATGGGTGAATCGTCAAAAAGAAGCTGGTTTACCGTTTCGAATGCTTGATAGACAAGATATAAGAGAGGAATCACCATTTTTTGCAGATGATTTATTGGGTGGTTTAGAATGCGCAACTGATTCGACTGTAAATCCATACCTTCTTGCTTTTTCACTTCTTGCAGAGTCGAAAAAATTTGGTACGAAAGCTTTTAATCATACAGAAGTAAAGGAAATGAAAAGGGATTTAGACGGATCCTTTATTGTAGAAACGACAAATGGGACGTTTACCGCGAAGCAAGTTGTGAACGCAGCCGGTGTTTGGGCTCCTAAAATCGGACAGATGTTAGATGTGAATATCCCAATTGAACCGAGAAAGGGACATATTATTGTAGCTTCAAGACAACAGCACGTAGGTTCTCGTAAAGTAATGGAATTTGGTTATTTAATTTCTAAATTTGGTGGAAAACGAAAAGTGGATGCTTTAACTGAAAAATACGGGGTAGCTCTTGTGTTTGAGCCAACAGAAAGCCAAAATTTTTTAATTGGTAGTAGTAGAGAATTTGTAGGGTTTCATACGAGAATTAATAACGAGGTAATTAAATGTATTGCGAATAGAGCAATTCGTTTTTATCCGAAAATGGCGGATATGATGGTAATTCGTTCATATGCTGGATTACGCCCGTGGACAGAAGATCATTTGCCGATAATTTCAAGAGTGGAACATATTCCGAATTATTTTATTGCAGCAGGACATGAAGGTGATGGAATTAGTCTTGCAGCAGTTACTGGGAAAGTGATTGAAGAGTTATTAAATGAAAAAGAAACAATCATTCCTATTGAACCACTTCGTTTGAGTCGTTTTACAGAAAGGGTGTTAAACGGATGAGATCACAAAGAGTCTTTACGACAATTGATACACATACGGGCGGGAATCCAACGAGGACATTAATTAGCGGACTTCCTAAGTTAATAGGAGAGACGATGGCAGAGAAGATGTTACATATGAAAAGGGAGTATGACTGGATTCGCAAATTGTTAATGAATGAACCGCGTGGTCATGATGTAATGTCAGGAGCACTATTAACAGATCCATGTCATCCGGAAGCTGATATAGGCGTTATATATATAGAGACAGGTGGATATTTACCGATGTGTGGTCACGATACAATCGGTGTATGTACAGCTTTAGTTGAATCAGGTTTAATTCCTGTAGTTGAACCGGTTACTTCTTTAAAGTTAGATACACCAGCTGGCTTAGTTGAAGTAGATATTACTGTTCAAAATGGTAAGGCGAAAGAAGTCTCCTTCTGTAACATACCAGCTTTTTTACTGAAAAATATTTCTGTACACGTCGATGGAATTGGAACTGTAGAGGCTGATATTGCGTATGGAGGAAATTTTTATGCCATTATCGATGCGAAGTCAGTAGGACTAGAGTTAGTACCAGAAAACGCATCTACAATCATTGATAAGGCGATTTATATTAGAAATACAATTAATGAGAAGTTTGAAATTATTCATCCGCAATATTCGTTTATAAGAGGATTAACACATGTTGAATTTTATACAGATCCTACTCATGAAAGTGCGCATGTAAAAAATACAGTTGTTGTTCCACCAGGTGGAATTGATCGGTCTCCATGTGGTACAGGAACATCAGCGAAATTAGCTGTATTATACGCTCATAAAAAAATCGACATCAATGAAGAATTCGTTCATGAGAGTATTGTGGGCTCTCTATTTAAAGGGTGTGTCATAAATACGACATATGTAGAAAATATTGAAGCTGTAGTAACGAAGATTACCGGTTCAGCTTGGCTTATGGGGATGCATAGATTTTTTTACAATGAAAAGGATCCACTTAAAGAAGGCTTTTTGCTAATTCCGCCGATGGAACATGAAACGGAGGATGTAAAATGAACATTCAAAAAATGTATACAGCAGTAGATGTGCACGTAGCTGGCGAGGCATTTCGTGTAATTAAAGACGTACCATGCAAATACTACTACAGTTTGGAGCAACTAAATGAACAATTTTCAGGCGAATTAGCAGAAGAAATGAAGCTTTTATTAAATGAACCACGTGGTTTTATCGGTTTAAATGGATGTATTGTTGCACCTTCTATTCATAATGAAGTTGATGCAGCTGTATTGTTTTTTAATCATGAAGGATCCATTCCTCTTCATTACGGCGGCATTGTTGCGGTAATAACGATGTTACTAGAAAGCGGATATTTAAAAAAGAGAGATTCAAATCAATACAAAATTGAAACGTTATCCGGCATATTTTCAGTTAACGCTTATGTAGAGCATGATGAAGTTATATCTGTTTCGTTTGAAAGCAAATTATGTTATATGGTTGAGAAAGACTTGAAGATTGGTAATATACGTTATTCTCTCATACAAGCAGATAAAGTATATGCAGTTGTAGAAAAGGATACGTATTCGCCAGAAATTTGTATTGAAAACATCTCTAAATTAAAAAAATGGGGAGAAGCTACACTTCAAGCTATTCAAAAACAATCTATTATAAAAAGACTTATTTTAGTAGATCCTTCGTCAAAAGAAGAAAATCATATAAAGACGATTACATTTCATGAGGATAACTTTATTGTGCGTTCACCGGGGTTTGTTTCTACAATTGTGTCTTATGTTAATGCTTTATTTAAAAATGATTTTACAACGGATAAACCTTTTAAAAACGAAAGTATATTTAATAGCTTTATAACAGTGGAAAAAGTGAAGAAAGAAGAACTAGGATACATTTTCCGTTTTGAAAGTAGAGGATTTATTACAGGAATGCAGACGTTTATATTAGACCCTACAGATCCATTTCCGACAGGTTTCTTATTAAAATAAAATGTTAAAGGGAGAGATAAAGATGCAAAAGATTAAAGGGGCATTTCCAGTATTAATAACGCCGATGGATGAGTTTCAAGAGATTAATTGGGATGGTGTAAAACAAAACGTAAACTACTTTATTGAGCAAAAAGTAGCTGGAATTATTATTAATGGAAGTACGGGAGAATTTGTTAGTTTATCAAAAGAAGAGCGATTTAAGATGGTAGAAACAGTATTGAAAGAAGTTGATGGCCGTATTCCAGTAATTGTTGGAACTGCTGCCGAGACGACGAAAGAAACTATTGAATATACGAGACATGCAGAAGCGCACGGAGCGGATTGTGCATTAATTATTAACTCTTACTATTGTAAACCGAAA
Organism: Bacillus sp. H1a; assembly: GCF_000633475.1. Lineage (NCBI taxonomy): Bacteria > Bacillati > Bacillota > Bacilli > Caryophanales > Bacillaceae > Bacillus > Bacillus sp. H1a. Next base: position 86,180 of record NZ_AYMH01000021.1, on the reverse strand, counting down.
GAAGAGGAAATCTATTTTCATTTTAAAGAAATCTCAAACGTTGTGAATATACCAATTATGTTATACAATAACCCATTTACTTCTGGTGTTGATATGAGTACAGAGCTAATGCTCCGTATCGGAAAAGAGTGTGGAAATGTTACACATATTAAAGAATCTAGCGGAGATATTCGAAAAGCGAGAGATTTAGTAAGACAAGGCGAAGGTGCTTTTCAAGTCTTCTGCGGATCTGAAGATTTAGTTATGGAATCCTATTTAGTTGGTGCAACGGGATGGGTTTCAGTAGCAGGAAATATCGTTCCAGGTCTCGTTACGAAAATGTATGAGCATTTTCAAAATGGGGAGTTAGAGAAAGCGTGGGAGATAAATGATGCTATTTTACCTCTTTGTGAATTTCTTGAAGGATCAGGAAAATATGTACAAATCGTTAAACGTTCAATGGAATTACACGGGCAAGCTGGGGGGCCTTCACGTTATCCGAGACTAGGCTTAACTGTAGAAGAAGATCAAAAACTTCAAACGATTTTATCCCGCATAAACGGGCAGTTTGACCCCCACCTCAAAATGCGGTAGATGCAAGAAAGTTATGTGGGAGTCGGACTGCCCGTAAAAGCCCGATTGGTTCAACTAATAATCAGCGGGGAAAACCCCCCCGCTGATTAAAGTTTCACTTTATCAGAAATTGCAGCCCATGCAGCTGTTTAAATAAAGGGGAGAGTATATATGTTAACGACAAACATTGAGCTGAAACCAAAAGTGAAAGCGTTTTTAAATGAAGAAATTAAAATGTTTATTAATGGCGAATTTGTTCCTTCTACTAGTGGGAAGACGTTTGAAACTTACAATCCAGCGATAGAGGATGTTCTTGCGGTCGTGTGTGAAGCGCAAGAAGAAGATATTGATATCGCAGTAAAAGCGGCAAGATCCGCATTTGAATCAGGCCCTTGGACAGAAATGACTACTGCTGAAAGAGCGCATCTTATATATAAACTAGCAGACTTAATTGAGGAGCATAGAGAAGAATTAGCACAGCTAGAAGCATTGGATAATGGAAAACCATATCAAGTTGCACTTGAAGATGACATTGCAGCGACAGTAGAAAATTACCGTTATTATGCGGGTTGGGCTACAAAAATTATCGGGCAAACGATTCCGATTTCAAAAGATTACTTAAATTACACACGCCATGAACCTGTTGGCGTTGTAGGCCAAATTATTCCGTGGAATTTTCCACTCGTTATGTCTTCTTGGAAAATGGGTGCTGCACTTGCGACAGGTTGTACGATTGTATTAAAACCGGCAGAGCAAACACCTTTATCTTTACTATATACAGCGAAGCTTTTTAAAGAAGCTGGTTTTCCAAACGGTGTTGTAAACTTTGTACCAGGTTTCGGTCAAGAAGCAGGTGCTGCAATTGTAAACCATCATGATATTGATAAAGTAGCTTTCACAGGTTCAACAGTTACAGGGAAATATATTATGCGTCAATCTGCAGAAACAATTAAACATGTAACGTTAGAACTTGGTGGTAAGTCACCAAATATCATTTTAGAAGACGCTGATATAGACGAAGCGATTAACGGTGCGTTCCAAGGAATTATGTATAATCATGGTCAAAATTGTAGTGCAGGATCTCGCGTGTTTGTTCATCGGAAACATTATGAAACAGTAGTAAATGAACTTGTAAAAATGGCAAATGACGTAAAGCTTGGAGCAGGTATGGAACAGGAAACTGAAATGGGACCGCTCGTATCTAAAAAGCAACAAGAGCGTGTGCTAAATTACATTGAACAAGGAATAGCTGAAGGCGCTACTGTTGCAGCTGGTGGAGAACGTGCATTTGAAAAAGGTTATTTCGTCAAGCCAACAGTATTCACGAACGTTACAGACGATATGACAATCGTCAAAGAAGAAATATTTGGACCAGTCGTAGTGGTACTCTCATTTGATTCGACTGAAGAAGTAATTGAAAGAGCGAATCGCTCGTCTTACGGACTTGCAGCGGGTGTATGGACACAAAATATTAAAACAGGACATCAAGTTGCCAATAAATTAAAGGCAGGAACAGTGTGGATTAATGATTATAACTTAGAAAATGCTGCTGCACCATTTGGTGGATATAAGCAATCTGGTATTGGACGTGAATTAGGTTCATATGCACTTGATAATTATACAGAAGTGAAGAGTGTTTGGGTAAATATAAAAGAATGATGGAATATTGAAAGATGCGGACAACTGGTAGATTGGATAAAGGTTGTCCGTTTTCTTATATATAAAATTGCTTTTTCAAAAGAATTATAAGGGGGATTTGGATGGAGAAGTTAGTAGAATGGTTAGTAGGGCAAGTGTGGAGTATTGGTTTAGTTGATTTCAGTGCAAGAGTGCATGGTGAAATTGATAAATCCAAGTCATTAAACGCAAGAAAGCTCTCCTTAAAATAAGCTTGTACGGAGAGCTTTTTATTTTAGCCTAATTTTTTTGAAAGAGTTTCAATTGTTTCATATAGTCAATAGCTTTTGTTTTATTTCTTTGCTTAGAAACATATTGTGCTTCGTTTAAATCTCTATAATAATTATTAAATATTTCTTCAGAAAGAATTCCATTAGAGATAGCTTTTTTTACCGCGCATTGTGGTTCATTTGTATGCGAACAGTTAGAAAACTTACATCTCCTAGATATATCCGCTATATTTTCATACCCAAAATCAAAGTTACCTTTATGATTTATTAAGTCAAATCCCATCTTACTAATAAGCAATCCCTCCACTTTTGAAAGAGTTTTTTAGAATCATACATATAAATTTTATCATTTTCAATCTGTATTTATTTTTAACCGCCAATTGTTACAATGCATTAATTTACCTGGTGGGTATTCAAATTCGCAATCAGAAATAAATGTAAAGTTAAGCTTACGACAAACTGCATTTGAAGCAGGATTATGAATTGAAGGGAAAGCATGTATAAAGTTATATTTATTCTCTTTCATTGCTGCATCAATTGCTAGTTTAACTGCGAGTGTTGCTATTCCTTTTCCTTGAAATTGAGGTAGTACGCTCCATCCAATTTCATATACACTTTCATCATTCCAAGTAGTTTTCCAATACCCGATAGAACCAACCTCCACAAAATCGGGAGATTGAGTAATACTAAACATTTGCCCGCTATCACCAAGTTTAAGATAACGTTTATGTCGTTTTAAAATTTGTTCTTTCGTTTCAGGTCCTCCTAGATATTCCATCATTTCTGGGGCGTTTATTTTAAAAAGGAGATTAAGGCTGCTTTCTTGCCAAGTATTAATTTGTATTTCACGTTCTCCACTTCTTTCTAAAATATATATCAACTCCTTAAACTGCTTTTTTATTTCTTTGATTGATGGGAGAACTCTTTCTTCAATAATTTCGCTCTTGTGCTGAAGTGATGGTGTTTATTTCAATATTCTATATCTTCATAAATTGATTTCTCTACATCAGAGAGAAGTGTGTATATGCTCTTACCGATTAAAGATTCTAATTCTTTCTTAATTGCATAGAAACCTTTCCAATGTAATGAGGTATGAGAGGTTGTGCCATGACGTAAACCAACGGAAACCAATCTTCTTTCAAGCGTAGTAAAGCCATCCGCGTCAGCGAGAGCATCACAGAGGGTAATTACTTTATTATATAAGTCGTAGTCACTATGTTTATTCAGTGTGTCAACCAACTGGATTTTCATATGATCGGGAACAAGACACCACTCCGCTGCGATATCTATATGTTCATTTTTGCAAGGAAATGAATGCGTCACACATATAATGGCGTTTCCGGTATACCCTAAATCATTCATATACATATAACCATCATAGGAATGAATAACAGATTTGGTAAAACCTTTGTATCTTCCTATATCATGCAGGAGGGCAGCATTGTATGCTATGTCAGCATCTAGGTCATACCCATTTTTAATAAGTTCTACAATTATTTTTTCAGTTGCATGGGCAACATTAATTGAATGTTTGAACCAAGGACCTGGGTTTTGTTCATATGCCCATTCGAGTAATTCTCTTGCGTATGTCCTGTTTAATATATATTTCATGATGTCGTCCTTTCTCTAAAAAATCATATCTTAAAATAAATTCACCTTAGTATTTAATTATTCCTTCTATAAAAGCTGTTCCACCAAAACAAAAGCGCGTATTCCAAATTTAAATGCGCCCCTAAAATTGAAGATTAAAAATGTATAAAATACAGTGTTATTAGCTATACAAGACTTTAAACCACAGAAGCTATTCTTTCAAATGCCTTAATACAACCTTTGTCATTGCTTAATAAGTCAAACAAGGTGTTTCTTCGATACTATAAATAATTATTCAAGCCCAAAAAGTAGAGATTATATATCTTCTTATTACTATAGTATTTTTAATAATGATTAAAATTGTTAAATTTTTCTAGTTTAATTAGTGATAATATACAAGTATATATTGATTAAACAAAAGGGGGAAAAGGAATGCAAAGTTTAGTAATAGAAGAGATTAAACGACTTGATGAAGATATTGAAGAGCTTTCTGAACTTTTGAAAACTGTAGTAGATGATGGAGCATCAATTGGTTTTTTACCTACACTTGAACAAAAAGAAGCAACAAATTATTGGCAAACTGTTTTAGCACCAGAAGTGATATTGTATGTTGCTAAAGTAAACAATGAAGTGGCAGGTAGTATTCAATTACACTTAGTTACAAAGCCTAACGGGATCCATAGAGCCGAGATTTGCAAGTTAATGACTCATTCAAACTATAGACGTAATGGTATTGGACGTTCACTTATGCAAAAAGCAGAAGAGAGAGCAAAACAAGAAAACAGGTCTCTTTTAGTATTAGATACTAGAGAAGGAGATCCTTCCAATAGATTGTACAAGTCATTAGACTATCAAGAATCGGGTAAAATACCGGGGTATGCAATTTCTCCGAATGGTGAGTTAGATGCAACGGTAATTTATTATAAAATGATTTAGTACCTTTCTATGTGAAAAATGATGGTGGAGTTAGACCAGAAACAACAGTAACCCTTGAGGCGAATGTACCTACTGATCGAAGTGGATATCATCTTATTTTAGCGGTTTGGGAAATTGCAGACACAGGAAATGCATTTTATCAAGTTATTGATGTGAACCTTGTAAATAATGGTTTAGCTGCAAATTTAGCATTTAACAATGTAGTGCAAGTTCCTACATTATTTTAAGAAAAGATAGCCTTTGATCATCTAAATCATCTTAGATGATCTTTTTTTGTGAAAACGATGTAAAATATAGAAGAAAGTGCAATTATTTATAAAAAAATGTGTCTAAAATATTGTCATATTTGCTTCTTTAAGATATCCTTTTCATGAAGAGGTGGAAATCATGGAAAAAGTACTAGTTTTCGGGCATAAAAACCCAGATACAGATGCAATTTGTTCTGCAATTGCTTATGCAGAATTGAAAAAAGAATTAGGAATGAATGCTGAGCCTGTACGTTTAGGCGAAATCAGCGGTGAAACTCAATTTGCGTTAGACTATTTTAAAGTAGAAGGACCGCGTTTTGTTGAGACAGTAGCAAACGAAGTGGACAATGTTATTTTAGTTGACCATAACGAGCGTCAACAAAGTGCTAACGATATCGAATCTGTTCGAGTGTTAGAAGTTATTGACCATCACCGTATTGCTAACTTTGAAACAAGCGATCCTATATACTACCGTTGTGAGCCAGTTGGTTGTACAGCTACAATCTTAAACAAAATGTACAAAGAAAATGGCGTTGCAATTCGTAAAGAAGTTGCAGGTTTAATGTTATCTGCAATCATTTCAGATTCTTTACTATTCAAATCTCCAACTTGCACAGAACAAGACGTTGCAGCTGCTCGTGAACTAGCGGAAATCGCTGGTGTTGACGCAGATAGCTACGGATTAGAAATGTTAAAAGCTGGTGCTGATTTAAGCGGAAAAACAATGGAGCAATTAATCTCCCTTGATGCTAAAGAATTCCAAATGGGTAACGCGAAAGTTGAAATCGCACAAGTAAACGCTGTTGACACAAACGACGTTCTTGTACACCAAGCGGAACTTGAAAAAGTTATCTCTGCAGTAGTAGAAGAAAAAGGTTTAGACCTATTCTTATTCGTTGTAACTGACATCTTAACTAACGACTCTGTCGGTCTTGCGATCGGTAAAGCAGCAAACGTTGTTGAGAAAGCATACAACGTAACATTAGAAAACAACACAGCTACTTTAAAAGGTGTTGTATCTCGTAAAAAACAAATCGTACCAGTACTAACAGAAGCATTCTAAGCTTAATATTATTGAGTACGGATAAACAGGAAGGACAAGTAGTCAGATTGGCTGCTTGTCCTTTTTTTCTCTTTTTAAATGACAGAAAATTAGAATTTTTAACAAGGAGGCTTGCGTATGTTTAATGGCTCAAAGACGTTAAAATGGGATGAAAATAGGAAATGCTATGACTTGGAAACGTTGGAAAACAAATTTCGATCACTTTTAAATCAAAATATTTCTTCTGTTGCTGAATTAGAGGAATGGCTAATGAAGGAACAGCGTTTAACTGCTGAAGTAGAAGAGGTGTTAACGAGTCATTTAATTGCTGTGTATAGAGATACAAAAGATAGTGCTATGCGTGATTTACATAAGTATAATCAAAATGCGATTCAACCACTTTTTAAAAAATATAATGCAAAATTTGATCAGAAATTTATTGATTGTCCGTTTTCGAAATTATTAGATGAACGAAAATACGGATATATGAAAAAAATAAGATTGGTGAAGAGCGAAATATTTAATGAAAAGAATATTTCTCTTGCCGTTAAGGAAGAGGGGCTTATAACGAAGTATAGAGAAATAATGTCTAACATAACAATCAATTGGGATAACGAAATAAGGACGTACGCATACGTTAAAGCAAAGTTAGATAACCCAAATAGAAACATTCGTGAAAAGGCATGGCATGCTTTATGTGAAGCAAGAAGTGTAGTAAAACCAGAAATAGATTGTATTATGAATGAACTTGTACAATTACGGAATCAAATATCCCTAAATGCAGGGTTTAACAATTATAGCGAATATATTTTTAAGCTAAAAAACAGAGAATATAGTATTGAAGACTGTTATGTGCTTCATGAATCTATAGAGAAGCTTGTTGTACCCGTATGGAAACGATTAGGCAATCTTTTTAAAAGGGATCTTGGTGTAAAAGCGTATCGTCCGTGGGATCTTGCTCCTTGTACATTGCGGAAAGTTTCATTTCAAAATTCCAATGATTTATTGGATGGGGTTGAAGAGATGTTACGAAAGACGGATTCATATTTTCATGAGGAATTTATTCATATAAGGAAATCAGGATTAATTGACGTAGAAGAACGGGAAAATAAGGCGCCGGGAGCTGCTTGTTTTACTTTCCCTCATAGTAAAGATGTTTTTGTTTATTCTAATTTTAGCCCGTCATTTAACGCAATTAATGCACTCATACATGAAGTGGGTCATGCGCTTCATTTCTATAAACAGTTTAACAATGAAAGTAGTATGCAAGAAAACTATCTTCGTGAAGAAGTAGCCGAGCTGTATTCTCATAGTCTCGAGCTATTACTAATGGATAAGCTTGATATTTTTTATAAGGAAGAGAATGAATATAAGAAAGCACAACAAGAACAACTGCATCGAGCTTTGTCTTTATTAATTACGCCAGTTTCAGGTGACCTATTTCAACACTGGCTCTATACTAATCCGAACCATTCGCCAGCAGAACGCGATGAGAAATATCTTGAATTATGTAAAAGGTATAAGTATTCATCAGTTAATATTACAGGTGTTGAGGAAGAACTTAGTACGAGCTGGATAGAATCTTTCCATTATGTTCAGTTTCCTTTTTACAAAATTGAATATGCAATCGCACAATTAGGAGCACTACAATTATTTCAAATATATCGTGAGGATCAAGAAAAAGCGATTACTTTTTTTAAAGAGGGAGCGAGTGCGGATTGGAATGTTGCCATACAGGAGATTTATGGAAATACAGGTATTACATTTGATTTTTCGCAAGAAATGGTACAAAGTACTGCTGGAGCTGTATTGAAGTTTATAAGCGAATTAAAATAAGGATAGCATTCGCTATCCTCTTTACTCTTTATTCATAAGATCGTTTCTTATTTATATAAAATGTAATAATAGCAGCAATAATGAAAATAGGTATTGCGTACGCTTGCCCGACAAATAATTTCCATCCTACAGAATTATAGCCGTCAGATGCTGGAATGATAACTGCGATAATACAAACAATAATATAGAGTAATAGTGCTGGGAGTATATTTTTCATAGTCGTTCACCTCCTTTTAATACTTAATATTATGTCTATATTTATATAATACATGATAGGTTTGCATTTGAGAGACTAAGTACAACAAATGTATTTTTTGGTAATTATGTAAATGAAAAGGTTATTTAGAAATAGGTTAGAAGAGATATATGTAGAATGATAAAGGGGCGATTTGTATAATGGACAATATATTAAATAGAATGAAGTAAGATATAAATATGGATTTATTGTATGAGCTATGGCCTGATTTTAAGAGGGCTGCTTTTGCACTATATGATGATGAGCATGTGTATGTATTTCAGCATCCATTATTTTTGACAGAGGATGATGATGGGTATACCGTTTTAAATTGGAATGAACAATTTCAAGGGGATACATTTATCATATTCAAAGATTATCCAACTGCCATCGTCAATATGAATAGGTATAGTGATTATGAAAGTTTACTTGCGATTGTGGTGCATGAGCTTTTTCATTGTTATCAATATTTGAATGAAGAAAGTAGATTTCCAAATGAATCTCTAGGATTCCAATATCCTATATTAGAAGAAAATATTGAATTACGTAATAAAGAACGAATTTGTTTATATGATGCTGTTCATTGTAAGTCACAAGCTGAGAAGAATAACTATATTAAGAAATTTATTGAACTAAGAGAGCAAAGGGCTAATTTTATGGAAGAAGCGTTTATAACATACGAGTGTATGGTTGAAAGTATAGAAGGGCCAGCTTTGTATGTTGAAATGAATGCTTACAATACAGTTTGTAAAAATGATGAGAGCGAAACATTACGAAAATATAGTAGATTAATTTTAGATGCATATGAAGCTAATTATAACATAAGGAAGAGTTGCTATAGCTCCGGAATGCTTTTATGTTTATTATTAGATGAAATCCTTCCTGAGTGGGAAACGAGCTTCTTTAATAGTGATAAATCACTATATACTTTTTTGAAACAAATATAAATGTGGATTTGAGTTTAAACAATGAAATTATAATAAGTAATGAAACAAAGCAATTGATTCATTTGGTTCAAAACGAAAGAGACAAGGACTTTAAAGAATTCAATGAGAAAAAAGGATATCACCTGTATATTATAGGGGATATAAAATTAAATATGTTTAATCCAATGAACGTAAATTTAAATGGAAATAAAGTATTACATAAAACCTTTTTAAGTGTAAGTATACATAATAAAACATATATGCTAAATCAGCCTGTATTAGCATCTTTTGAAGAAGATTATAAAAATATGAAACAAGTTCATATCGTTATGAATGAAAAACCGGTAGAAAAAAATAATAGTTGGAACGTTGTGGGAATTGGAGACATAGAAGCTGAGTATGAAGAAGTGGAGAATTCTCTATTTTTAAATTTAAAAAGTTAGAAGTGAGGTAAGAAATAACGATGAAAAGATTATGCATTATTCCGTGTGGAAAAAAGAAAATTTGGGACAAGTACCCAGATTACGGCCCGACAGAGGCAAAAGATGTATATATTAGTCCATTCGGAAAAGCATGTCAGGCGTACGCAACGGAGTTTTTTGAGAACTGGGTTATATTATCAGCAAAGCATGGATTTTTAAGGCCAAATGATATTGTACAGGAAAACTATAATCTCGCTTTTGATTCAAAGAGTATTGAGATTATTAGTTTAGAACAATTACAAAAACAGATGGTTGAAAAAGATTTACTTCAGTTTGATGAAATTGTCTTACTTGCGGGGAAGAAGCATAAAAAAGTAGTGACGAAGTTATATCCAGAAGAAATCATTACATATCCGTTAGAAGGATGTAGAGGGATTGGGTATATGTTACAGAGGTTGAAGGGGGCTGTGGAAGCGCAGCAGGAAGTATAGGGATGAATTAGTACTATAGATTCAAATTACACCACATTGATACATATAAAATAGAGTGGTAATTTTTTTTGAAAGAGTACTTTGAAGTAAGTACTCTTTTTTGTGTATGAATCTTTTAAATTCCATTTTGAACAGATTTTTTTTCAATTTCCCATGTAGCTTGTTTTTTAATTTTTAAAGCTACATTAGTACCGTTAGATTCCTTATAAAAGATATATCCGTGGTCTGATTTAACGTAAGTTGAAGGTTCACTTATGCAATCTTGAGAACAAGATGTATTGATAAGCTCAATTAAGGATAGTTCGCTCAGATCGGTTTTACTAGCCTCTATAAGTGTATCAAGGTTCGTTTTGCGAAAGCCTTGTAAGTTTACATGGAAATTCTTTTCTATTTCTCCAGTAGCACTAGTATTCATTGCTTCAACTGAATCTTTCTTTTCTAAAAGAAAACCATTTCCATAAAGAAATTTTGTATATCCAAGCCACGCGATTAAAAATAGTATAAAAATTACACCAACTGTTCTAAGTCTTCGAAGCCGTTTACTTACGATTGATTCTGAATATTTCATTCAGCCTAATCCTCCAATGTTTTTATTTTAAAGTATGCTTGGGTACATATATTTAGAAGGCGATGAAAGTTAGCGAGTTAGTGATTCAAAAAAAGAAAGCATCTGAAGTTAGGTGCTTTCTTTTTGAATACTTTCTGCTATCTGTTAGTTACATGTTTCATAAGAGGTCTTATTTCTTTAACAGGTGGTTTTTTATCATATACATCAATGTAAGAAAAATAATAATTTAAATTTCTAAGGAGACCTTTTCCTATTTTTGCACTTAAGAAAGGGAATACTTGTCCAGTATAATCATCGAGAGATTTACAATAGTATTTTTCATCTAAGTAAATACTGTATTTACAAGTTAGTTCTACTAATGAATTACCTTCATCATCATATACCTCTTTAGAATCAATTATGTCTATTAGTGCAAATTTCTCATTTAGATAAACTTTTTTCTTTTTCTCGTATTTATTAGTAAGGATAAAAACGAGACCAATGGCGTTAATCAAACTATTTCCTCCTATAAAAATGGCTATTAATAAAATATATCGATATAAGCCAAATGTAAAGAGGTGAGGTGTAAATATCATATAGATAGAAAATTTAACAAGCCGATTTGAAGAGAAATCGGCTTGTTTTTATTGAAATACTTGAGGAAATTGTTTTACGATTGCATCCGTTATAGTATCAGCCATTTCCAATGCTTCTTTTTCAATTTTATCGTACAGTTTTACGCCTGAAGCATAATCTTTATTTAAAATGGCGAGTGCTTCAGCTTTTGTTAGTGCTAGATGCTCATAAAACATCTTTCTAAAGTCTTCCTTATCTATATACGGGTTAATACTGTGAAGAAAATCAGTAATTTCATCTGCGTTTGCATACCATTTTTTCTCTATAGATGAAGCGGCATTTTGATCGCCTGCTTTTGCGGCTTTAACAAGGTCAGCAGCGATAACTAAGTGGTCTTTAATTAATGCACTATATTTTTTAACTGCATTTTCACCATAGAACGGTTCAAGAGATAGTCCCATATGTGTTGCGTTTTGTAGAAGACGTCCAACAGTAGCATCTACATCTGGTAAGTTAAAGATGATACTTATAATAGCTAATCTCGTCCAAGCGACATGTTGTTCCCATAAAGAACGCATATAACCTTTTAAAAAGTTCTCGTTTTTACTAATTCGGTAATTTCGTGTTAATAAATCAAAGTTCCCATAAGGGTTATGAGTGGGGGAGTAATATGATTGCCAATAAGTATACATAAATAGTTACACTCCTTTGAACATGTATACATCACAGTATGATAAAAGTTATTTTTAAGTTACGTGTCCAAGGATTTTTTTGAGAATTGAAAAAGAAGTGGATTGAAGAGAATGGTGAAGATCGAAAACTTGATTACGAGATATATGAATTAAATGAAGTTTAACATAAAAGAGGCCCTGCAAGGGAAATTGCGGGGCCTCAAAAGGGTATTGCCGAGATGTCGGACTCGACTCCGTAATGTTAACATAAAATTCTCTCAAAAAAACCTGGTAAATGTGTCCAAATGGGAAGGGTACTTTTTAATAAAGTCAAAGGGATCTGCTTCCCGCGGCAGATCCCTTTAACTAGATAATGTTGATGAGCAAAAACTCATCTGGAGTACTTTCATAGTAACAAATGAAATTCACCTTGTGTATTGAGAAAAAATGAATTGCTTAAATGAATGTAACTGATTTGTAGTTTGCTTTTTTTGATAATAGTCATTTGTAGTGAGTGGAATAGGGTCCTAAAATGGAGAAAAGACCTGTAATCCAGATTAGGATACATTGGAATATGCAATCATAAAAAAGACCTGCTAATTTAAGCAGGTCAACATAAGGGGTTTATCCAACAGATTATTAAATATGGTAACAACTGTATTGTAGTAAGTCTATACGTTTTATATTGAGAAAATTAGTGTGAATGATTTATTTTTGGCACATGTATTAACGCCTAAAAAGTTGAGAAAGGAAATTAAATAGCTTTCTATAAGAAAATAAAGGCTGATACTTATAAAATGATTCATATTTCCACGCATCATTATTAGAGAATTGGAGTTGTTTATTTGACGCTTTAGGCTGGATAGAGCTATTGTAACGACGTTTCATATTTTAACCTCCTCAAATTCATATGTATACGATTAGTAGTATTCTAGGAAGGGAAATAAAATGAATATTTATATTGAAATTCTTTCTCCTTGTGTACTAGATTTGTGTTTTGCGAGAATCAGTTTGATGAGAGATTATATATAACTCTTTCATTCATCACTTTCATGACGCATAAGTGATGATATAATAGGAATAGATGAAAGATATAGAAAAGCAGGTGACTCTTTTTTGTTTACAAAAGCTCAAGAACTTTTAGCGTCTTATTTCGGTTATTCGTCATTTCGAAGAGGACAAGATGAAACAATTAAAAATGTATTAGATGGGAAAGATACGGTTTGTATTATGCCTACGGGCGGTGGTAAGTCAATTTGTTATCAAATTCCCGCATTAGTATTCGAAGGAACAACATTAGTTATATCACCTTTGATTTCACTTATGAAAGATCAAGTAGATACATTAATACAAAACGGTATTTCCGCTACATATATTAATAGTTCTATTTCTATTACAGAAGCAAATCAACGAATCCAATTGGCGAAACAAGGACATTACAAGTTGCTTTACGTGGCGCCTGAGCGTCTTGATTCTATGGAGTTTGTTGACCAACTTATGGACATGAAAATCCCGATGATTGCGATTGATGAAGCACACTGTATTTCACAGTGGGGACATGATTTCCGCCCGAGTTACTTACATATACATCGTATATTAGATTATCTTCCGGAAAAACCGCTAGTTTTAGCGTTAACCGCCACAGCAACACCACAAGTACGTGATGATATTTGTAGCACGCTTGAAATTAATCAAGAAAATACAATTATGACAACGTTTGAGCGCGAGAACTTATCGTTTTCGGTAATTAAAGGACAGGATCGTAATGCATATTTAGCAGATTATATTCGTCAAAATCAGAAGGAATCTGGGATTATATATGCAGCTACAAGAAAAGTAGTCGATCAATTATATGAAGATTTAGGGAAAACAGGAGTTTCGGTATCGAAATATCATGCTGGTATGAGCGATCACGATCGAAATGAACAGCAAGAACTCTTTTTACGAGATGAAGTCAGTGTTATGGTAGCAACATCTGCATTCGGTATGGGGATTGATAAATCGAATATTCGTTACGTTATTCACTATCAACTTCCGAAAAATATGGAAAGTTACTATCAAGAAGCGGGACGTGCTGGTCGTGATGGATTAGATAGTGAATGTATTTTGTTATATTCTTCACAAGATGTGCAAGTGCAACGCTTTTTAATTGATCAATCAACAGGAGAATCTCGTTTTTCTAATGAGCTTGAAAAACTCCAAAATATGACTGATTACTGTCATACAGAACAATGTTTACAATCATTTATTTTACAGTACTTTGGAGAAGAACCGAAGGAAGATTGTGGCCGCTGTGGTAATTGTACTGACGACCGTGAAAGTATCGATGTGACGAGAGAATCACAAATGGTACTATCTTGTATGATAAGGACGAATCAACGATTTGGAAAACAAATGATTGCACAAGTATTAACTGGATCGAAAAATAAGAAAGTCATTGAATTCAATTTTCATACTTTGCCTACGTACGGTCTTTTATCAAACCGTAGTGTAAAAGAAGTTAGTGAGTTTATTGAGTTTTTAATATCAGAGGAGTTAATCGCAGTTGAACATGGTACGTATCCGACATTAAAAGTAACGGAAAAAGGGAAAGAAGTATTACTTGGTAAAGAGAACGTTTTACGCAAAGAACGAGTAGAAACGAGACAAATTGTTCAAGACCATCCTTTATTTGAAGTACTTCGTGAAGTGCGTAAAGAAATTGCACAAGGAGAAGGTGTACCGCCGTTCGTTATTTTCTCTGACCAAACGTTAAAAGATATGTGTGTGAAAATGCCACAAAGTGACTCTGAACTCTTAACTGTAAAAGGAATTGGAGAACACAAACTTGTGAAGTACGGTTCTCACTTCTTACAAGCAGTTCAGCACTTTATTGAAGAAAATCCAAACTATGCTGAAACAATTAAGACGGAAGTTGTTTCAGAGCGTAAAAAGTCAGGGAAAGCATCAGCAAATTCTCATTTAGAAACGTATGAAATGTATAAACAAGGCATTAATCTAGGTGAGATTGCGAAAAAGCGTGATTTATCAAGACAAACAATCGAAAATCATTTAATTCGTTGCTATGAAGATGGTATGGAAGTAGACTGGAAAAGCTTCGTTCCAGCAGAGTATGAATCTCTCATTGAAAATGCCGTGCAACATGCAGAAGGTGGTTTGAAATCAATTAAAGAACAACTTCCAGATGAAGTGAGTTACTTTATGATTCGCGCTTATTTACAAATGAGGAAGTAGAGACATATAAAGGGGATAAGGATATATGCATCACGTTTTCGTTTATGGTACGTTAAGAAAAGAGCAAACGAATGCTCATTATATGCAAGGTGCAACATGTATCGCAGACGGAGCATGGACGTATGGCAAATTATTTGATACTGGAGAAGGGTATCCAGCAATGATTTGTTCAAGCGAGGAAAAAGTATATGGGGAAATTTATGAAGTAAATGATGATGTGCTGCAAAAATTAGATGAACTCGAAGAATATACTGGTAATGCAGAGACTGATCTATATGACCGGCTTACACAATCAGTATATTTTGCGGATAGAGAAGTACATGTATATGTGTATGTTGCTCAAGATAAAGAAATGTTGAAGAAGGTTATCATTTCTGGTGATTGGGTGAAGTATCAAAAAGGAAAATGAAAGCAGCTATAAAATAATGTGAAAGCAGATAGTAGAATGATTCGCTATCTGCTTTTTACTATAGTTTTGGTTGTAATTACTTAAGTATTTTTTAATGAATCTTCTTCAAACTTTTTATAAGCTTCTTCCATTCCCATAATTACATCTTTAATTTTCATGTGACCTTCGGTATAGACAGAGTGACCTCTAATTTCTTCCAACATATAGTGATAGTTTTGGATGTTTTTTGTTTCACACATGATAGTATTTAAAATCTCTATATAAAGGTTTACTGTTTTATGGGTGCGCAAAATAAAGAGGAGGGCGCATCAAAATTTATCGAATGGGAAAAATTGTGAATAAAGACTGGATGTCCTTTGAATATTCCGTTTATTTTGATAATATATAAATATAGGTAATAAATAAGGGGGATTTTTAAAATGAACGAATTAAATGTGAAGGAATTTTACAAAAAACAATTTGAATTACTAAATTATGATATAAATACAGAAAGCTGGCTAGAGCAGGTTGCTATAGAAGTACAAGAACAAGTTGGTCATCCATTTCAAACGATGTTAGAACTCGGTGCAGGAAATGGTGGATTTGCTAGAGCGATGTCAAAGTTAAGCGTAACAATGACGACTGTAGAACTTGTATCAGAATTAGTTGAATTTGCAAAGGGGCATTCTAGCAAAGATATTACGATTCATCATGGTGATTTTTATCAAATTGATATTCAAGAAGAATTTGATGTAGTCAGCTATTTAGACGGTTTTGGTGTAGGAACAGATGAAGAACAAATGTTTCTATTAAACAGGATTAAAAAATGGATGAAAGATGATGGTTGTGCATTAATTGATATTTATCAACCGTTGTATTGGAAAGCAGTGAATGGGAGAGAAATGCCACTTGGTTCAGCGATGCGAAAGTATGAGTATGACAGTATAAATGAAAGAATGCTAGATCATTGGTGGAATCCTAATTATCCAAATGATATTGTGACACAGTCTTTACGTTGCTATACAGTGGAAGAGATTAGCAATCTATGTGATAAAGCAAATTTAAATATTGTAGCAATTTTCCCAGGCGGCGCATTTGATTTTGAGAAATCGCGATATAAAGAGCAAGCTTCTTTACATAAGTGCTTATCGTATCGTATAAAAGTAAAAAAGAAATAAAGAAATAAAGAAATAAAGAAATAAAGAAATAAAGAAATAAAGAAAAGGAAGGGCTTATCCCTCATACACATTAAGCTAAGTTTATGTGAGGGGAATTTCAAATTTGTATAATCTAATAAACAAATACAACGAAAATAATTGGTATACATTTTTGGTTGAGTGCTTCTGTACTCATAGAAATATCTGTGTTAGCTTCTAATCGACTGAAAAGTTGAGTTAATAAAGTATGAGCTATGTTTTGGCTTAACCAAACACATAGGTCTACTAGTTCTTGTGAACTATATTCACTTGTTTGTTAATCGAATCAGATCTTTCTAACTAACCACTCCAAAGTATTAGGCGGCATATATCATTGTAATTCTTTAGAAACTAATACTAGTTCATTAAAAATCGATAAATTCATATTAAAAACGCCATCCTTTTTGTATATTTCTATAAAAAGAATAGCGTTTTTTCGCTATATGGATACGATTTTACATTATCTTGATAATAGTAATAGGGCGAGAATCAATTATGTTTAATCAATAATAAAATGACACAATTGACAAAATATGCACCAGTGTTATAATGATACATTGTTATCGTGGTAACAAAATATCGTTTTTTACGTTAAGGATGTGAAATTATGAAACAAAATAATGAACAAATAAATGAAAAAAATACAAAAATTAAAGTTGAACGTGTGCAAACTGGTATTAGGATGGAAAAAAGAATGGTAAAAGTTTTGAAAGCGATGGCAGAATATCATGATATTTCGCTAGGCGTTCTTCTTGAAAGAATCGTTCTACATTCTTTTGAAAATAAACCTGTGTTTAGTGATGAAAGTCTGGAAAAAGTTAAAGCTATAAAAGAAGTTTACGATATGGATTATGGCCTAGAAATAAGTCGTCAGTGGAATGATTCGGATAACTAGAATGATTATTTTCAAATACAGTACCATCTAGATTTTTTGTAAGCAATCTATGAAGTGAAGAAAATAAAGAGAGAGAAAATTTTGTATTAAGGATACTTTAAAATCTTAGATAAAGAGGCATGTTTTTTGTGTTTTTCTTTATTTCGGAAAATTCTCAATTAAACTATTGACTTTATGAATGGATTTTTAATACAATTGTATCTCGACTGAAAAAATTGGAACGGACAGGAGGGAATCATCAAATGAACAACATTTTTGACGAAGAGTTACAAAAAATGAAAGACACTTTATGTACAATGGATGATCAATTAGAACAGCTTGAAAAAATCCCGGTTTATTATGGAGAAGATTTTAAAGAGCAAATTCTTGAAAGTATGAGGGAGTCTAATAGACAAAACTTACGTATTGGTGTACAAGAACCGTACTTTGGAAGATTAGACTTTCAGGAGGATGGAAAAGAAGAAGTTATGCCGATATACATCGGTAAAGTAGGTGTTTCAGATAAAGACACGATGAAGCCAATTGTAATTGATTGGCGAGCACCTGTTGCAAGTATGTTTTATTCATTTACCGGTGGAGAAGAATTAGCATTTTATCATTCACCAGACGGATTAGTAGAAGGCGATGTTTATTTAAAACGCAACATTTCCATTCGAAAGAGAGAACTAGAACGTGTTGTTGATACATATGTAAAAGGAAATGAAGATGTCTCGCATGCTGATGATTTTCTTCTATATCGATTAGGTGAGAATAAAGACAATAAATTGAAAGATATCGTTTCGACTATACAATCGGAGCAAAATGATATTATTCGTGCGGAAAGAAACCTACCATTATTAATTCAAGGGGTTGCAGGGAGCGGAAAAACAACGATCGCTTTACATCGCCTTGCTTTTTTAATTTATGAATATCGTGAACAACTAGAAGCAGAGAGAATGATTGTATTCGCTCCAAACAGTTTGTTTTTAGACTATATTTCGAGTGTACTTCCTGAACTAGGGGTAGGTAATATTAGTCAAACAACGTTTCCGGATTGGGCATTACGTACGTTAGATGATTCGGTGAAACTGAAGCAGACAGAAGAAAAATTGAAAGAAGCCTTTTCAATTAATCGAGATGAAAACAAGGTTATGCTTGGTAAATTTAAGGGTACGTTGGAATTCAAGTCGTTTATTGAAGAAAGAATGGCTCAATTTGAAAAAGATTTAATGCCGACAAAAGATTTTGAAGCATGGGATAAAGCAGTTATTCCAGTGGAAGACGTTAAAAAATGGATGCAAGTTGAATATAAAAATTATCCATTAAAGAAAAGAAGAGAACGTTTAGTCGGCCGAATGAAGCGCTGGATTGAAATTGAACTTAAAAAGTTTGGAGAAACAAACGAGAAAAAGTTACTAAAAAAAGAAGCGACAAAGAGATTGAACACATATATGAATTTTTGGCCGAAAATGAGCCCGCTTTCACTATATAGTTCGATGATGAAGAGTAAAGAAATACTCGAAGTATTACCTGAAGAACTTGTTCAAGAAACAGAAAAGAATTGCCGTAAAAAAGAAGTATATGTAGAAGATTTACCAGCTTTAATTTACATACATCATCGTATAAATGGAATTGAAATCGGACAGAAGTTTCATCACGTCGTTATTGATGAAGCGCAGGATTTTTCACCATTCCAAGTTTATGTATTAAAAGAAATTACACTAGGTAATTCTTTCACCATATTAGGTGATTTATCTCAAGCGATTTATGATTATCAAGGAATTGAAGACTGGAGTGCTTTTAAGGAAGTATTCCAAGAAACAGGTTATTATGAACTGACGAGAAGTTATCGTTCTACAAAAGAAATTATTGAATTCGCTAATGAAGTAATTAAAAATGCAGAGATTCCAGTAGGACTTGCAACGCCAGTTTTCCGTAGCGGTGAAGACGTGAAAGTGATCCATGCAGAAGATCAATTCACTGAAATTGTGAAGACATTAAAACATCTACAAAATGAAGATGTGAAAACAATTGCGGTAATAGGAAGAACAGACGATGAATGCCGCGATATGTATGAGAAATTAACAAACGCAGGATTAACTGTTAACGTGATTGAAGCAAATCAAAGTAAATATGAAGGTGGTATTTCAGTAGTACCTGTCTATTTAGCGAAAGGTTTAGAATTTGACGCTGTGCTTCTAATTGATGTTGATGAAGAACATTATAAAAATACAAAACACGATGCGAAATTATTGTATGTTGGATGTACGAGATCGCTTCATGATTTATGGATTTTCTATAGTGGGGAAGCGTCGCCTTTAATTAAGGGATAAAAAGTATAAAAAATAAGCAATCAAGAGGTTTTTCTAGTAATGAACTGAAAAATCTCTTGTTTTTCTATATAAAGGCATAAGGGAGAAAATAATAATGATTACAAAAGTAATAACAAAAAGAAATTGGGAAATCGCAAAAACAACTGGAGAAATTAATGAAGCGTCGCTTAAAGAAGAGGGATTTATTCATTGTTCATTATTAGACCAAGCTTTAAAAGTTGCTCAAAAATATTTTAATCATGAAGAAGATATTTTATTAATTACAATGAATCCATCCCTAGTAAAAGCAGAAATAAAATTTGAACTTGCTTCTAACGGTCAAGAATATCCGCATGTATATGGAGTAATCAATGTTGAGTCGATTGTAGATGTTGTCCCATTCCTTAAAGAAAAAGGAGAATTTATATTACCCGAGGTACATAGTTGAAAGTATTATTGGTATTTAAGTTTGCTAGAAAAGCACAAAACATACAGTTTGTGCTTTTTATTATCTATTTTTTGGTGAAAATCATTATTTTGTGTCACACAGATACTGTACGATACATAGTATAAAACATATACTGTATGACATATAGTAATAAAAATGAGGTGGGTGAATGGATACTTTATTAAATTCGTTAATTACTGAGTTAAGAAGAGGGACATTGACATTAGCGGTTTTAAGCCAATTAAGAACACCGCAGTATGGATATTCACTTGTCCAATTATTGGAGCAATCAGGGATCACAATTGATCAAAGTACTTTATATCCACTACTTCGCCGATTAGAAAAGCAGGAACTAGTGACGAGTAGTTGGGATAAAACGGAGAGTAGACCTCGTAAGTATTATGTTTTAAGTGAATATGGATTAGAGATTTTTTTGCAATTGAAAAAAGAATGGATAAAGGATTCAAAAGAACTTTATAGCTTATTAAAGGAGGAGGACGAGAATGAATTTAATTGAGGTTTACATTCAGGAAGTTGCGAAGAGAATACCTGAGAAAAACCGTGATGATATTGTACTTGAGTTACGTTCGACAATCGAGGATATGTTACCCGATGATTATAATGAAGACGATGTAAAAAGTGTTCTTGCAAAATTGGGGAGTCCAGTCTCATTGGCTAACGGGTACATGGATAGACCGATGCATTTAATTGGACCACGTTATTTTGATGTGTACACGACATTATTAAAAATGATCATACCGATTGCAGCTGTTATTGCACTCATTTCAATGGCTGCAGAAAATTTTATAGGCTATAGTGGTGATCAGGCGGTATTAAATGTTATTTTAAAATTGATAGGTGAAGGCATCGGGGAAATATTCGAAGTAGGCCTCCATGTATTTTTCTGGTTGACACTTGTGTTTTTTATTTTAGAGAGAACTGATAATGTAAAAGATCCACAACCATTAACAACAAGTTTCAAAAAATGGACTCCGGATGATTTGAAAAATACCCCTTATATCCCAAAGAAAAAGAAGATTTCAAAGTTTGAAGTATTTGGAGGCTTAATGTGGACGGCAATATGGGCAACGCTTTATTTTTATGCGAATCATCTTGTAGGGGTATATGAAAGTGCTGAAAATGGACTGAAGTTTGTCGCGCCAACTTTCAATCAAGATGTTTTACTTCAGTACTGGCCAATCGTTGTGATTATGATTGTTTTCGAAATAGGTATATCCCTTTATAAGTTAATACAGGGACAATGGACGAAGAGATTGGCAATTGGAAATGCAATGCTACAGTTAGCTGCAACTATAGCATTCATTGTAATAGTCATAAACCCGAATTTGTTAAACGAAGATTTCACTACGTATGTGGCGAATGTATTTACCGTCTCTGTTAATGAATTTAAAACGTGGCTAATTGGTGGAGGGGTAATTATCTTCATATTATCTGCGGTACTAAATGTAATTGATGGTTTTCGAAAATCTAGAATTCGGTTGTAAAAATAAGTTTGTATTATTAATAGGTAGATCAGTTGAAAGAAAGGTACAGAGAAAGATCATTATGAAAGGAAGAAAACAATGATAAGGGAAGCAACGAAAAAAGATTTAACATCTATTTTAGATATTTATAATGATGCGATACTTTATACAACAGCTGTATATGCGTATAAACCTGTAACCCTTAAAAATAGAATAGATTGGTATGAACAAAAAAAGGCTGAAGGGTATCCAATTTTAGTATACGAACTAGATAATAAAGTAGTAGGATTTGCGACATTCGGTCCATTTAGGGCATGGCCAGCTTATAAATATTCAGTTGAACATTCGATCTACGTTGATAAGGAATATAGAAAAAATGGAATTGGGACTTCCTTAATGAAAGAGCTAATTACTAATGCACAGGAAAGAGAATATATGACCTTAATTGCTGGAATTGATGCAGAAAATGAAAAAAGTATTGATATGCATAAAAAGTTTGGATTTGTTCATTCAGGAATAATAAACAAGGTGGGCTTTAAATTCGATAAATGGCTAGACTTAGCCTTTTATCAATTGGAACTTAATGGTCCTAAAAATCCTACGGAAGAATAAATGTATACGTTATGCTTAATAATTATTCTTAAAAAGGTAGTATGAAGAAATTTCGTGCTATCTTTTTTTATTGTATACATGAATATCATTTAACAAAAAAGGATTTTTATTTTATATATCGAATTTTGATAAGGTGATAAAACAATATAAAAAGAGGAATGAATATGGAAACGGTCATTCGAAAAATAAAAGAAATACAAACTGGTCAAGTTGGGATACTTGTGTGTTCAACAAAGAATGGAAATATAGTTGCTGCCCATAACAATGAGCTATACGTTCCGTTAGCATCAGCAGCAAAAGTGGCGATTGGATTTGCAGTAGCAAAGATGGTAAAGGATCAACTAATTAGTTGGAGTGATACACTTCATCACATTAAGTATAATCCAAATGAGGATAGTGCGCAGTTATATCCTCACTTACAAGGCAGAGCTACATTAACACTTAATAAAGCGGTTGAAGTAATGATAGCATGTCACGACAGCTATATTGCTCAGTCTATTGTTATGCACTGCGGAGGATGGGATACTGTCAGAGAATATGTTTCAACGTACTTTACAAAAATTCATATACAGGAAAACCCTAGAGATGAACAAAATGTTGGAGAGTTAAATCAAGTACATTCACTTTTAGTACATATTTTTCAAGGTTATAAAACTGAACCAGAATTATGGGAACCAATTATTAATGGAATGGTAAGACAACAAGGAGAGTATGAAGGTATTCCGTATTATCATTTAGCTCATATGACAGGCGGATTGCACACAGCTACAATAAATATTGGTATAATGGGAATGTTTCATGAATTTCCGTTTCTTTATGTTATTGGGGGAAGAGAATTATCTAATCGACTGGAAAATAAAGAGGTTGATGAAACAATTGAAGAAGTCTTGAAGTGCTTGTATAAAGAATATAATAAGCGTATTGTGGGGTGAACGATTGAAAAGAAACTTAAAAACTTCAACGATCATCATTTTAATTTTAACAATTATTGCTTTAGAAGTTGGAATCGCACTATATGATCGCACTTTGTCATTAGATACAATTTACTTTACGGCCATTTTCATTTGTATTGTATTGCTTTTTGGCACACGTGTTTCTGAAGAGAAAGAAAGTACATCGAAACAGAGACGAAGAAAAACAGTTCTTATATTTTGGCCATCTATTTTATTAACAATCGTTAGTTTTGCAATTATAAGTTATGTAAGGACGGGCTATGTCTCTGTACCAGGGATAATTGGTTTTTCATGCTTTGTTACATATGGTGGATTTGTATTCATTAGTATTTTAAAGAGAAGAAATAAAAATTAAATGTAGTTTACTAAGATGGAAGGAAGAAATTTATATGAAACGTATAGAGAACGGTACACGGACTGAAGGAGAATACATAAAAAATAAAGTAATTCAATATAATATGTCCATCTTAACAGATGAAGTAAAACAGCCAATGGAACAAGTAAGCTTCGTAGTGAAAGATGACGAAGGAAAAATCTTTGGTGGCGTAACAGGAATGATGTATTTTTATCATCTACATATAGATTTTTTATGGGTTGATGAATCAGTTCGTCGTTATGGATATGGTAGTAAGTTGTTACATAAAATAGAAGAAATTGCGAAGGGAAAAGGGTGTAGGTTAATATTACTAGATTCATTTAGTTTCCAAGCACCAGAATTTTATAAAAAGCATGGTTATCGAGAGTTTGGAGTCGTTGAAGATCATCCTAAAGGACATAGTCAACATTTTTTAGAAAAAAGACTTTAATATAATTATATTATGTTTACTAGGAGAATGGAAAATGTACACGTATAAATTTCAACACGAACAATCTATCTGTGCAGAACAAATAAAAAGTCTTTACGATTCTGTAGGCTGGTGGCCAGAAAGAAAAGAAGTTGATATTCAAAAAATGTTAAAGAATAGTATAGCAATTGGAGTATGGGAAGAAAATGAATTAATTGGATTTGCTAGAGTTGTTTCTGATGGTGTTTTTCGGGCGTACATAGAAGATGTTGTCGTACATGAAAGTGTAAGAAATAAAGGCATTGGAGAGAAGATGCTTACAATGTTGCTTCGAGAAATATCTCATATTGATATTGTTAGTCTATTTTGCGGAGAGAAACTTATAAAGTTTTATGGTGAACAGCAATTTCAAGCGACGCAGCAAATTGTGATGCATCGTAATCAAATAGTGAAAGAATAAGAGGTGCCAATTAGAATGAATGCAACAAGAGCATACTGTTTATCGAAAAGAAAAGCGACAGAAGATTCTCCAGATGGCTGGAGTGCAACATGTATGAGGCTCAATAATAAAATATTTGCGATAGTGAACCATGAAGAAGGGGAAAAAGCTGCGATTACATTAAAATGTGATCCAGAACTCGCTTTACGAATAAGAGAAGATTACCCAGAAACAATAATTCCTGGATATCATATGAATAAAAAACATTGGAATACAGTGTACATACATAAGGATGTAGGGCAAGAACAAATTAATAAAATGATAGATTGGTCGTATGATTTAGTACTACAATCATTTTCGAAGAAAAAGCAGCAAGAGTTAATGGATTAAATACAAAGTGAAGTCGATTATAAATAGCTAGTAAAATGATTATATTTTACTAGCTATTTGCAGTTTTAAATTATAAAATAGGAGATTTTGAAATGGATACGAAACGAAATAGATTACTATACGCAATGTTTACTATAGTTGTTATTATTTTAGGTCTTAGTTCCAGAAAGTTTGCATTTGCGTTACCTGATTTATTAAATGATTACTTAGGTGATGCTTTATGGGCATTAATGATTTTCACTGGCTTCGGATTTTTGTTTTCTAAAATAGAAACGAAGAAATTAGCTTTTATTAGTTTAATATTTTGCTACGGGATTGAAATTAGCCAATTGTACCATGAGGCTTGGATAGATAGCATTCGCGCAACGACTTTAGGTGGACTCGTACTAGGTTACGGATTTTTGTGGAGCGATTTAGTGGCTTACACAATTGGTGTTGGAGTAGGAGTGCTTTGTGAATTTATATTACAGAAGAAATAAGTGAATTTAAAAAGGGGTATTTGTACATGGAGGATATATTAGAAATTGCAAAGTTTTGGTTTCAAGATGAACATCTAACATCTACTGTAATTCAACCGAAAGTTACGAAGGTCACGTGCAATAATAAAGCGTATATTTTAAAGGAAAAGGTATCAATAAAGCAACTTCTAGTTGAATTAAATGTATTAGAGCAGCTGTATGAGAAAGGAATTAAGGTGCAAAAATTAGTAAAAACGAGAAGCGATGAATGGTATGTATTATATAAAGAAAAATATTATTGTTTGTATGAGTATGTTGCCGGAAGTGTTATAGAAATAAAGGATACTAAAAAACTGAAGGGATTAGGAAATGCAATTGGAGTAGAAATGGCTAAGTTACATCATGAACTTCGTTCGGTGAATCATACAAACGAATTAATAAAAAGAGACTTGTATAATGTGGTATATGAATGGACTATACCGATTTTAGAAAAGAATGAGCATGTTCAGCGTGATGTAATTCAACAAATGAATAACATACATAAAAAATTCAAAGAAAAAGTTCAATTATTACCGAAACAAATCATTCATCGCGATATGCACCTATCAAATGTTATCTTTCAAGGCAATGAATTTCAAGGATTTATCGATTTTGAACTTTTAGAAGAAAATGTAAGAATATTTGATCTAATCTATTGTTGTACCAGTGTATTAAGTGAGCTGTATATGGATGAAACATTAAGAAGGAACTGGTTACAAATCGTTAGAACTATTTTTGAAGGATATTATAAGCAAAATGCATTAACAAGAGAGGAAGTACAGACTATTTGGTACATCATGCTTTCTATACAAATTATCTTTATTACTTATTTTGTCCAGTCAGTAGATTTACTAAAGTTGAATGAAGAGATGTTCTTATGGATTTTTGCGAATAAAGAAGAAATTGAAGAAGCTATAGCAAGTATCGTACTTATATAAATAAAGTAGAAAGTTTATTGATAAGTAAGATATGAAAAAGGAGCCATTTATGAAAAAAATAATATTGATTGGTTCTGGTGGTTCAGGAAAATCTACATTAGCAAAGCAGTTAGGAAATAAACTAAAAATACAGGTGTATCATCTTGATGCGTTATTTTGGAAACCGAATTGGGTAAGTGTTCCGAAAGACGAACAAAGAACAGTTCAGAATGACATAATTAAAGAAGAAAAGTGGATTATTGATGGGAATTATGGCGGGACAATGGACATAAGAATTAATGCAGCTGATACAATCATCTTTCTTGACATTCATAGAACGATATGTGTTTATCGTGCATTTAAAAGAATTGTACAATATCGGAATAAGACTAGATCAGATATGGGAGAAGGATGCGAAGAAAGGTTTGACTTGCAATTTTTTAAATGGATATGGGAATATCCTAAAACGAAAAGACCTTCAATTTTAATCAGACTAGATCAATTAAGTCAGGATAAAGAAATTATTATTTTAAAATCTCCAAATGAAGTTCAGCGATTTTTAAAAGAAGTGCGGCAAGTATAAAATTATACCAAAAAGGGTGAATTTTGTTTCATTTTAAAATGGAGGGATAATATTGAATGAAGTCATTCGCTCGATGGATTCTTATATGGTAAAAATTCCAGTAGGAGAGGTAATATTAAGAGATGATCGAATAAAAAAAGAATGGAAAGTTCAAATTAAGCCGTTTCTTCTTGCAAAGTATGCTGTAACGATGGGATTATATGATGCCGTTACGAATAAAACACCAAATATAATCGAAGGTAATAATAAACCAGTTATAAATATTTCATGGAATGATGCGATTCTGTTTTGTAATTTACTTTCAAAAAAAGTGGGATTAAAAGAATATTATTCTATTAGTGATGATGGTCAAAAGGTTCGTTGTAATTTAGATTCCAATGGCTATCGATTACCTTCTGAAGCAGAGTGGCAATATGCATGTAAAGCAGGAACTACTGGATACATATATGGAGAACTTAAAGAGATTGCTTGGTATAATGAAAATTCAGAGGGACATATTCATGAAGTCGGTAAAAAAGAACCGAATGCATGGGGATTATATGATATGTTAGGGAACGTTTGGGAATGGTGTTATGATTTGTATGATGAAAAGGTATATGGATCGTATCGAATTTTTCGGGGCGGTAGCTGGGCTGAAGAGGCTAGAGGCTGCGGCGCTACTTGTCGTAGGCGTAGTCATCCCACATTTCGTATAGATGATCTCGGTTTTAGGCTCGCTAGGTCCGTTTAGAAGGAGAGTATGATAGTTACGTTTAGCAAAACAAGAGTATGGAAAATGCACATACTCCTAACGACAACATAGAAAACATCGAACTTAAGGAGTGTTTATAATGGCACGTGTTTTATTCATTAATGCTGGATCAGAAGGACATATAAATCCAACATTGCAAGTTGTAGAAGAACTGATTTCCCGCGGTGAAGAGGTAGTTTATTTTTCAATAGAGGCTTTCAGAGGGCGTATTGAGAAGACAGGTGCTACGGTACGAACAATTGACGACCAAAAGTTTTTAAAAGCTTTCCTTTCCGGTGGCCGAAATTATTTATCAGAAAGAATAAACGGCCTTTTACATACAGCAGATGTTATTATACCGAGTGTCCTGGAACAAATTGAAGGGGAACAGTTTGATTACATCATCCACGACTCGATGTTCGGCTGTGGACGTTTAATTGCTCAAATTCTTAAGCTTCCAGCAATTAATTCGTGTACATCTTTTTCACAGGATGAAAAATCATTTGAAAGAATGTTAGATCATCTTTCGAAAAATATCCCAGCGGAAGTTCATGATAGAATACATAATGATTTTCAAAAACTAACAAAGGGAATCGCAGAAAAATATGGTGTTGATATCCAATCACCTTATGAAGTTTTCTGCAATCCAGCACCACTTACTATTGTGTATACAATTAAGGAGTTTCAACCTTTTGGAGATACATTTGATGAAACTTTTAAATTTGTAGGCCCATCTATCTCTACACAAGTAAAAAATGAAGGTTTTGATTTTACTGCAATTGAAGAAAAAAGCCTGATTTATATTTCGCTAGGCACTGTTTTTAATGAAGCGAATGATTTTTATAAGCTTTGTATTAAGGCATTCGAGTATAGTGAGCAAACAATTGTTATGTCTATTGGCAGCAAAACAAAAACAAGTGATTTAGGTGAAATTCCTGAAAACTTCATTGTGAAAAATTATGTACCACAAACTGACCTTCTAACATATACAAAATTATTTATTACACATGGCGGGATGAACAGTACGCATGAAGGACTTTATAATGGTGTTCCACTCATTGTAATTCCGCAAAGTGCGGATCAGCCAGTAATTGCAAAGCAAGTTGAAAGTCTTGGAGCAGGGGTTCAATTACAAATGCAGGGATTAAGTGACATACAATTGCGTGAAGGTGTAGAGCTAGTTTTAAATAATCCGTCATTTAAAGAAGCTGCTTTGGATATGAAGGAGTCTTTCCGAAAGTCAGGTGGATATAAGCAAGCTGTTGATGAGATTTTTACATTTATAGGTCGGTAATAAATTTGAAGCTATACATGAGAACAATGTCTATATTGCATAATATAGGCATTGTTCTGTTATATGTAAATTCGGATGTAATTGATATTATTGCGGCAGATACAAGTTTATTTAAAAAATAAAGAATCCAATATTGTGAAGAATATTATTAGGTTTATGATAAAAACGAATAAGATACAGTGTAGCCTTGGAACAAAGTTTGATCATATTAACTTAATAAACTTTGATAAAAAAGGATAATTAAAAAAGCGTGTTTTGAAAAAAGATTGTTCAAAACACGCTTTTTCTATATTCAATTGAATCATCCTTTTATAAAAAAGTTTGATGATTTTTGCTCAATTAAAAAGCCCGATTGTTGAAAATCGTTGTTTAAATCTTATGCAAGATAAGCATCCAATTAGTACAATAATATTTTTTGTTACTGCTTCGGTTATACTTTGTCACTATTTGGGTTATAAATCAGTCCTTTTTTCTTTATCTGGATTCTCCCCTAAACTAATGACCTTTTCTCTATTTCCATAGTTTCGGATTAGGTCGGAATCTCTAAAGATCGCGTACGTTCCAAACTATTTCACCGCGCTCGTCCCACGTACTGTGATGTCGCTTAAATCCTATCTTTTCTAGCACCCGGAGGGATGCAACATTCCAAGCGCCTACAGTCGACCAAAGTCTGTGACGTCCGGTAGCAATCGCAGCGTCCAGCACAACGGATGCTGCCTCAGTCGCATAGCCTTTACGATGAGCATTGCGGAACAACTCGTATGCGATTTCTGGCTCTTCAAGTGTGGAACGACCGATAATCAAGCCACAGTATCCGATGAAATCGCCTTCGTCTCGTCGGCGAATAGTGAGAAGGGAAATGCCATTTTCGACTGCTCTCTTACGCATCTCGATAAGTTGGCTACGAACGGCGTCAAGGGGTGGCATATCCACACCACGTTCGCCAATTAATTTTCTCATCCAGGCTGAATCGGTTTCCTCCCACATACTCAGGTCAAGTCGCTCGGTTTTCAGCTGAAACGCCATAGGTTCAAATAAAGCTGTCATAGTGGAAACCTCCTTGTTATTTCACTGCACTCATAATAGCTGCGCATCTCATCACCACATCAAGTTGGAAAAGCGGTTGATTCGCGAATCTATTTTCCAAATCTCGCGAGAGTTTATAGCAACAGTATACAAAAAAATAGTGTTATTTTATGCATAAGCAATTACCCTACAAAATAGACCTTTTTATTACGCCAATTCTTTCGTCATAAGAATGTGCGGAATTCCATCTTCCATAAATACGTCAGATGAGGTTTGATAGCCTAATTTTTTATAAAATCCTTCGGCATGTGTTTGACCGTGTAATTTAACTTTGTTTGCTTCTTTGTTATGAGCAATCTCTTCTAATGATTGAATAATTACTTTTCCTAATCCGTATTTGCGATAGTCTTTTAAAATACAAATTCTTTCTAGTTTGCCTATCCCGTCAACAAAGCGTATACGACCAGTACCTACAGGAAGCTCATTATAATAAACTAAAATATGTTTGCATTCTTCGCCAATTCTATCAAATGTATCGAACTCGTCTTCAAGAGGGACACTTTGTTCTTTAACAAATACCTCTTTTCGAATATGAAAGGCAGTTTCTAAATCTGTAAGTTCTGTTATGAGTTTTGATTGCAATTTGTTCAACCCTTTCTAGAATGAAATGAATGTGTTTTCATAGTATATCATACAGTAGTGGTTTAAAAGGAAAAAGAAAAACTGACTTTTAAAAGTCAGTTTTTAAAGCAATTAATATTCTTTTATTCCGTTTTCTGTTCCAATGATTGCTTTGCTCGTCATATTAATAAATAATCCTGTTTCAACTACACCAGTAATCATTTTTAGTTCTTTATGTATGTCATTTGGATTCAATATTTTATTTGGAAAAATACAATCAATAATGAAATTACCGTTGTCGGTAATAAATATTCCATCATTTTTCATACGTATATGTGTTTCGCATCCTAATGTTTGAACTCTCTTTTCAGTTTGTTTCCAAGAGAAGGGGATAATTTCAATAGGAAGTGGAAAGGCACCTAAATGTGTAACGAGTTTGGACTCATCTGCAATAATTATAAGTTTTTCAGAGGATGCAGCGACGATTTTTTCACGAAGCAATGCACCTCCGCCACCCTTTATTAACTTTAAATTCGAATCAATTTCATCTGCACCATCTATGGTGAGATCGAGTATATCAATTTCATTTAAGGGAATTAATGGGATTGATAGTTGTTTAGCTAATGCTTCAGTTTCTTTTGATGTTGGTACTGCTTGAATGGATAAACCTTCTTGCACACGTTTCCCTAATTTTTGTATTGTCCAATATACGGTGGAGCCAGTGCCGAGTCCAACTTTCATATTGTCTTGTACAAAATCCGCAGCATATTCACCGGCGATCTGTTTTAAATTCATCGCTTTACTCCGCCGGACGTGGTCCAGCATCTAAGCCGGAATTTTCAACTGTAAGGATAGGGCGGACAGTAATATCTTTGTGTACACGCATTTGGCACGATAATCTTAAATGATCTTCAATTCCTTTTTCAGTAATGGCTTGTTTTTCATCATTTGTGGGATCACAAAAATCACCTGCAATGACTTCAACTCGACAAGTTGTACATCTTGCTTTGCCACCGCAACGATGTAGAATATGCACACCGTTATCTTCAAGTGCTAATACTAATTTCGTTCCTTCCTTTATATCAAAAGTTCCTGTACCTTCAACTGTTAATTTTGGCAAATTGATTCCTCCTCATGTAAAATTCTATATAACATATTTATGACCCGTATTCATGAACATAAACATAAAATTTATTATAAGCCCCGTAACTTTTTTATTTGTTCAATCGTTTATTAAGTAAGCGCTGAAAAGGAGTGGTTATTTTGTGCACAAAAGTAACGCAATTCTTAAAGAATCATATCGATATGAATCATTCAAATATAAATTTTTTAATTGAGAATTATGGAGAGTTAAAAAGATATTGTACATTTTTAACGAAAAATAAATGGGACGGTGAAGATCTCGCGCAAGAAGCAGTGTGTAAAGTTCTTCAAAAGTATAGTGATAAAGATATTTGTATAACGCTTCTATATAAAATAGCTAGAAACCGGTGGCTAGACCAAGTGAAGGCAAAATCAGTACAAGAGAAAATGGAAGAGCAAATTTCATTTGAAGAACCACATGAAAAGATTGCAGATTTGCATGTGATGGTAGAAAGAGTACTATCTTCATTAAATGTACAACAAACCGCAATTTTATTATTAAAGGATGTTTTTCAATATAGTATCGCGGATATTGCAAAAATATGCTCTGTATCAGAAGGTGCGGTTAAAGCATCGTTATTTAGGAGTAGAAATAGGCTGAAAACTGTAAGTGAAGAAGGCATTGAAATAGTGGAGTACACGGATGATGTTGAAATCGTTGTAACTTCTATTCGTGAAGAAAGACCTGAATTGTTGACAAAACTTCTCCCAACAATAGATTTCACTAAGTTACCATCAATACAACCGGTGTTATTATTCAATATGAAAAAACCTTTTTCTTACAGTTGTATGCTTAGTGCGGCATAAAATAGATGGAGGGATTTATAATGAATGCAATTCCTTACGTAATAGAACAAACGAAATTAGGAGAGCGTTCCTATGATATATATTCAAGGTTATTAAAAGACCGAATTATTATGATTGGTTCAGAAATTAACGATCAAGTTGCAAGTAGTGTAGTAGCACAATTATTATTTTTAGAAGCGGAAGATGCAGAAAAGGATATATTCCTGTATATCAATAGTCCAGGTGGTTCAACGACAGCGGGATTTGCAATATTAGATACGATGAATCTTATTAAACCAGATGTGCAAACGCTTTGTATGGGCTTTGCGGCATCATTTGGTGCACTATTATTATTATCAGGTGCAAAAGGTAAACGCTTTGCGTTACCTAATAGTGAAATTATGATTCACCAACCGCTCGGTGGTGCGAAAGGGCAAGCGACGGAAATTGAAATTACAGCAAAAAGAATATTGAAGTTAAAACACGATATTAATAAAATTATCGCAGAGCGAACAGGGCAACCAGTTGAAAAAGTAGCACATGATACAGAAAGAGATTATTTTATGACGGCAGAAGAAGCGAAGGAATATGGAATTGTCGATACAGTTATTGAGAGAAAATAACATAAAGCAAGCTAGAGAATACGCTAAATTCTCTAGCCTGTTTTGTCATTCTTTATTCTTTTATCCATTCATCAACTAAAGCTTGATTCTTTTTAATCCATTTTCGTGCAGCTTCTTCCGGGTCTTTCGTTTTATTTAACATGACCATTAATGTACCAAGTTGTTCATCGTTCATTTTCCATTTATCAAAGTATTTCACAATATCAGGATGATCTTTTTCGAAACCTTTACGAACTGAGTAATAAATGTCATCTTTTTCACCATATACTTTCTTAGGGTCTTTTAAATATTTTAAGTCAAATTCTGAAAAACCCCAATGTGGATTCCAAAGCGTAACAGCGATTGGTTTCTTTTTCGTATATGCCTTTTTTAGTTCGCTCATCATCGCAGCTTCTGAAGATTGGACAAGTTTTAGTTTTATATCATATTCCTTCATTGCTTTATTCGTTAAATTCATAAGACTACTGCCAGGTTCAATTCCGACAATTTTATTTTCTAACTCGTCTTTATGAGCATTTAAATCTTCAATACTGTTAACGTTTTTCACATAAGAAGGAACAACTAAACCAAGTCCAGTACCTTCATACCATTTTGATTTTAAGACAATGTCATTTTTATAACGATCGTTTAATGGTTTATCCGTAACAGGAAGCCATACTTCTAAATTAGCATCAACATCACCGCGAGCGACTCCAGTCCAAATCGCAGCTTTTTCTAAATACATAAGCTCTACTTTATAACCTTTTTCTTCTAATAAAACTTTCCACATATTTGCGGTTGCAATATTTTCTTTCCAACTTGTTACACCAAGTTTAATTTTTCCTTTCGAATTTGCATTTGTTGCATTACAAGAAGTGAAAATCATACTAATAAATAATAAAAGACTTAATATCCATATTTTTTTTCGCATTAAAAAACCTCCTATGAAACCTTAACTCATATAAATAAATCTATAAGTGAACACTCTTATTATGAACGGAAACGAGAATTTTAAAGGAAACTTATGAATGTAATTTTTATGTAATATTTATTTGTAAAATCGCAACACTATGTGAATAGATGGGTAGGAAAGGAGTAGCTGTATGAAAAATACGAAAGTACGTGTCGAGAACGTAACAAAAGTTTTCGGGAAAAATCCTCAAAGAGCGGTTGCTTTATTAAAGGAAGGAAAGAGTAAATCTGAAATATTAAAAGAAACGGGAATGAATGTTGGTGTGAAAAAGGCAACATTCGATGTGTATACGGGAGAAATTTTT
The DNA here is from genome assembly GCF_000633475.1 of Bacillus sp. H1a. Lineage (NCBI taxonomy): Bacteria > Bacillati > Bacillota > Bacilli > Caryophanales > Bacillaceae > Bacillus > Bacillus sp. H1a. Next base: position 51,610 of record NZ_AYMH01000021.1, on the reverse strand, counting down.
GTCATAATGGGATTATCCGGTAGCGGAAAATCAACGTTAGTTCGAATGCTAAATCAATTAATCAAACCCACAGCAGGTCATATATACATAGATGGTGAAGACATCGCAACGATGGGAAAAGAAGAATTGCGAAGAGTGAGAAGAACGAAGATGAGCATGGTATTTCAAAAGTTCGCTTTATTTCCGCATCGTACAGTTATACAAAACGTTGCGTATGGTTTAGAAATACAAGGAGTTCCAGTAGAAGAGCGAGAAAATAAAGCGTTAGAATCGTTGAAGTTAGTAGGACTTGAACATCATAAAGATAATTATCCTAGTCAACTTAGTGGCGGTATGCAGCAACGTGTTGGAATTGCAAGGGCGTTAACGAATGATCCGGATGTTTTATTAATGGACGAGTCGTTTAGTGCGTTAGATCCGCTAATTCGAAAAGAAATGCAAGATGAATTGTTAGAGTTGCAAGATAAAATGGAGAAAACAATCATTTTTATTACGCATGACTTAGATGAAGCCCTTCGAATTGGTGATCGAATCGCATTAATGAAAGATGGAGAAGTAGTTCAAATTGGAACACCAGAAGAAATAATGATGAGCCCTGCAAATGAATTTGTAGAGAGATTTGTCGCAGATGTTAATTTAGGAAAAGTCATTACGGCAGAATCGATTTTAAAAAGACCAGAAACGTTATTAATCGACCGTGGGCCTCGTGTAGCTCTACAAATTATGAGAAATGCGGGTGTTTCTACTGTATATGTTGTGAACAAAAAGTATGAGTTTTTAGGTATTTTAACAGCGGATGATGCTAGTAAAGCTGTGCAAAAACAGTGGCCAATTGCTGATTTATTACTTAATGATATTCCGCACGTTTATTTAGATACTTTACTTGAAGAAACGTATGCAAAAATGGCGGAGATGAAATTTCCATTACCAGTAATTGATGAAAAGAAAAGGTTAAGAGGAATTATTAAACGTGAAAGTGTCATTCAAGCTCTTGCAGGTAATATCGAGGAAGAGGTGAAAGACAATGAATAATATTCCGCGTATTCCGTTAGGCGAATGGGTTGATACATTTGTTGCGAGTTTATATGATCACTTTGAAGGGTTATTCCGAGGGTTCTCCTATATTATCGGCGGATTCGTTGATTTACTCACTAATTTTTTAACAATAATACCAGCTATATTGATGATTATTATCGTATGTTTCCTCATTTGGTACACAACGAAAAAAGTATCTTTAGTCATTTTTACTATTATCGGTTTACTGTTCATTTTAAACATTAATTATTGGGGACAAACGATGCAAACTTTAGCACTCGTACTCACTTCAGTTATTATTTCCATAATAGTCGGCATTCCAATTGGTATTTTAGCATCACAAAATGAACGCTTTTCAAAATTTTTAAAACCGACATTAGATTTTATGCAAACAATGCCGGCATTCGTATATCTCATTCCCGCAATAACATTTTTTGGAGTAGGCGTTGTGCCAGGTATTATTGCTTCCGTTATTTTCGCAATGCCACCGACAATCAGATTTACAGACTTAGGAATTAGACAAGTTCCAGAAGATTTAATTGAAGCAGCAAATGCATTTGGCTCTACCGCATCACAAAAATTATTTAAAGTACAATTACCACTCGCAACGGGTACGATAATGGCTGGTGTAAACCAAAGTATTATGCTTTCGTTATCAATGGTTGTAACGGCTTCACTTGTAGGGGCACCAGGACTTGGAGTCGATGTTTACCGCTCCGTTACACAAGTAAATATCGGAATGGGATTTGAAGCTGGACTAGCTATTGTAGTAATTGCGATTGTATTAGACCGAATTACACAAGGGTTTCATCAAAAAAGAAAATAAAAAAGAAAACACACTTTATACTTCAAAGTGTGTTTTTAATTATGTTCGGAAAGATTACATCCGAACGATAACTGAACCTCCAGCTGGTGCACAAACTTGGTTTTGCTGTTGTTCCATTGATTTAATTAAATGATTATTTTCTTCGATTAAAGAGATTAATTTTGCTAATTGGCTCTCAAGGCTTGCAATGCGTTGCATCATGTATTGAGAATCATGATGCAGTGTATTCCTTACAGGTTGGGGGGAGTAAGCATATTGTTGATTTATATTTGGATTCCAATGAGGATACATTCGAATCGTTCCTCCTTCAATGAATAACTGATCTTTCTTATATTAAATGCCTATGTATATGTAATGGTGACTTAAAAATTCTTTCATATGAAAAGGATTAGGCAGGGGAAATGGAAAAGTAATAAAGTACATTTTTGGGGAAATTTCAAGTGGAATAGAAAATATATTAAGAGATAGTAACGTTCAACTAAATAATATATCGAGAGAAATGATGAGAGGAGATGTTATTTTGGCTAATAATAAAAAAAGAAATGCTGCAATGGCGATCGGTGTCGCTATAGGCATTGTAATCGGCGTAGTTCCTGGCTTATTTACAAATAATTTAGTGATCGGAATTGCGATTGGGATTGTAATTGGAATGGGAATTGCGGCTTTGAGGAAGTAATGAGGTGCAAACTATTAATATGAAATTTAATGTGAAGATTGTCAATTTGAGAGATTGAATTTTCGGAATATAAAGCCTGCTTTTCCTTTTTTTATGATATCATATATGAAAAGGATGGTGATGGATATGTCATTAAACAATCAAGCAGAACAAAACTGCTTCATTTGTGAAAAACATAAAGGAAACATTATAGTTCCAGGCGGTGCTATTTATGAAGACGATCTCATATACGTTGGGCATGTCCTTTGGGATACAGAAGAAACGTATCTCGGTTACGTAATGATTGATATAAAAAGACATGTACCTGGTCTTGCTGAATTAACTGAAGATGAGGCAAAAGCATTCGGACTTATAACTAGTAGAGTAAGTAAAGCGCTAAAAGAAAGTGAAGGTGCAGAACATATTTACACTTTTGTTTCGGGTAATGGTGTACCACATTTACATATGCACATTATTCCGCGTTATCCGAATACACCAAAAGAATTTTGGTCACCGACTGAAGTAGCAAATTGGACTGGTGCACCATATGGGGATTCAGAGGAAATTAAAAAACTATGCGAAAGAATACGAAAGTATATGGTAAATGAGTATGCATACAAAAAATAATAAACGATATTCATGGGTTGGAAATATGGAAATGTGTTTAGGAGAAATCTCAGTTAAACAATATGGTGATATTGTACTCGGTAAATATGGTGGTAATATAAGTGTCGGAGCAAAAAAGAATGAAGACGGTGCATTAGTTTGGTCGAATGATGATTGGGAATTCGCCGCTATTTTAGACGGACATAATAGTGCAGAAAGTGTTGATTTAGTAGTAAATACAATCCAAAAAGAATATGAAAATATAAATGCAATAATGGAAGAACCAATTGAAACAGTATTTCGATCTGTTGAAAATCATATACTTACAGTTTTTCAATCCTCTTCATTTAAAGAAAAGTGCCAAAAAGTAAAAGGTGAAACAGCTTGCTTAATATGTGTAAGAAAAGAAAATTACATATCGTGGCTATCTATTGGAGATTGTCTCGTTTATGTATTTCATGAGGAGTTACATAAATTAGGACAATATGCATTAAACCAACGTCATTTTTACGAGTGGATTGGAAATGTAAACACATTTGATTTACCCGTTCCTTGCTATTCATCAGGAATTCGTGAACTACGTACTGGTAACAATCGAATTGTAATGGTCACAGACGGGGTATTAGAATGCGGGGAACGTCTTTATGAAACACCATTAAATCTATATAATGATATGAATGAAAATAATATAGAGCTTAATGAAATTGTTCACAACGTTTTAGAACACGTTCATTTTCAATTAGGACGAGATAGTGCGACCATCATTAGTTGGGATGTAGAAAACAAAACAAATGCTACGTATCCGAGTGATCAGCCGGAGAAAAGGAATAAAAAATGACTAGGCCACGTTTAAGGGCAGAAGTAATAATAGTAAATGAAGAGCATTCCAAAGTACTTGTACAATGTGATGAGAATGAGTCATTTTATCGTTTTCCAGGTGGAACTATTGAATATGGTGAAACAGCAAAAGAAGCAATAACACGAGAATTATTGGAAGAATATAATTTAAAAGTTTTTGTTCAAGAATTAGCAGTTGTAAATGAACATATTTTTGATTGGAACAACGAAAAAGGTCATCATTGTACATTGATACATTGGGGAACTGCTCAAGAGGTAGTTACAAATGAAATAAGGCATAAAGAACATGAGGATATTTTTTAATATGGAAAAGTATAGAAGAATTAAAGGAGAAGCCCACATATCCTGAAGGAATTGTAGGTTATTTAGAAGAGGATAACCGTAATGTAGTCCACTTTATTTCTAAAAACAATTAAAGTAATGGGAGGGATAACAATGGGAACCTCTACTATTTTGATTATTATTATTGGAGTTTGTATAGGTGGTTACTTTTTAGAACAGTTTTTAAGAAAAAAGTTGAATATGAAGAAGAGGAGGCTTTTTGGGTATAAACATGTGAATAGTTTACATAAAAAATTAGAAATAGGACTAATTATTATTTATATAATAGCTAGTTGTTATTATATGTTTAAATTTGAAAACTCTAAAATGGCTTATGCCATTTTCATTTATTTAGGGATAACATGGATCTTAAGAGCGTGGATGGAATGGAAGTATGATAGAGAATCGAAAGAATATCTTCTTTCGATAATGGGATTGGTTGCGTATATATTTATGATTTCGATACTATTTTATTTTGTTCCACCTGCTGCATAATAAAATAATTATTGATGTTACAAATAATAGGAAAACTTCATAATAAGAAACCATTTACCGCTAAATGGTTTCTTATTATGCATATGAAATTCGGCCTTCTTAATTTAATCATTTATTTTGGCTAATATGGATTTAACGAAACTTGTTTTATCCTCTGCATACTTGTGTTTATCATTAGGGTTGGCTTGTGAAAGTTGAATCTTTAACTGTTCATACTGCATGCGAGCAGTTTTATTATCTTTTAAATAATCTCTAAAACTTAATTGTTCTATTAAATATGGATTCCGTTGTTCATACATATGAATTTGATGAGTTCTTGGTTCACCTTTATTGAAATAATACCTTTCGGGTAATACATCTTTTCTATATTTATAATTTAATTGTTCTAGCTTTTCAATACATTCTATACCATTTGCAAAGTCATTTAATTCGATTGCAATATCAATAATAGGCTTTGCGCTTAAATGTGGAATGGATGTACTTCCGATATGGTGTATTGCCATTATGTATTCGCCAATTTGTTCCTCGATTAATTGCTTCTCTTTTAAAAATTCAAATTCCCATTCTCCGGTCCAAGGAACTAAAAAAACTTTACCAAGAGGTAAACCTAGCATTTGATTAACGCCTCCTTCGTAAATACTATTTAAAGAAATTTACATCTTCTTAAAACTTCTCAAAACAAGAAATTCCCACAATCTCCAAGGAAGAATCTTCTTCGCAAAAATCATAAATTTTACACCTTTTCCAATTGGATATCGTAAATTAGTACGCTTTGCTTCGGCAATTTTAACGATTTTATTAGCTACATCTATCGGATTACCAAATGTATCACTGCCGCTATTAATATGTTTTTGTATTTTATCCATATATTCTTTGTAAGGAGAGGTTGTATCAGATTTGTTTTCAGCTAATTGTTTGCCTACTTCCCATATGTTTGTGTTATAAGAACCAGGTTCAATTAATGCGACATCTATCCCGAAAGGTTTTACTTCTAAGCGAAGGGATTCACTCCAGCCTTCTAATGCATACTTTGAAGAAACGTAAGGGGATAGACCAGGGAATCCAACTTGACCACTAATGCTGCTTATATTTATGATTTTTCCATTTTTCTGTTCTCTCATATAAGGTAAAACAAGCTGAGTGATTGATATAGCTCCAAAAAGATTCGTTTCAAATTGTTTACGGTATTCCTCTACTGGAATTTCTTCTACAAAGCCACCATGTGCATATCCTGCATTATTTATGAGCAGGTCTACTTTGTTTATTTCTTTTAAAAATAATTGGAAGTTATGTATAGTGTTTTGGTCTGTTACATCTAATTGTTGTACTTTTATATTATGTTGTAAGTTAAGTACAGTAGCTTGAGATATTAAGTTTATTTGTTTATCAACATTTCGCATAGTAGCGATAACAAAATAATCTTTTTTCGCTAGTTCAAGTGTCGTTAATAATCCGAATCCACTTGATGCACCTGTAATAACCGCAATTTTTTTATTCATCGTCCGCTCGCTTTCTTTTTCTTTTATCATAACGAGTAATAAGGAGAAAATCTATTAATCTTATATATTGTTTTTGTACATGTAATAGCAATTAGTAGTATTTCTGTATTCTATGAGACGGCTTATGGATTGGGTGCTTTAAGTTTCTTTTAGTGCATATGTATGGGAATGGGGCAAAAAAGAGGGAATCGTATAGAATCAGCGTATATAGAAAAGTGAGTAATGCATTCATGCTGATGAATTTAAGTTTTTATAATGGGGGGAAGCAAAGTGTTCCATGTTAAAGACGTTTTAGCAGATCAGTTATTAGCAAATGCGAATGATCCTAGTTGGTATATTCCATTTTCAGATGCAGTAAAAGATTTATCTGAGAGAGAAGCTTTCTGGAAGCCGAATGAAGAGAGTAATAGTATAGCTGAAATTGTACAACATTTACTGTATTGGAACTCGACGTGGCAAACAAGGTATAAAGAATCAAATGTTAATGCCGTGCCCGCTATCGGTGATAATAACAAAAGTTTTAAGCTATCAGATAATCAAACATTTGAAGAGTTAAGAGAAAAACTATTAGAGAAATTGTTACAATGGCAAAATCTTATAAATGAAGATAAGGTTGAAAGTGATGTAGTTGGATTTCCTGTATCTGCGAAGTGGTGGGAAGTATTAGCTAATGTAACAACTCATAATGCGTATCATATTGGTCAAATTATTTACATTCGGAAATTACAGAAGCATTTTGATAGTGAATAATGTAATAATTCTCAAATTGAGTGAACAAAAGTGGACAAAACGAGACAACTGTTTCGTTTTGTCCACTTTTTTATTTTTAAAAGGAAGAGAAAATCTATTAAATTAAGGATTAGAATTTGGCACGGTACTTGCGATATAAAAGACGAACAAGAAAATAGGAGGGCTGAACATGTTAAAAACAACTGAAAGTAAAGGGAATGAAATTACGAAAGAACAAGCTCGTTGGATGTATGAAAAAATGTTAGAAATTCGTAAGTTTGAAGATAAGGTGCATGAATTGTTCGCGCAAGGCGTTCTACCAGGTTTCGTTCATTTATACGCTGGAGAAGAAGCAGTAGCAGTTGGTGTATGTGCCCACTTAACAGATAGCGACAGTATTACAAGTACACATAGAGGACACGGTCATTGTATCGCAAAAGGTTGTGATTTAAATGGAATGATGGCTGAACTGTTTGGGAAAGCGACTGGATTATGTAAAGGAAAAGGCGGGTCAATGCATATTGCCGATTTAGATAAAGGAATGCTTGGTGCGAATGGAATTGTTGGCGGTGGTTTTCCACTTGCTTGCGGTTCGGCATTAACAGCTAAATATAAAGGAACAAAAGATGTGAGTGTTTGCTTCTTCGGTGATGGAGCAAACAATGAAGGAACATTCCACGAAGGGGTTAACTTAGCGGCGATTTGGAAGTTGCCAGTTATTTTTATCGCAGAAAATAACGGTTACGGTGAAGCAACTACATTTGAATATGCTTCAAGCTGTGACTCAATTGCTGATCGTGCGAAAGCTTACAATATTCCAGGTGTTCAAGTGGATGGAAAAGATCTTCTAGCAGTATATAAAGCAGCTGAAGAAGCGGTTGAGCGTGCACGTAATGGTGGTGGCCCAACTTTAATTGAATGTATGACGTATCGTAATTACGGTCATTTTGAGGGAGAAGCACAAACATATAAAACTGCGGAAGAAAAAGAAGAACATTTAAATGAAAAAGATGCGATTGTGCATTTTCGCAAACATTTAATTCATGAAGGCTTATTAACAGAATCCGAACTTGTCGATATGGAAAAAGCAGTAGATGAAGCAGTGCAACAATCAATTGAATTTAGTGAAAATAGTCCATATCCAGATGATGAAGAATTATTAAAAGATGTATACGTGTCTTACAAATAAGAGGAGGGGGAAAAACAATGACTAGAACAGTAAGTATGTCAACTGCAATTAATGAAGCGATGAAATTATCAATGCGCCGTGATGAAAATGTCATATTAATCAGAGAAGATGTTGCGGGTGGTGCACAAGTTGATCATTTGCAAGATGATGAAGCGTGGGGCGGGGTTCTAGGGGTAACGAAAGGCCTTGTTCAAGAGTTTGGGAGAAATCGTATATTAGACACGCCTATTTCTGAAGCTGGTTATATGGGAGCAGCCATGGCAGCTGCAGCAACTGGATTACGTCCAATTGCAGAATTAATGTTTAATGATTTTATCGGTAGTTGTCTTGATCAAGTGTTAAACCAAGGTGCAAAATTCCGTTACATGTTTGGCGGGAAAGCGAAAGTACCAGTTACAATTCGTACGATGCACGGTGCTGGATTTAGCGCAGCTGCACAGCATTCTCAAAGTTTATATGCTTTATTTACAAGTATTCCAGGTATTAAAGTTGTCGTTCCATCGACACCGTATGATGCAAAAGGTTTATTATTAGCGGCAATTGAAGATGATGACCCAGTAATCTTCTTTGAAGATAAAACTCTTTACAATATGAAAGGCGAAGTTCCTGAAGGATATTACACAATTCCATTAGGAAAAGCAGATATAAAACGAGAAGGGTCTGATGTAACGATAGTCGCAATCGGAAAGCAAGTTCATACTGCGCTCGCTGCTGCTGAGCAATTATCGAAAAAGGGACTAGAAGTAGAAGTCATTGATCCGCGTTCTTTATCACCGCTCGATGAAGATACAATTTTAGCATCTGTTGAAAAAACAAATCGTCTTATCGTTATTGACGAAGCGAACCCAAGATGTAGTATTGCAACTGACATCGCAGCGATTGTAGCGGATAAAGGTTTTGATTTATTAGACGCGCCTATTAAGCGAATAACAGCGCCACATACACCAGTTCCGTTCTCACCACCACTTGAAAAATTATATTTACCAACGCCAGAGAAAGTGATTGAAACTGTATCGGAAATGATCGGAGACCGTTCTTTATTAAATGTGTAATGAAACGATGAGAAGGGAGAGAGAAATATGGCTGTTGAAGTTGTAATGCCGAAGTTAGGGATGGCGATGAAAGAAGGTATTATTACGAGTTGGAATATTAAAGCGGGAGATAATGTAGCGAAAGGTGAATTAATCGCTAGCATTAACTCAGAAAAAATTGAAACTGAAATAGAAGCGCCAGCTGATGGCACTGTATTGGATATAGCTGTAAGCGAAGATGAAGGAGTTCCGCCTGGTACCGTTATTTGCTATATAGGTAAACCGGATGAAAAAGTAGCTGCGCATGGAGCGGTAGATATTATAGAGGAATCTGCACCTAAAGAAGTAGCTCCTCAAAATGTACAGCATACAGAACCGTATGCGAAAGAAGGAACGAAACAAAGAATGAAAATTTCTCCAGTAGCGAAAAAAATTGCAAAAGCTGAAAATTTTGATATTGCAACATTAATAGGAACGGGTCCTGGAGGAAGAATTACAAAGGCAGATGTATTAAAGGCACTTGAAGAAAAAGTAGTTATTTCAGAAACGTTTGGAATAGAGGAAAGTATAACAACTCCTGTTACTGGTATGCGCAAAGCGATTGCAACTCGCATGCACGCAAGCTTGCAAAATAGCGCGCAATTAACATTAACGATGAAAGTAGATGTTACAGATTTAGTAGCTTTACATAAAAATATGGCTGAAGTTGTACAAAAACGATATGAAAGTAAATTAACAATTACAGATTTCGTCTCTCGTGCTGTTGTATTAGCGCTTCGAGACCATAAAGAAATGAACTGCGCTTATATAAATGATACAATCCATCAATTTGAGCACGTTCATTTAGGAATGGCAGTAGCATTAGAAAATGGCTTAGTCGTTCCAGCTATTCGCTTTGCAAATAATTTATCTTTAGTAGAGTTATCAAAAGAAATTAAGAAAGCTGCGCAAAAGGCAAGAGAAGGTAGTTTAAGTAGTGATGATATGCAAGGAACGACATTTACAATTAGTAATTTAGGAAGTTTTGGAATTGAGTATTTCACACCAGTATTAAATACACCTGAGACTGGTATTTTAGGTGTAGGTGCAATTGAACATGTTCCAGTATATAAAGGGGAAGAATTGCAAAAAGGAAGCATATTACCATTAAGTTTAACATTCGATCATCGTGTATTAGATGGTGCACCAGCAGCTACATTTTTACGCACAATTAAACAATATTTAGAAGAACCCGTAACAATTCTTTTATAAAGAGAAGGTGAGAGAATGAGTAAATTAGTTGTAATTGGAGGCGGGCCAGCTGGCTATGTAGCGGCGATAACCGCTGCTCAAAATGGTAAAGAAGTCGTTCTTATTGATGAATCTGACCTTGGCGGAACGTGTTTAAATGTCGGGTGTATGCCTACAAAATCATTGCTAGAAAGTGCTGAAGTATACGATATTGTTAATCATGCGAATCGTTTTGGAGTATTAGTAGATAAGCAGAATGTATCAATTGATTGGAAACAAATACAGATGAGAAAATCACAAATCGTTACGCAGCTCGTCCAAGGTATACAATATTTAATGAAGAAAAATAAAATTAAAGCTTTAAAGGGAAAAGCAAAATTTGTAACGGATCATCGTTTACAAGTTATGCAAGGTAATAAGGAAGAAGTAGTCGATGGTGAGCAATTCATTATCGCATCGGGATCAGAACCAACTGAGCTTCCATTTGCTCCATTCGATGGAAAGTGGATATTAAATAGTAGTCATGCAATGTCCCTTGAAAACATACCGGATTCATTATTAATCGTTGGTGGTGGTGTAATAGGTTGCGAGTTTGCAAGTATTTATAGTAGGCTTGGGACGAAAGTATCGATTGTTGAAATGGCAACGCAATTACTACCTGGTGAAGATGAAGATATCGCAAATATTTTAAGAGGAAAACTAGAAAATGATGGTGTGGAAATTTTCACAGGTGCAGCTTTAAAAGGATTAAATAATTATAAGAAACAGGCTTCGTTTGAATACGAAGGAAGTATTCACGAAGTAACTCCAGAATTTGTTCTCGTTTCTGTTGGTAGAAAACCTCGTGTACAAGATTTAGGATTAGAAAAAGCAGGAGTTCAATTTTCAAATAAAGGGATTACTGTGAATGAGCATATGCAAACGAACGTATCACATATTTACGCAACGGGTGATGTTATTGGTGGGATTCAACTTGCTCACGTCGCCTTTCATGAAGGAACGACAGCAGCATTACATGCAAGCGGAGAAGGTGTGCAAGTAAATTATCATGCTGTACCACGCTGTATATACACAGCTCCTGAAATCGCAAGTGTTGGCTTAACTGAAAAAGGAGCTAGAAAGCAATACGGTGATATCCTCATAGGAGAATTCTCATTTACTGCGAACGGAAAAGCTCTTATTATAGGAGAACAAATGGGTAAAGTAAAAGTCATTGTGGAACCTAAATATCAAGAAATTGTAGGGATTTCTATTATCGGCCCTCGTGCAACAGAACTCATTGGGCAAGGCACAGTAATGATTCATACGGAAGTTACCGCTGATATAATGAGGGATTATATCGCAGCGCATCCAACTTTATCTGAAGCAATTCATGAAGCGTTATTGCAGGCGGTTGGACATGCTGTACATGCTTGAAGGTAGAAAGATCAGTCTAAAATGACTGGTCTTTTTAGTAAACAATAATATTTAAGTAGAAATATGTATAAAAATATACTAGGAAAATCACTATTCTCTCATGTTTTCTAAATCGATGAGAGAATAGTGATTTTGAAACTTCTTCACTTATTTAATTGAAATGCCCTGTTACTATTTGATTTCAATCGCTGAAGTAATATCGTTCCAATCTGCAGCTAAATTAGCAGTTTTACCATACCAATCAGAGTGTCTAAAGAATACACCTTTTCCATATCCTTGCGTTGAAGTATGTTCCCAAAGCGTCGTTGAATAACTTGCCGAAGGTGATGCTGTACTTACAGAAGAAATTCTGTCGTTCCAGCTAGAAGGTAAGTTTTTAAAGCCGCTGCTCCAATAAATATATTGTCCACCTTTATCTTTATGTTCATAAAAATCAGTACTACCAGCACCACTACCTAAAGGATTAATTTGATTTTTAAGTGCCTTTTTATCCTTTTCAATAAAAGCATCCAAAGTTTCTCTGCTAGTAAAGCCATAAGCTAACCAATCTCCATTTTCATTTTGCTTAGGTAGTACCATAGTAATTTGGATGTCTTTTTTTGATTGATCACTTAATTTTGCAAAGGAATTAACATTCTTTTCATCAACTTTTAAATAATCAAATGATTTAATTGTATTATCTTTTTCTGCAGCACTTACTACTCCTAATCCTCCAGTTAATGCAAAACCCGCTACTAACGTCCCTGCTACTAATTTCTTCAACATATAACCATCCCTTTTTTGTTTAGATTTTTGTACAGGTAAATCTTGTACAAGTAAAATGTATTCTAGTTTTATAGTTTTGTAAATGTTCTGAAGTTTTAGAAATAATAGGCGGAATATTAGCAGTTTTACATTTTTTCTTTAGAAAGAATGGTTATTGGAATGATATAATAAGCGGATACATTGCTTTTATTGGATGATAAAATGTTTTAGGAGAGATCTCATTGAAATATTTTATAAGAGATTGGTATAAAGAAATGCAAATTTCAGGATTTGTACATTTCATAGAATCAATAGAAGAATGGAAAGAAATAGATCCCGATTATATCCAAAGTTTGAAAGACGAAGTAGAAGAAAGGAAAGAAGATTTATTAAATTATCTTCCTGAAACACTACATCCATATTTTCATAACAATACTATTGATTTAAAATATCTCCCTAATGAATTAAAGAAACTTTTGTTAGAGTGGACAACAGATTATGAGAAAAGAATGGCACAATTAGTTCAATCATACTTAGAATATTTTAATTCCATTAAGAAAAAATTTTCGTCAAATGTCGTTCAGTTACATGAGGCATCACTACATAATAGTGTGATTAAAGTAGTAAAGAGAAAGTCAGAAGATACTTTGTTTATCGTATTAGATTGCAGTGGTACTTTTAGTGATTTTGATAAACTTCAAGTAACTTTTACAGGAGTGACGAAATGTTCTATGCCGGAAAATTTTGAAGGTGCTTGGTGGCTATACCATGAAATAGAGCTTACTGCAGATGGTTTCGAGCTGGGTGTTTTATTTGACTGTCCATTTAGAGAAGTGACAATTTGTGCAGCAGATGTATTACTTGAGAAGAAGTAATATCGTGTTTTGCATTACAAATGTTTGACTTGATAAAGAAATAAAGTTATTGTAGATATATGAAGTCTACAATAGGAGCCGTATTATGAAATATTCTAAAGCTACAAACTATGCTCTTCACACAATGCTTTTTCTGGCAAAGGCTACGCCAAATAAGTTAGTTAGTGTTCATCAATTAGCGGAAATGCAAAAAGTTTCACCAACATACTTGTCTAAAATACTAACTAAATTGACGAAGGAAGGGATGATTCATTCATCATCAGGTCCTAAAGGTGGCTATTCGCTTAGTAATAATTGGGAAGATATTTCATTTTTGAATATTATACATGCTATTGAAGGAAAAACATCATTGTTTGAATGCTGTTTACATCATGAACCTGGATGTTTAATAAATGAAGTAATGCTTGCAGCAGAAGAAAAAATGGAAGAAGAGTTACGAAATCAAAAAATCGTAGATCTTGCGAAAAAGATAAATGTGGATTTTTAATCCGCTTTTATTTTAAAATTAATTAAGGATAAAAAGACTCTGTAATATCTGTAATTATAGTTAAATGAATTAAGCTTATTCATGGAGGATGTTTATTTATGGAATTTATTGATTGTGCAGTAATAGGTGCAGGTCCAGCTGGGCTTAATGCAAGTTTAGTTTTAGGGAGAGCTCGTAAACAAATAGCGTTATTTGATAATAAAACGAATAGGAATCGCGTAACGCGAAAGTCTCACGGATTTATTACACGTGACGGGATTAAACCAGAAGAGTTTAAGGAATTAGGTTTAAATGATTTGAAGAAGTATCCGTCAGTTCATTATTATGAAAAAGCAGTTTCAACGATAACGAAGCTATCCACAGGTTTATTTGAGATTGTGACATTAGATGATACAAAATATTTGGCGGAAAGAGTTTTATTAGCAACGGGTATACAGGAAGAATTTCCATCCATCCCTGATGTACGGGAATTCTATGGGGAAAGTTTATTTAGTTGTCCGTATTGTGATGGATGGGAATTAAAAGACCAACCTCTCATTATTATTTCTGAAAACGAAGATTATACGTTGCATATGACAAAATTAGTTTATAACTGGTCTACGGATTTAGTAATCGCAACAAATGGTAATGAGTTAAGTAAGCCTTTGATGGATGAACTGTGTAATAAAAATATAAGAGTTATTACAGAGCCTATTCGTTCACTACAAGGTGAAGAGGGTTATTTAAAGCGAGTAGAGTTTCATTCAGGTTTGCACATCGAAAGAGCTGGTGGATTTATAGTGCCTACTTTCTTTAGGACAAATCAATTTTTAGAACAACTTGGTTGTGAACTGCAAAATAATGCAACTTTTGTAATAGATGATTTTGGTCGTACTTCAGAAAAAAATATTTACTTAGCAGGAGAAACAATGACTCAAGGGCCATCTTCATTAATTATTGCTGCATCACAAGGAAATAAAGCAGCGATTGCTATTAATAGTGATATTACAGATGAGCGGTTCTAACTAGAAAATGATATGTAGAAGGAGGAGAAGAAAATGAATAATTTTTGGGATGATCGATTTAAATCGGATGAATATTTTTATGGAGAAGAACCTAATACGTTTATTCAAGAACAAGCATTTCGTTTGGCAAATCACAATAAAGTAATAGCTTTCGCAGAGGGAGAAGGTAGAAATGCTGTTTTTCTAACAAGACAAGGACACGAGGTAATAGCTATCGATTATTCGGAGGGTGGATTAGAGAAAACAAAAAAATTAGCCGAGAAGCATAACGTAAAAGTGCATACAAAAAAGGTAGATTTACTAGCTGATAGTTTGCCAGCTAATGAATTCGATGCGGCAATTATGGTATTTGGACATTTTCATACTGATAATCAAAGAATGATATTAAATAAAATGATTCATACGATAAAGCCTGGTGGATTAATAATGATTGAAGTTTACTCGAAACAGCAATTAAATTATGGTACTGGTGGGCCAAAAGATATTGATATGCTGTATGATCCAATTGATATTCTTACTTGGTGTGAAGGGCATGAGGTGATTCATTTCTTTAATGGAGAACAAGAGCGAATTGAAGGGAAAGGACATACTGGTTTAGCTCATGTTATTCAAGTTGTTATTAGAAAATCAATGTAAATGTTGTTGGAAGTTGAATACTTGAATGTAAAAAGACCAGCCATTTAAGACTGGTCTTTTTATTTAGATACTAAATTATCAAGCTTCCAATATGTATTTGTTAATGGAGCAACTTTACTATCTATGTACAAATACATATTATTTAAATCTTTTGGTGAAGTTTTCATATTAAATATAATGTCAGTAGTTAAAGAGAACTCGAGTGGAACATTTTTATATTTCTCATCATCTACTGGATGAACTTCACCTTCATATTTTTGACCAGTTTTTTCATCTTTTATGAAATATTTTATTTCTGAAAGATCAATAGTTTTTCCGTCGGCTCGAACATTATTAATCATAACACGAGTTGAAAGGCGCCACTCTTTGTCTATTTTTTCAAATTTTGCATTTTCAACAGTTGCTCTATAGTATTCGTTTTTAACTATTTCCCCATAGTGCATTGCATTCTTTTCGAGAGCGCTCTTTTCTTGTTTTGGTGTAGTACTTCCATTACATCCTGCCATTATTCCTATAAATAATAATGCTGTACAAGTTACTTTAATTAAAGAGTTCATAGTAATTCCTTTCTGTATTAAAAAGTAAAACGTAGGAATAATTTTACATCAATAGGAAAATAAATGTAAGTCTTTTTGTGGAATATGCAAATATGCATTTATTTGGTGTTAAAATTAATGAAATAGAAAGAGAGAAAAAACTCGCATAAAGCTGGGAAAATAAGAATTGAAAATATTGTAAAACGGAAGAAACGTGCATATAATTAACATGAAGTTTAAATTTCTGAATCTTCAATAACGGTGGTGGGAACATGTTTACTGAAGAACGTCGAGAGAACATTTTAGAACTACTTAAGAAAGATGGAAGAGTAATCGCAAAGGATCTTGCGGAAAGGTTCGATATGTCTATCGATTCTATAAGAAGAGATCTGTCAATAATGGAGAAAGATTGTTTATTAAAAAGAACACACGGGGGCGCGGTTGAACTTGCACGAGTGAGAAATTTAGCTGCTGAACCATCTAAACGTTATAGTGATAGTTCAATATATGAGGAAGCAATTGCTAAAGTTGCTGCTTCCTATATACAAGAAGCAGAGTCAGTTTTTATTGGTGGGGCTTCAGTTCATTGTGCTATGTTAAAGTTTTTACCCGAAACATCATTTACAGTTATAACAAATTCTATAGAGGTAGCTAGTAAATTGCGGGAATGTAAGAATATTGATACATATTTAATTGGTGGTAAGGTGAAAAATTCAGGAAATATTACTGATACACTTGCCTCTGAGTCAATTGGAAGTTTTTCTATTGATGTTAACTTTTCTACAGGTGGAGGCATTTCATTAAATGGTATAAGTACTGTGACACCTGAAGTTGCTTATTTTAATAAAAGGGTAAGTGAAATTGCCAGAAGAAATATTTGTTTAGCACCCCATAATAAACTTGGAATAGATTGCTTTATAAAAGGAGAGTCACTAAACGAAATTGACCTTATTATAACAGACGAAGAGGCTAGTAAAGAAACCATTCAGGAATTTGAGAAACAAGGTAAACAAATTGTAATAGCGCCAATGTGCTAAATTTGAAAGGAGTTTGTAATGATTATAAAAGAGCAAAAGTTTCATATAAATGGCTTAGTTTATACAATTCGTTCCGCAGCTGAGACAGATGCAGATCAGTTATCGAAACTACGAGTACAGATTGATGGAGAAACTGAAAATATGGATAGAGAAGGTGGGGAAGGGTTCATAGATATGGTAGGATTTCAACAAATCATAAAAACGGATACTGAAAAACCGAGAAATCTCTTTTTAATTGTAGAAGTTCACAAGCGAATCGTTGGATTTTCAAGATGTGAAGGATCTGATTTAAAGAGGTTGTCACATAAAGTTGAATTCGGTGTTTGTATTTTAAAAGAGTTTTGGGGATACGGAATGGGTAAGAATCTATTACTACAATCTATTAATTGGGCTGATGAAAATGAAGTGAAAAAGATATTATTACAAGTGCTAGAGACAAATAAGAAAGCCATTCAGCTTTATAAAAAGGTAGGTTTTGAAGTGGAAGGTGTTCTAAAAAATGATAAAAGGCTGACGGATGGTAATTATTATAATACGGTAGTAATGGGACGGCTTACGGATAGTTTTCATAAAAGAGGTGAAGAGGTATGTTTTACAGAAGGAAGTACTATATAGTAAAAAATAAATTCTTAGAAATATTTAATGATCATTTCAATAACACAAATTTACCTAATCAAATAAAGTATAGTTCTCGACTAATAGGACGCTGGATGAAAGATAATAATGATGGTACGACTGAAGTGTTTGCAATATGGGAATATGATAGTTATAAAGATTATGAAGAAATTGAAACGAAAATTAAAAATGATGAGATGCATGTTAGAAGAATACATGATTGGTATGAAAAGCATGGCGGGAAAGAATATGTTTTACAGGAGTATATATTAGAGATGAAAAATGAAGAGTTAATATGTACTGTAAAGCGATAGAGGGATGAAGCCTAATGGAAATTAGAACGAAATTATATATTAGTTTAGCATCTACTATTTTATTCGCAATAGCAGTGGTAGTTTTCTTTATAAATAACAATCCGCAAAAATGGTTTTGGTTATGTATTTTATTTGGAGCCATTATACAAAATATAGTTCTACTAAAAAAGAATAAAGAATTGAATTAAGATATTCAAATTATTAACATATTTGTGTCGTCTTTCCAGTTTCGTTGAAAACGCTTTTATCCAGTTTTATAATAAAGGTATGTTTTTATAAATCTCCAAAATAATTAAAGGGGAGATGATACGATGTTAGCTTCACCGTTTTACTTACATACATGGAAAAGGTTTGTTGATGAAGGTGTTCTTGATTCGAATCGTATGAACCAAAGAATTTCAGAATCGTGGCATCGATGTAAGCAGGCTAATGTTAATCCTCATATGAATAAAGGTCAGAATATTTTGTTTTCTAACGTTTTTCAAGATCAAAAGAAAAAGAGTGAAATTTTCCTTGATATAGCAATACCCCAAATACAAAATATGAAAAAAACAATTGATGAACTACAAATGATGGCTTTATTAATTGATCCAGATGGTTATGTTCTATCGTTAAGTGGAAACCAACAAACGTTAAAACGAGCGAAACATATTAATTTCATTGAAGGTGTGAAATGGACGGAAGCAGCTGTTGGCACAAATGCGATAGGAACAGCACTAGAAATTGAAGAAGCTATTATGATAAGTGGTACAGAGCATTATTCCGTTGCATCACATAGCTGGAGTTGTGCAGCCGCTCCCATTCATAACGATGATGGGAAATTAATTGGTGCTCTAGATTTCTCATGTCCAATTGAGTTTTCGCATCCATATATGCTCGGCATGGTAACTTCGATTGCACATGCGATTGAACGTGAATGTAGTATTCGAGTACATCAAAATGAACTACACTTAATTCACCGTTTTTTAGATGTAATTGATAGTGATGAACAAGTAGTTGTTTGCAATCATCGTGATGTTATTGTTTCAGCAAGTAAGCGAATTCGTGATCGAGTATCTAATTGGTCGCGAATGAAACTTGAAAATTTAATGCAAAATGGATTGAAAATTAAATTAGAAGTACCTGTATATAGTAATGATAGATTGATAGGGAAATGTATTTATTTAAAGGAAAATAAACAAACGAATGTACATTCTACTTTCCCGTTAATGAAAGGGATTTCTTTTCCTGGAGTTATTGGGACAAGCAATGCCTTTCAACATACATTAGAAGAAATTAAGCTTGTTTCACCGACTGACGCTAGTGTATATGTATGTGGTGAAACAGGTGTAGGGAAAGAATATGTTGCGAGATCTATTCATGAAAATAGTCCAAGAAAAAAGGGTCCTTTTATAGCCGTTAACTGCGGTTCATTGCCGAAAGAGCTAATGGAAAGTGAATTGTTTGGTTATGCTGAAGGAGCGTTTACAGGTGCGCGACGTCAAGGATATAAAGGGAAATTTGAACAAGCGGACGGAGGAACGATATTTTTAGATGAAATTGGTGAAGTACCACCAGAGATGCAAGTAGCGCTATTGCGTGTTTTACAAGAACGAACAGTAACGCCGTTAGGAAGCTCAAAAGAAATCCCGGTTAATATTCGCGTTATTACAGCGACGCATAAAGATTTAGTACGATTAGTAGAGGAAGGGAAATTCCGTCAAGATTTATATTATCGTTTACACGTTTATCCGATATACGTTCCATCATTATCAGAAGGAAATGAAGACATCCCATATTTCATACAAGATTTTTGTGAGCGAAAACAATGGAATGTTCAATTCCCTACTAGCATTTGTAAGCAATTTTCACAACATAAATGGCCAGGAAATATAAGAGAATTATTAAATGTACTAGAACGTATTTACATTTTGTCGCAAGGACGGGAAATATGCGAAAAGCAAATGTCATTTTTATTACAGACGATGATGGGAAATCAAAAACAACTTGAGTTGCAAACTGAAAATAAAGAGGAACATACGCTGAATTTTCGTGAAAAAATACAGCGCGATAGCATGATTGAAGCACTACAAAAGACGAACGGAAATGTTTCATTAGCTGCTAAACTATTAGATGTGCCCCGTAGTACATTTTATAAGCGAATGCAAAAATTTAGGCTATAAAAGTAGATTTTTGTAATCTACTTTTTCTTTATGTGCTCAAGTTCTGTCGGAATGTGCGCTTACCAGGGAAATAATAGAATAGTTAGAAAAAAGATTCCCTAAAGGAGGTTAGTAAGTGAAGTATATTGAAGTTGGGATCGGAAATAGATGGTTCGTTCGGACGGAAACGGAGAATAAGGATGGGACTGAATTTGAGGAACGAGGAATTGTAAAACCCATTTACTTTGAGTCTTTATATGTACGAGTTTGGTTTCGAAAAACGTGTTTTATTTTTGATACGAAAGAAGGGTTTAAGAAAGTAAGAAAAAGTAGAGATGAGTATAAGTTTATTGTTGGAATTGTGAGTAGGTTAAAACAATAGAATAAAACAGGGGGTGTTCTTATGATTAGAATTACCACCTTCATACTCGCAATTATTGTATTGGGCTATTCCATTTATAGTTGGAATGATGATTCGAAGCAAAGTTTGCTCATTTTACAATTACTGTTAGGTTTTATGCTTGTTAGTATGGGGATACAAAACGTTAAGAAGGATGAAAAAGAGAATAAGAATATGGGGATTTTGCTTTTACTTACATCGATATTTTGTATCATTATATGGTAAATAAAATATTTTAAATAAACCATTACTTAACATATTGAGTATTGGTTTATTTTTTTGAAGGTTTCTCATTAAAAATTTCAGTATTTATCAAAGGAGAGAAAATCAAATGCCGATGTCATTATATTATAAAAGACTTCGCGAAAAATTAGGATCTGAACTAATTTTTATGCCGAGTATAGCTGCTGTTATTAAAAACGAGCAAGGGGAAATCTTATTTCAATATCCTGGAGGAGAATACTGGAGTTTGCCAGCAGGGGCAATCGAACCAGGAGAAACACCAGAAGAAGCGGTTGTTAGAGAAGTGTGGGAAGAAACAGGATTGAAAGTACAAGTGAAAAAAGAAAAAGGGGTATTTGGAGGGAAAGAATTCCGTCATACATATTCGAATGGAGATCAAGTAGAATATATTGTTATTGTATTTGAGTGTGAAGTTGTCGGGGGAGAGTTGAAAGCGATAGATGGAGAAACCTTAAAACTACAATATTTCCCCTTATCTGAAAGGCCACCATTAGCATTACCGTATCCCGATAAAATATTTTTATAGATGTAAAATAGCACACCATATGAATAAAGAGTGTGCTATTTATATAGCCCTGTCGTATACATTACCGTTAACGTATGTACCACTTCTTCTAAATCTAGTTCTTTATCATTTTGCACAATTTCCCAAAGAAACATTTCATTCATTGCGAACCAACCACGTGCTACAATTTCTTTATTTAATTCAGGGTGTGCCAATTTATTTTCTTGAGAGTAAGTAATATCCTGGGTAATACTTTTTATAAAGCGTTCGCGAATTTCATTCCATTTTTGACGTATCTCTTTTGACAATCCTATTGCTTCGTCCATAACTTGCAAAATAGCTCGTTCTTCTTCCGCTAATTGTAAGAATGCTCTAACTTGATTTTGAATCATATCACGTGCTTCTACATTTGTTTGAGGTGAAAAAGTGCGTTCAGCAATATCATAAAAGCGATTCATAACATCTTCCATCAAAACGATAAGGAGATCATCTTTGTTTTTAAAGTATACATATGCAGTTCCGTAACCAGTTTCTGCATGTTTAATAATTTGCGTGATTGTCGTTTTCTGAAATCCGTTATTTATAAAGATAGTATAACCGGAATGTAATAGTTTCTTTTTTGTTTCTAAGGAGCGGTGTTTTCTTGTTGAAAGAGCAGAGTTTTTCAAAGAACCACCTCTTTATACTGAAATATCTGAAAATATAATTGTATTGTAAAAGAAGTTTGTATATAAAGTCAACTGACATAATATCATTGACGTTATATCAATTTCAGTGATATATTTCAATTAGTTAGAATAAAAAGAAAATTAAAAGAAGGTGACACCATGTATAAAGAACCATTTCAACCAACTTATGAGTATGCGCTTGAATGTGATAAACATGATGAACTGAAAGATTTTCAAACTGAATTTTATAAAAAAGAAGGAACAATATATTTAGATGGGAACTCATTAGGTTTGCTTTCAAAACGAGCAGAGAAATCGCTACTTACTTTGCTAGATTCATGGAAAGAGTATGGAATTGATGGATGGACTGAAGGAGAACATCCTTGGTTCTTCTTATCAGAAAAGCTAGGAGAATTGACTGCACCTCTTATTGGATCTTTACCAGAAGAGACAATTGTAACCGGTTCCACGACAACGAATATTCATCAAGTAATCGCAACCTTCTATGAACCGAAAGGGATTCGTACAAAAATTCTTGCGGATGAATTAACGTTCCCGTCAGATATATACGCACTTCAAAGTCAAATTCGTTTAAAAGGATTAAATCCAGATGAGCATCTAGTTCAAGTGAAAAGTAGAGATGGTAGAACACTTTCAGAAGAAGATATAATTCATGCGATGACCGATGATATCGCTTTAATTTTATTGCCATCTGTGCTATATAGAAGCGGACAAATTCTAGATATGAAGCGATTAACAGCAGAAGCTCATAAACGTGGTATTCATATCGGTTTTGACTTATGTCATTCAATCGGCTCCATTCCGCATCATTTTAAAGAGTGGGATGTTGATTTCGCTGTATGGTGTAATTATAAATATTTAAATGCAGGGCCTGGTGGAGTTGCAGGATTATATGTGAATAAAAAACATTTTAATAGACTGCCAGGATTATCTGGTTGGTTTAGTTCTAGAAAAGATAAGCAGTTTGATATGGAACATTCATTAACTGCGGCAGACCATGCTGGAGCTTATCAAATAGGGACACCTCACGTATTAAGTACGGCGCCGTTAATCGGTTCACTTGAAATTTTTAAAGAAGCTGGCATTGAAAGGTTACGTGAAAAATCATTACATATTACGAGATACATGCTTAATTTAATTAAATATGAATTAAAAGATTTTGGATTTATAATTGGAAATCCGCTAGAGGATGAAAAACGAGGCGGGCATATTTATTTAGAACATGCTGAGGCGGCACGTATATGTAAAGCGTTAAAAGCAAATGGAGTGATTCCTGATTTTAGAGCTCCGAATGGAGTTCGTCTCGCACCGGTTGCTTTATACAATACGTATGAGGAAGTATGGAACTCTGTACAAATTTTAAAGAAAATTATGAAAGAGGAAGAATATAAAAAGTTTGAAAATAAGCGAGAGGTTGTGGCATAAGCATGAAAACATCGCAGTGGATT
Organism: Bacillus sp. H1a; assembly: GCF_000633475.1. Taxonomy (NCBI): domain Bacteria; kingdom Bacillati; phylum Bacillota; class Bacilli; order Caryophanales; family Bacillaceae; genus Bacillus; species Bacillus sp. H1a. Next base: position 28,046 of record NZ_AYMH01000021.1, on the reverse strand, counting down.
GATATCTCGCAACCGCTAAATAATGATATCGCAACGTGGCCAGGGGATACACCGTTCTCGTATGAAGTTTCATGGTCAAAAGAAGACAGTGGTTCAGTTAATGTCGGAAAGTTAACGATGAGTATTCATACTGGTACTCATATTGATGCACCTTTTCATTTCGATAATGACGGTAAGAAGGTGTTAGATTTAGATATAGACGTATATGTAGGTGCAGCACGAGTTATCGATGTTTCAGGGTTGGAGAGTATCGGTAAAAAGGAATTAGAAACATTTAATTTAGAAGGTGTAGGACGATTATTATTACGTACATCCTCACACGGTAAAGCGCAAGAGTTTCCAGAAGAAATCCCGTATTTACGTGCCGATATTGCCCCTTTTCTTTCAAGTAAGGGTATTCGTTTAATTGGGATAGATGTACCTTCTGTTGATCCTTTAGATGATAAAGAACTAGCAGCGCATCATCAATTATTTAAACACGGAATTCATATTTTAGAAAATGTCGTACTAGATGACGTAGTAGATGGCGATTACGAACTTATTGCATTACCACTTGCATTAACAGATGCAGATGGAAGTCCAGTTCGCGCTGTTATTAGACCAATATAAATAGAAATGTTAAAAGGGGCGTTTGACTAATATGAAAGAAAACGAAAAAGTAATTATGGAAAAAGGGATTCACACGGACTTTAAGGAAAATATGACGTATGGAGAGTATTTACAATTAGATAGTTTACTATCTTCTCAAAAGAGATTGTCCGATCATCATGATGAAATGTTATTTATCGTCATTCACCAAGCGAGTGAACTTTGGATGAAGCTTATTTTACACGAATTGAACGCAGCAATTGAATCTATTAAAAATGATAAATTGGCACCAGCATTTAAAATGTTAGCACGTGTATCAAAAATTCAGTCACAAATTATTCAATCTTGGGATATTCTTGCGACATTAACGCCATCAGAATATATTGAGTTTCGCGATTCACTTGGTCAGGCCTCAGGTTTTCAATCGTATCAATATCGAATGATTGAGTATGCACTTGGTTATAAAACACCACATGCGTTAAAAATTTATGAAAAAGATCCAGAATTACATGCTCGTCTTCATAAAGCGCTTCATGCGCCAAGTTTGTATGACGTTGCGATACAAGCGCTTGTTAAAGAAGGTTTCCCAATTCATAAAGATGTGTTAAATCGTGATATTACACAGCCTTACGAAGAGGATGCAACTGTAGAAGCTGCTTGGATAGAAGTATATGCGGACGTTAAGAAATATTGGGATTTATATCAGCTTGCAGAGAAATTAATTGATATTGAAGACTGGCTACAACAATGGCGCTTCCGTCATATGAAAACGGTAGAACGCATTATCGGTCATAAAATGGGAACAGGTGGATCTTCTGGCGTATCTTATTTAAAGCGAGTGCTTGATCAATGTTTCTTCCCAGAGCTTTGGAGCGTTCGAACTAAGTTATAAAAAATAAAACCTGATAGCTACTAAAGCTGTCAGGTTTTATTTTTTAGAGTTAATTTATTTGTCATCATATAAAATCTCCTTTCTAAATTTAAACATACAATAAAATCATGTGTTTTAATAGAGAAAGAAATATAAAATTGTATAAACAACAAATACTAAATAATCAAATAATCATTAAGATGGAGGAAGATTCTTTGAATTTCGAACAACTAGAAAATAAATTTAAAAAGAAAAAAGTTAATACATTCCTTGTTTATCAAAAGGGGGAATTAACGACTGAATACTATAAAACGATAGACTGTGCACATGACTTATATAAAATTAATTCAATTACAAAAAGTATCGTATCTATATTAATTGGTATCGCAATTGATAAAGGGTTAATAAACGATATACATACACCAATTACAACATGGATTCCAAATGTGCCAGAGGAAAAGAGAGAATTAACGCTTTATCATTTATTAACGATGACAACGGGAGAAGAGTGGAAAGAGTTTGGGAATGGGGTCGTTTTTCCAAATGACTTTGTGGATTCAGAAGACTGGGTACAATTCATTATAGAAAAGCCGCTCATTGAAGAAATGGGTACAAAAATGAATTATAATTCAGGTTCTTCACATTTACTTAGTTATATTATCCAAGAAGAAACTGGTATGTCGACAGAGCAGTTTGCCAAAAAATATTTATTTGGGCCGCTAGACATAAAGGAATACGAGTGGCAACAAGACCCGCAAGGTGTATATGTCGGCGGATTCGGCATGAAAATGAAATCTATAGATTTATTAAAGGTCGGAAAATTATGTTTGCAGAATGGATATTGGCAGGGGAATGAAATTGTATCATCGAAATGGTTAGAAGATTCAAGGGAGGCACTATTTGAAACGTATGAACACGTCGGAACATATGGATATCACTGGTGGGTATTAAATAACAAAAGATTTCACATACCGTATTGTATATATTTTGCTATGGGGTACGGAGGGCAATACATTATTATCATTCCGCAGTTAGAGCTCGTAGCTGTTATTAGTAGTCACATGCCGAAACGTGGCCTTGTACCATTAAAGTTATTTATAGAGCATGTAAAAGAGAATTCTAATTATTAATAAGAAGAGGGGGATGTATTATGAGAAGTGCAAAAACGATAGCGATTTATAGGCTGTTTTTAAGTCTTCTAGCGTTTAGTGCACTTATTACTCAATTTGTTACAAGGGCACAAGTGAAACCGTTCAATCCAGTTAACTTTTTTAGTTTCTTCACAATTGAAAGTAATATTTTAGTGGCAATAATTCTACTTTTAAGCAGTTTTGGAACAGCCACATTCGGGCGTTCGGAGCAGTTTGGAGTTCTTCGCGGTGCGGCAACAGTATACATACTAACAACAGGACTCATTTATTTTTTGTTATTAAGAGGATTAGAAGAATCACTTCAAACACCGATACCGTGGGTAAATACCGTGCTTCACTACATCATGCCATTAGCAATGATTTTAGATTGGGTTATAAATCCACCTACGAAGACCATTACATGGAAACAGGCTGCGAGTTGGCTTATTTTCCCGCTTTTATATGTTGTATATAGCTTAATACGTGGTCCATTCGTGAATTGGTACCCATATCCGTTTTTAGATCCGAGAATAGGTGGATATGGTAGAGTGTTTTTATATAGTATCGGAATAGCTGTTGTCATTGGGGCTATATGTGGGTTGGTAAAAATGTTAGGAAATCGGTCGTTGAAGATAAAAAACAATCCTCCTTATTAAAGATTTTGTATATAAAGAAACCTCTGTCTGTATTAAAGATAGAGGTTTCTTTGTTTTACCTACTTGTTTTATGAAAGGACATCTTTAGAAACTTCTCTGTTTTCGTATCAAACTCTACATCAACAAAAACACCATATTCTTTTCCATCCTCACGTAGCCACAATTTAAACTTTTCCACTGTTATTTGTACAGTTTTTGGTTTTCTACCTATATGAAGGTAATCAATAATCTCTGCTTTTGGATATTGTTCTTTCGTTTTTTCAACGGCCAGTTTACCCCATTTTGCATATGGTGGTTGTGCGTGAACGATAGATGGACCAGTATATATATTTGCACAAGTTGTGATTAAAAAAATTATAAATGCTGTACGTGTAATGAATTGCTTCATAATAAGCTCCTTTATTCTTTTTGTATATTGTTTACATATTTCTTTAAGCATATAAGTTTGGCTTTTTTTGTCTTCTTTACATAAAAGCGATTGTTTTACAAAACATAACCATGAAATCATTTCCGTAATTAAGGAGGGAAATACATGCGTCAAAAAGCTGTTTTTAAGATAGCGATTTTGCTGGTCTTTATCGGGCTATCTGTAATGGTAAGTAGTATACAAATGAAAAATGTAGAAGCTTTTTCTAATCAAGTGATTCAAAGAGGAGCATCTGGAGAAGACGTCATTGAACTGCAAACTCGTTTGAAATATAACGGATTTTATACAGGAAAAGTAGATGGTGTTTTCGGATGGGGTACATATTGGGCACTTCGGAATTTTCAAGAAAAATTCGGATTGCCAGTTGATGGTTTAGCGGGTGCTAAAACGAAGCAAATGCTTGTAAAGGCAACGAAGTATGATAAGTCTACTGCTAATAAAGGTACTACAACTAATAAAGGGAATAGCGGTGGAGGTACACAAGAAAATAAGCCACCAAAAAGTACAGGGACAAATGTTCCAAACGGTTATTCTCAAAATGATATACAGCTAATGGCAAACGCTGTATACGGAGAATCACGTGGAGAACCGTATTTAGGACAAGTAGCAGTAGCTGCGGTTATTTTAAATCGCGTCACAAGTGCATCATTCCCAAATACTGTTTCAGGAGTAATCTTTGAACCGAGAGCCTTTACAGCAGTAGCAGATGGACAAATCTATTTAACACCAAATGAAACAGCGAAAAAAGCTGTATTAGATGCGATAAATGGGTGGGATCCAACTGGGAATGCACTATATTATTTCAATCCAGATACTGCGACAAGTAAATGGATTTGGAGTCGTCCACAAATTAAAAAAATTGGTAAACATATTTTCTGTAAATAGAGCGGAGGTGGAAACATGTTACGAGGTATTATCATTGTATTGTTAACAGTAGGTGTAGTCGGAACAGGATATTGGGGCTATAAAGAGCATCAAGAGAAAAATGCAGTATTAATTAGAGCGGAAAACAGTTATCAGCGTGCATTTCATGATTTGGCATACGAAGTTGATTTATTACACGATAAAATTGGAACAACTCTTGCGATGAATTCACGTTCATCATTGTCGCCAGCTTTAGCAGATGTATGGCGTTTAACATCAGAGGCTCGTTCTGATGTAGGGCAATTACCTTTAACATTAATGCCATTTAATAAAACGGAAGAATTTTTAGCTAATATCGGTGATTTTAGCTACCGTGCAGCGATTCGTGATTTAGAAAAAGAGCCGTTAAATGATCAAGAGTATAAAACATTGCAAACTTTATATTCAAATGCAGGCAATATACAAGATGAACTAAGAAAAGTGCAACATCTTGTTTTGAAAAACAATCTGCGCTGGATGGATGTAGAAATGGCTCTTGCGTCAAATCGAGATCCAGCAGATAACACAATTATCGATGGATTAAAGACGGTAGAAAAGAATGTAACATCATATTCGTCTACTAATTTCGGACCGACTTTTACAAGTGCACAAAAGAAAAAAAAGGGCGGATTTGAAGCAGAAGGGAAAGCAATTTCGAAAGAAGAAGCTGAAAAAATTGCTAGATCATTTTTAAATTTAAAAGGTAATGAAAAAGTAGAAGTTGAGAAAAGCGGAAAAGGTGCAAAAGAATCATTTTATAGTGTAAAGATTCAAGACCCAGCGACAAATAATGAGTTTTATATGGATATTACCGAGAAAGGTGGATATCCAATTTGGGTAATGAATAACCGAGAAATTAAAGAACAAAAAATTAGTTTAAATGATGCTGGAAGTAAAGGGTTAACATTTTTAAAGGATCACAAATTTACAAATATGGAGCTATTTGATAGTTCTCAATATGATAATATCGGTGTGTTTACGTACGTTGTAAATGAAAACGGAGTGCGTATTTATCCAGAAGCAATTCAAATGAAAATTGCTTTAGATGATGGATCGATTGTTGGGTTTTCAGCGAAGGAATATTTAGCATCACATCAAAAACGAACAATACCAAGCGCGAAGCTAACTGCTGCTGAGGCAAGAAAGAAAATTAATCCAGATGTAAAAGTAATGGAAGAGCGAAAAGCTTTAGTAGTAAATGACTTGCATAATGAAGTACTTTGCTATGAATTTGTTGGTACTTTAGGGAAAGATACGTACCAAATTTTCATTAACGCAAATAGCGGTGCAGAGGAAAAAGTGAAGAAGATGCAAGCTGTTGAAAAAATTTATGATTAAACATTTATGATAAAGTGGTGAAAATAATGAAAATCCTTATATATATGTTAATGCTTTGCTTCGTTATTACTGGCTGTAGCATTGGAAAAAAAGATAACCCTAATGAAAAGCCAGAACAAAAAAATGTCTCGATGAAAAATGTTAATTATACAAACAAATCAAATAAACCGAATGAAAAAGCAGCTGATCATTTAGCATCATTAGCTGCAAGTATACCTGGTGTAAACGATGCGACAGCGGTAGTAGTTGGTAAGTATGCAGTTGTAGGTATTGATGTGAAGGCGAAACTTGATCGAACTCGTGTTGAGTCAATTAAGTATTCTGTTGCAGAAAGTTTGAAGAATGACCCAAATGGTGCTAATGCCGTCGTTGTAGCAGATGTTGATACGTATGAACGATTAAAACAAATAGGTAAGCAAATTAAAAAAGGTAAAACTGGTCAAGGTATACTTGATGAATTAGCAGCAATTGTTGGCCGAGTAATGCCACAAGTTCCAAACGATCTAATTGAAAATAGAGAAACGAATCCGATTAAAGATAACGATAAACAATTACCAAAAAATGAAGAACAAGAACTAAAAAAAGAACAAGAAGATCAATCAAATAATCATTTGAAAAAATAGTAAAAATCCCGTACTACACTGTACGGGATTTTCTTTATAAAATTAAATATTCAGTTTATTTTACAGGGAAAATATGGTTTAATAATGAGGGGAGGGACAACCGTTATGATGAAAAAAAGCACACTCATATTTTGTAGTTTATGCATAGGATTTAGTATGACAGCGTGTGAACAGAAGAAAGAAGTGAAGAAGAAAACTGCTACTTCTTCTACTATAATGGAAAATATAAAGAAAGAGTCCATTAATATAAATCATTTTTCAAATATTAATGAAGGAATGACTTATTTAGAAGTGAAAGAATTAATCGGTTTTGAAGGGGAGTTACTCATAGAAGAAGGGGAAGAAGATTCTACACAAATTAAACAAATTTTTGCTTGGAAAGGTAGCGATCCAAAATCATTTGTTGAGATTACATTTTTGGATGGAAAGGTTCATTCTAAAACACAGCAAGGTTTAAGTTAATACCTTGAAGGAATGGGAGAGTTAAGCATGAACATACAGACTGGGGAAATACAATTGGTACCATATAAGGAGCAGTATAAAGAGAACATACAAGCATTTACTTTACCAAGTGAACAAGTTCAATTCACATCGAATCCAGGAGAATTACTGGAGAAAGTAAAAAATGATCGTACTAAAAATGTAGTTGTTATTTTAGACTATAACGGAGTACCTGTCGGTGTATTCGCATTACAAACAGGTGATAGAGTACAGGAATTCACAGATAATAATGATGCCATACTTTTAACTTCTTTTTCTATTGATCACAATAAACAAAGAAAAGGATATGCTAAAAAATCATTGGCTTTATTACAAGACTTTGTAAAATATTATTATCCAATTAAAAATGAAGTTATACTTGCTGTAAATAAAAAGAATATTCCAGCGCAAAAGTTATATGAAAAAGTTGGGTTTCAAGATAAAGGGTATAGAAGAATGGGACCGATTGGACAACAATTAATTTTACATTTACCGATAACCAAATAATTTAAAAAGCTTACCCTTGAAAAATCATGCAGTAAGCTTTTTTGTTTGAGATATTGTCCATGCATGATATGTTAGAAGAATTAAAGCCAGTAGCCGAGAAATATGAAGGTGCAAAACAAACCGGTTGTTATGCACTTAAATACGTGAGGGGGAATCATATGACAATTTATATTGCACTACTACGGGGAATTAATGTAGGTGGACATAAAGTAATTAAAATGGCAGATTTAAAAAAAATGTTTGAATCAATAGGGCTAAAACAAGTGAAAACATATATTCAAAGTGGGAATGTAGTGTTTGAATCAGTGGAAGATATAAGTTTTTTAAACGAACGTATTGAAAGTGAAATTAAGAACGTTTTTGATTTCGATGTTCCAGTCATGTTAAGAACAAATGATGAATTAATTAATATTATTAAAAAGTGTCCTTACGAAACCAATTCACTGTTAGAAGGTGAAAGTGTACATGTGGCCTTTTTAGCTAATCCACTTTCTGAAGAAGATAGTAAGCAGTTACTTATGTATAAAAGTGAAATAGAAGAATTCCAAATCGAAGGAAGAGTAGTGTATTTATTATTTAAGAAAAGCATACGGAATTCTAAATTAATGAATCAATTTCAAAGATTTCATACGCCAGCTACAGTAAGGAACTGGCGTACTGTGAATAAGTTAAAAGCAATAGCTGAGGAGATGTAAATATAAAAAGATGAGGTTTTCTTTATTTAGAAAACCTCATCTTTTTATTTATATTGTTTTGCGATAATGAGTTCAACGATAGGATAAATAAAGAATGAAGAGCAAAGTGCGATAAAAAGAGGAAGGTTTCTAACCCCATCTAAATTAGCACCCATAGAAAACCCTTCCGAGAAGAGTAATATAAGGAACATTACAACTACAAGAACAAAATACGCAATTTTAAAGCTTTTATATGTAATTTGTTGGCCCATCTCATCTTGACTTTCTTCTGATACTCCGTTTGGATCTCCCCATGTAATATGATTAATTAAATTACTAAGTATTAAAGAAGCAGCGAAAATCGTCCCGCCTAAAATTGAACCTTCAGTTATGTATTTGTATGTGCCATGTACAAGTATTGCAATTAACGCTAAAACAATGATTATAAAAATAGTTTTTTTAGTATTCAATAAATGATTGCACCTCCACGATTGTAAAAAACTCTTTACAACTATAGTATAAAATTGGGAAACTTTCATGTCAAACACTTTTTACATACGATATGTAAGTATATAATATTTTGTTTTTATGATAAACAAAAAATTACATTACATTTGAATGTAAAAGAATAGGCTCGCATATATTTGGAAGGGATGTCAGATTAAATTAGGGGGTAGTTATGTCTATTCTTTTAAAAGCTGGTGCAGATGCAGGAAATAACGGTTTGAAGTTAATGGTGAAAGGGCAGGACCCTATTTTTATTCCGAGTATTTATTCTTTATATATAGGTGAGCCTACAGGATTGTTAGATGAGGGAGATGTTTCATTAACCGAATTAGAGAATCATATTGATGTGACCATTAGTTCTCCATCGCTAATGCTAAATAACGTACGGTACATCGTTGGAGAAAAAGTGATTCAAGATCAATTAAAAGGTACTGAGGTCGAGAAGAAATCAAATAAATCGACTGATGAATTAATGGTTATTACAATCCTTTCGGGTTTAGCTATAAGCGCTATACGTCAAAGTCCAACTTCAAGTCATATTAATATTCGTTATGATTTATCTGTTGCTCTTCCTATGCAACTAATTACACAAGAAATTGCTGCTGAAAATGCGAAACGTTATATGGGAAATCATAAGGTTGTTTTCCATTATCCGAACGGCCGCGATGTTACAATTAATGTTTCTATTGAGTTCTGTAAGTGCCTACCTGAAGGCGCGTCTGGAACGTGGGGCATTGTATACGATGAAGAAGGAAATGTAGTGAAACATAAAATCGAATGTGAACAAAATAAAGTGTCTGAAATTGATTTTGTAGATAAAACATTATTATCATTTGATATTGGCGCGGGGACGACAGAAGAGGTTGTTTCGTTAGGTGTAAACTTTAGACCGCAATTAAGTAAGGGATTATCATACGGCGTAAAAGAAACCTTACTACAAATCATTACGAGATGGAATAGGAAGTACCCTACGAAAACGATAGATAGTATTACAGAATTTAATCAAATTTATTTGAGTGAAAAACACCCAAGAAATGCATTGTTAGTTGAGGAATCGCAACCAGCACTTTTAGGTTTAGCAGCACGTGTCGCAACAGATATTATTAACAAAATTGATGATATGAAAGACGATCCATATGTATTTATTTATGGTGGGGGCGCAGTTATTATTAAAAATAGCTTGAAAATGATTTTAAAACAAAAAGGACGCTTGACAAATGTAATTTTTGTAGATAACCCGTTATTTACAAATGCACGTGGGTTATTAGTATATACATGTTCGCCAAAGTATAGAGAGCATAAGCAAAAAGAGTTAGGATTTACAAACTTAACGATAAGTTAGTTGGTGGAAGTATGCGATCTAGGCGATATAAACGTGGTGATCGAGTGAAAATTAATATTAATAAATCAGTATCGCCTGAAATGCTTGCTTGGCTTAATAAACAGTCCAATCCAACTAATTTCTTTTTCTTTGCAGCCCAGCAATTATATAAGCAGGTAGGAGATATTGATGTGTCAAAAACTTTGACTAACAGCTATGTTTTTTCTTTGTATGCTGATCCTTCTCCGCTATTAAAAGTTGAAGTGAATCCTTTTAAAAATATACCAGTTGATAACAATAAATCTACTGAAAGTATAAAAAAAAAATCGTGGGAATCTGTTGATCAATTAGATTGCCCATTCTTTTAAACATAGAAAATCATAGGTAGAGCCCATCACTATACATACGGATGCAGTGATGGGTTTTTGTTTTTATTGCATAAAAAAGTGACGCAATGTAATTTGCGTCACTTTTAATAGGTGTTTTTATTCTATAGTTTAGAATGTGCTTTAATAATTTCATCCCAGTCATCAGAATGAATCTCATGTCCTGCACCTTCAAGGGTTAATAGTTTTGAATTCGGAATTTCATTAATAAGTGCGAGACCATGTTCAAATGGTAGTGCGGTATCGTCTGTACCGTGAATTACTAATGTAGGTACTTGTATCAATTGAATTACACCTTCATACGAATCATCACCTTTAAGAAGAGCATGATTAAACATACTTAATAAATTATTAGCTCGCTCTATTTCTTGTTTTACTTGTTTATAAACCCTTTGTTTATCAAATAGACGTTTTGATCCGCAGAGTAGACGAGAGCCTGAAACTAAGTATTCTGCGACATCATTTTGATTTGTCCAGTCTATATTTACGCTATTAGCATGATGTGTTAAAATTCTTTCGTCCATTGGAGGTAAATCGCGAGTGTTATTATCAGATCCAATAACACTCGTCGCTAATAGGGTTAATGTTAAAATTCTGTCAGGATGTTTTACTACAGCGATTTGAGCAATCATACCTCCTAATGACATGCCCAAAAGGTGTGCCTTGTCAATATGATACGCATCGAGTACCCCAATGGCATCTTCAGCCATGTCTGCTACAGTGTAATTGGAAGTCCCAGGCTCATATGTAAAAGAGCGCCCAACATCACGGTTATCATAACGAATGACAAATCTTCCTGTACTAGCCAACCGTTCACAAAATTCTTCATCCCAATAAACCATTGAGCATGTAGCCCCCATAATTAATAAAATTGCTGGGTCATTAGGGTTACCAAAGCTTTCTGTACATATATCAATACCATTTATTTTGAAAATTTTCTCGCTCATAGTTTTCTCTCCATTTCATTTGAAGTAAATTAACAAATAAAGAAAATATAACTTGGGGAGTTTCTTAACCGTAAAATAGAGTGTATTAAAGTAAGGTGAATGTTTTATATTCATCTTACTTAATTAGTAGAGTGGCATAAATATCACCTCCAAACATATTTATTGTCATTTAAGTCGTGAAATTCCGAAAAATAATTGTAACTTATTAAAATAGACAGTAGGGAGGAGAGAAAATGAAAGCAATTGTTATTAATCAATATGGAAGTGTAGCAGGATTACAAGAAATCCAAGTTCCAAAACCAGTGGTTAAAAGTAATGAAGTGTTAATACGTATCTATGCAACATCTGTCAATCCTGTTGATTGGAAAATAAGAAAAGGAGATTTACAGGAAAAGTTGCAATTTTCATTTCCGATTACTTTAGGGTTAGATGTAGCTGGAGTAATTGAAGACATTGGAGAAGGGGTGGATGATTTCGAAATAGGGGATAACACTCGTATATACTACATGTTTTGAGTGACATAAGTAATCGCATTCGTATTTAATTGAATGTGTTTTCCGTTACGTACGATATCGTATGCTAATTTTTTTATTTCAACTGTTACTTCTTGCCATTCAATATATATCTTTTTTAGTACATGCAACATTTCTTCAGTCGTTAGGTTAATTTCAATTAACGCATCTAGTTCTTCTCCTGTTTCTAAGTCTACTTCCCGAATGTTAGAGTTGACAATTAAACAAATAATACCGCCACTCTTTGTTCCGTTTTTTATAGCATGAAGTACTTTTTTAAAATCTTCTTCAGATTTGACATGCTCTATACTTGATGCTGCAACGATGTAGTCATAACTATTAGGGGGAATATAGTAATTTTCGATTGCTGATTGCTCCGTTTTTATTACTTCAAATACACCATATTCTTTACTATAAACTTGTAACTTCGTTAAAGCCGAATCAAGTAAATCAACACAAGTAACAGTGCCGCCAGTATTCATGATTTTTTGTGCAATTGGAATACTGTTTCTACCAACACCAGAGCCAAGGTCAAGTACTTGCAGGTAGTTCTGTCCTTCAAAATAATCCATGAAATCCAAAACTGTTTTAACAGGTTTATAAAGCCATGATCCTGCTTCGAATAATTTGTATTGTTCATAGCAAAAATCATGATACTTTTTCTCTTCTTGTCTTATGTAATCGATTCTGGTCATAGTGTTTCGACTCCAATGTTTTCACAGCGAAATGAATATGTTGGACAACCTTTAACGTTCGTTTGAATTCGAAATATACCACCAGCATGTGGGTACTGTTTTAATTCCTTATCCGTCATTCTTGTTCTGGCTGTTGTTATATACAAATCGGTTAAATTAGATCCTCCAAATGTACACGATGTTACATATAACGCAGGGATCGGAATGCTTAATATTTGTTCTCCAGTCAAGGGATTCCATCTAGTAATTTTCGAACCTCCCCAATGCGCAATCCATAAACAACCTTCTTCGTCAATTGTCATACCATCGGGTAGACCGTCATTTTCAGGGAAGGTGATAACATCTGTTGGATTGCTAATTACACCAGTGTGTATGTCATAATGATAACGAACTACTTTTTTAGTAGGTGTATCAATAAAATAAAGGTATGCATAGTCAGGGGACCATGCTAGTCCGTTTGAAGTATTTACATGCGAAATTTTTTTCTCTACGCTGTAATTATTATTCAAACAATACAAGGAACCGGCCCCACTTATACCATATAAGTCAGTAGTACCTGCCCAAAAACGACCAGCTGGGTCGCATTTCCCGTCATTAAAACGATTTTTTAATAAATTTGGTTCGGGATCATAAATATGTGTAAGCTTTTCTGTATTTAGATTAAGAGAATAAAAGCCTCTTTCCATAGCTAAAAGTACTACACTATCTAAATATGGAACAACACAACCAATTTGCTGGTCGAGAATTATCACTCTGTTCGTATTATTAGCAGGATTATAAAGGCATAACTTCTTCTCGATAATATCAACCCAATATAATATTTGTTTCTTCTCATTCCAGCAAGGCCCTTCACCTAAACAAGCCTTAGCATCTACGACTAATTCAATACTTCTGTGCACTATGTTTCACCTCAATTTATTAAAGATACATATAAAGTTCGATAAAAATGGAGGTAAACCTTTTGTTAGATTGGAATAAAGATGTACTATGAAAAAAGAAGACCTTCTCAAGTAACTTGAAAATAGCATATAACTGTGGGGAGAAATAGACATATGATGTTTTATGAGATCTGTTGTTTTTCTTGTAAAAATGTATTTCGAGTATATGAGGGAAGTGAAAAGTATAAGCGATTTAAAGAGAAACCGAAAGGGGCATATTGTTGTGATGAATGTAGTCATAAAATTCAACTTGAAGCAATAAAATATTTTTTTAGATAAGGGAAAATATGTGTTATCAATTTTTGTTCAGAAAAATTTGACAAAACATATGTTATAAATTATCATATGAAAAAAACTTATATATAAATTGGCGTTGAAGAGAAGAGTAGTTAAGAAAGAATACATACAGAGAGCTTCGGTAGCTGAGAAGGAGCGGTAAACATCTTAATGAAAAAAGACTTGGAGCTGCGCAAGGAACTAATTTATTTAGGGATAGTGCGACGGGTTCTCCCGTTATAGAGATAGGGTATAAGCATGTTTTGCCGTACCTGAAGAGGTTAATATGGTGACGTATTAACAAACTGAGGTGGTATCGCGAAGCTAATAACTCTCGTCCTCAAGATGAATAATCTTGGAGGTGGGAGTTTTTTTATTGCATAAAAATGAAAATGTGAAAACAAAAATACAATTGAGGTGAGTAACATATGCATTGGGCGTATGAAATAGCACATGAATTAATTAGAAAACATCCAAACAAAGAAACTTTTGTTTGTGCATCTGGAATTAGTCCATCTGGTTCGGTTCATATTGGGAACTTTCGTGAAATAGTAACGACTTATTTCGTTGTTAGGGCGCTTCAAGATTTAGGGAAAAAGACTCGTTTTATATTTTCATGGGATGATTACGACAGGTTCAGAAAAGTCCCAAAAAATATTGATCCATCTTTTGCAAGGTATATTGGTTTGCCATACTGTGATATTCCAGATCCGTATGGGGGTCATAACTCATATGCAGAGCATTTTGAAAAAGAATTTGAGAAATCGCTCCAAGCATTTGGGATTGAAGTGGAATTCATTTATCAACACGCTGAGTATAGAAGGGGAAGGTATAACGGAAACATATTAGAGTCTTTGTATAAAAGAAAAGAAATATATGATATTTTAATGGATTTTAAAACAGGCGTACACCGCGAGGAAGATAGAGAAAACTTTTATCCAGTTACGTTATATTGCGAGAGATGTGGGAAAGATGCAACAATTATTATACATTTTGATGAAGTATTAAAAACAGTTAGGTATGAATGTGAATGTGGAAATCAAAATGAATTATCAGTATTAAATACAAATAAAATGAAACTGAATTGGAAAATCGATTGGCCAATGAGATGGATGATAGAGGATGTTATTTTCGAACCGGGTGGAAGAGACCATTCATCGGAAACGGGTAGTTATAATGTATCCAAAGAAATTGCAAGGAAAGTATTCAATCGTGAGGCTCCTCATTACGTTGCTTATGATTTCATTGGAATTAAAGGTAATCATGAAAAAATGTCCAGTTCTTCAGGGAATAGTATTACACCTAACGACTTATTAAAAGTGTATTTGCCAGAAGTGATTCTTTTTATGTTTGCAAAATATAAGCCAGGCGCAGCTTTTCATATCGGACTGGATGAAGATGTGATTCGAAATTATACAGAGTATGAACGATTGAAGGACAGTTATGAAAATAAAACACTCAAAAATGAAGATTTATTTGATGCAATTAAACTTTCTAGAGTAAATAGTCGATTTAAAGGATATCCAAAGTTTAATCAAGTAGCAGGAACTTTACCGTTATTAAATTTTGATTCAACTATTTTACAAGGTATATTAGAAAAGATAGATAGGAGTTATGCATTACCTGAAATGATTGCGATATGTAATCGTGCAGAGTATTGGATAAGAAACTTTCAATCTGAAAAATTGATTACGGTAAATCAAGAGAAAAATACAGAGTTTTATAATACATTAGAAGATAGGCAGAAAAAATGGGTAGTAGAAGTTTGTGAAGTACTTCGTTCTAATAACGATCATTCTAACCTAATGGAACAATTGTATCCGATTTGTCATCATGAAAATAAAAAAATAATGAAAGAAAATCAAAAACAATTGTTTATTATTATATATATGCTCATTATGAATCAATCAAGTGGCCCGCGTATACCACTACTTATACATGTTGTCGGAGTTGAAAAATTTGTCTCATTATTAGATTTCTAGAGTCAGATACAAAAACAACGCAAGTACTTATAAAAATAAGTACTTGCGTTGCTAAATATATCTCTACCTTGAATACATTTTTGGACATTCATCCCCATTCGGTTCATAAAAACAATGGCTTTTAAATTGCCCTGCAAACGGCTGATTATACCACTGAGGCGGGCAAGCTCCGACTGGACGGAAATACCAAAGAGCCCATCTTGCTGGCCAGCGCCATTCACCTTGTAAAACTCGTCTTGCGATTTCTTTTTCTGATTCACGAGCACGTTGATAAAAGTATCCGTATTGAACCGCTTCAAATCCGCCAGGGCTTTGATACACAGCATCGCGTACTGTACGGATCTGTTTAAAATCTAAGCAATCACAAAATACACGGTTTACTACAACACATCCAACAAGTTGTTCTCCTTGTCGACCTTCGCCTTCAGCTTCAGCGCGTATTAAACGTGCAAGTAATTCAACGTCACTTTCGTTGTATGGAATAAGGGGCATAGTGATACAACCTTTCTTTACCTGTTATAGTAAAGAGTGTATGTTTCAAAATGAGCTAAGTGCTTTTTTCTTTAAAATTACTACTAATTTTAAAAAGGGGCTTATACGGTTAA
The DNA here is from genome assembly GCF_000633475.1 of Bacillus sp. H1a. Classification (NCBI taxonomy): domain Bacteria; kingdom Bacillati; phylum Bacillota; class Bacilli; order Caryophanales; family Bacillaceae; genus Bacillus; species Bacillus sp. H1a. Next base: position 11,680 of record NZ_AYMH01000021.1, on the reverse strand, counting down.
AAGCTAATTATTATATAGAAGATAAAAATGAAAAAGGAGAGGTACTATGCATCGAATTCATAAAGACCATATCATTTACGCAATGTCTCCACATAATGAGCCATGTATGGAAGTAGAGCCTGGGAGCAGGATTATATTTGAAACGTACGACTGCTTTGAAAATCAAATTGATTTTGAAGATGTTGTGTTTCAAGAACTAGATTGGAATCGAATTAATCCAGCGACTGGACCTGTATATATTAAAGACGCAGAACCTGGAGATATATTAGTCGTAACGATTGAAAAGATTAAAATTGCAGAGCAGGGTGTTTTAACTACAGGTGTGAACCTTGGTGTAATGGGTGATGAGCTAAATGAAAATACAGTGAAAATTGTCCCAATACATAATGAACATGTTGTATTTTCAAATGAACTACAAATTCCAATTAATCCAATGATTGGTGTAATTGGTACCGCACCGAAAGAAGAGAGTATTTCATGTGGTACTCCACATGATCACGGCGGGAATATGGATTGTAAAGAGATAAAAGAAGGAACAACATTATTATTACCTGTAAATGTTCCAGGTGCTCTTTTAGCATTAGGTGATTTACACGCTGCAATGGGTGATGGTGAAATTGGTGTTAGTGGGGTGGAAGTTGCCGGTGAGGTAACTGTAACAGTTCAAACTATAAAAGGAAAGAAATGGCCACTACCAATGGCTATCCAAAAAGAAAAAATAATGACGATTGCTTCAGAGAAATTGTTAGATGATGCAGCTAGTCGCGCCGTACATAATATGGTGACATTTTTACATGAAGAATTAGAAATGCCTAAAGCTGATGCAACTCTTTTATTATCAGCAGCAGGTAATTTAAAAGTTTGCCAAGTTGTGGATCCGTTGAAAACGGCGCGGATGGAACTAGGGATGGATTATGTGAAGAAACTGGGATTTACTTTGATTGAATTTCATATTAAATAAGAAAAAATAGAAAAAGGATACTTTGGTATAAAAGCATCCTTTTTTAATTTACGGATTTAATGAAAAGAGATAGTATTTATTTTGTATAATTGTATATGAGATTGTGGATCGAAAAGGAGTTAAAAAATGGTTAAAATTATGATTGTAGAAGATGATATGAAAATTGCGGAGCTATTATCAACTTATGTTGCGAAATACGGTTACCAAGGAATTATTGTATCGGATTTTCAAAATGTGTTAGACACATTTTTAGAAGAACAACCAGAGTTAGTTTTATTAGATATTAATTTACCAAGTTTTGATGGGTACTATTGGTGTCGTCAAATTCGTGCGGTTTCTACATGTCCGATATTATTTATTTCGGCCCGCGAAGGTACTATGGATCAAGTTATGGCGTTAGAAAATGGTGGCGATGATTTTATTCCGAAGCCATTCCACTATGAAGTTGTAATGGCGAAAATCCGCAGTCATTTAAGGCGTGCTTATGGAGATTATGCACCGAAACTAGAAGAACGAATGGTTGAGCAACAAGGTCTTTGTTTATATCCCGAAAGACTTGTATTAAAACTTAGAAACCAAGAGATTGATATAACGAGAAACGAAGCCATTTTATTAGAAATGTTAATGAAAAATTATCCGCGCGTTGTGAGTAGAGAAGTGTTACTTAATAAATTATGGGATAGTGAATCCTATGTTGATGATAATACATTAAGTGTAAATACAACACGTGTACGTAAAAAGTTAAAAACGTTACATATTGAAGGAGCGATTGAAACAATTCGCAGTGTTGGATATAGACTGCATATTACTTGGGGAAATGGTATGGAAAAATGATAAGACTGTTTATACGTGATCATATACCACTTATATGTTTTACTGTTTTCCAACTCCTAGCCATATTCCTTGTATATTGGTTTGATGGGCATAATCATATTACAACGGCATTATATGCAATGTTCTTAGGTGCTTTTTTTATGGTAAGTTATTTATTATTTCGTTATTTTACACATCGATCTTTTTATGAACGGTTAGCAAATCCAATGCAATCTTTGGATGAATCTGTTCAAAAATCTGATTTTGCAGTTTTATCAACTGCTCTCCAAGATCTGCTCGAGGTGCAATATCGCCATTATCAAAATCAGCTGCAATTACAAGAGAGAAAAAATAATGATCATTTAACCTTTATGAATCAGTGGATTCATCAAATGAAAACACCTTTATCCGTAATAGAATTAATTACACAGGATGAAGTGGATTCGCGTTTTGAAAGTATTAATGAGGAAACAGATAGATTGAAAAAGGGGTTAGAGATGGCTCTGTATGTCGCACGTTTAGAAGCATTTACACAAGATTTTTATGTTGAAAGAGTACAATTACATAAAATAGTGAATGATTCTGTACATGAACATAAACGCTTCTTTATCCGGAATTTTGTATATCCAGAGCTTGAAATTGATAAGGGTATTATTGTAGAAAGTGATGCGAAATGGTTACAATTTTTAATTGGACAAATTATATCGAATGCAATTAAATATTCATCAGGTAGTAGAGAAAAGATTATAGTAAAAGCATGTAAGGAAGGGAATATAGTTGTACTTGAAATTATCGATAGTGGCGTAGGGATACCGAAGCAAGACTTACCAAGAGTATTTAAACCTTTCTTTACAGGAGAAAACGGTAGAGATTTTAAAGAATCAACTGGAATGGGACTATATCTTGTATATGAAATTACAAAACAATTAGGACATAGTGTAGAGATACATTCAAAAGTTGGTAAAGGTACCGTTGTACGAATTAAATTTTGTAATGTGTAAAAAGTCATACAGGCTAAAGAACTTTTGAGATAAGTTTTTTAGCCTTGTTTTGTACCCTTGATAAAATTCCGGAATAAAAGATTATTTACATAAGTGAAGCAAAACGATCTTGTTAAAAATAAAAAAAATACTAGATACATTAATGCTTTTTAGTATTAAAAGAGAATCCTTTTTTACTAGTTAATGAAAGAGGTGTATTGAAATGGATATTCGGAAAATGAGATATTTCATAACGGTGGCAGAAGAATTAAACTTTAGTCGTGCAGCAGAGCGGCTTAGGATGGCTCAACCACCTTTAAGTCAAGAAATTCGTAAATTAGAAGAAGAATTAGGAGTTCAACTTTTTCATCGAACAAAAAGAATGGTTGAACTTACCAGTGCGGGGGAAATATTTTTAGAAGGTGCACGGCAAACGTTGCTTCAAGTAGATAGAATCATTAAAGAAACACAGCTTGCGGATGAAGGGAAGATAGGACATTTAATAATTGGTTTTGTCGATTCTACAGAAACTGTTATAAATATATTAAAAAAATTTCGAGAACGTTTTCCTAAAATACAGCTCATATTACGCGAGATGACAACAGACCAACAAATAAAAGCACTCTATGAAAAACAAATTCATATTGGATTTATTCGTTCCAAGCAGAACAATGAAATATTAGCTTCCGAAGTTTGTTCTGAGGAATGTTTAAAATTGGTTTTGCATCAAGATCACCCTTTGGTTTCGTTACCTAACATTTCAATCAAATCATTAGTTGATGAACCATTTATTTTATTTCCCCGTCATTTTGGTACAAACTTTTATGATTTAATTATTAGTTACTTTTGGGAACATGGAGTAAGTTTAAATATTGTTCAAGAAGCGATTCAAATGCAAACGATTGTGAATTTAGTTGTTGCAGGAATAGGGATTTCTGTCGTTCCATCATCGGTGGAAAGTTATAAAAAATCGGGAGTCATGTATAAAGAAATTCAAGAAAACACACCGGAAATAAATTTATATGTTGGATGGAGACAAGATGAACAGTCTGTAGTGTTAGAGCACTTCTTAACAGTTGTTAGAGAGGTTTATACGACTTCATAATTTGAGTTTAAAGAGAAAAAGCCCATCTTGATGGGATGGGCAGTGGGAATTTTGAAAGGGAAACTTTTATATTAAATTGGGACTACAAAGTTATTTTTATGTTTTTCATTAAGTATATTACTGATGTTTCAGCCTGTTTTGCTTGGATCGTACTCAATGAAATCTTTTAGTACACTATCAATCTGATCCATAATTTCAGGTTGCAATTTAACACCAGCAGCTACTGCATTTTCTCTTATTTGCTCCGGATTTGAAGCGCCGATAATCGCGGAGGAAACAGCTGGATTTTGTAGTACCCATGCAACTGCGAGTTGAGGTAGGGTAAGATTATTTTCTTGCGCGATGGGATTGAGTTTCTGGATAGCAGTGAGTACATCATCACTCATCCAACGTTGCACGAGTTTGTGGAAAAATGGTTTACCAGCATCTGAATTAGCACGTGATTGAGTGGGGATTGGTTTACCAGGTTGATATTTTCCAGTGAGAATCCCTTGTGCGAGGGGAGACCATACAACTTGACCAAGTCCCTCAAGTTGACATGTTGGTATCACATCAGTTTCGATAACTCGCCACAATATCGAGTATTGAGGTTGGCTAGCAATGAGTGGAATTTTCAATTCTCGTGCAAGTGCTGAACCGCGGGTGATTTGTTCTGATGTCCATTCACTTACACCAATATAAAGAACTTTTCCTTGTCTTACAAGATCTGAGAAAGCTAACATCGTTTCTTCAAGAGGAGTTGTTGTATCAAATCTATGTGCATAATAGACATCGATGTAGTCTGTTTGTAATCGACGTAAAGATGCATTACAATTTTCTAAAATATGCTTTCGTGATAAGCCTCTATCATTTTTTCCAGCCCCAGTCGGATGGCACACTTTTGTACATAGTTCTATACTCTCTCGACGTATACCTTGCAAAGATCGGCCAAGGACTTCCTCAGCTATAGTGTCCGAATAAACATCAGCAGTATCGAACGTTGTAATACCGACATCTAGTGCGGTTTTCACACAATCATTTGCAGTATCCTCATCTACTTTTCCACCATGGTTTATCCAATTCCCATATGCAATCTTGCTTACAGTTAATCCACTGTATCCTAGTTTACTAAATTCCATTGTAGAATCCCCCCTTAAAAATGATATCTTTATTATAAGAACTGAAATTTAATATGTATAATATATGATTAATGATAAATTTATATAAAAATTATATAAGAGGGAGTGCTTAGAAGTTTACTGGTAGGGAAATATAAAGCCAGTATTACAACAAATGTTGTTTGTGCTTAATCGATATGAAGTGTAGAAATGATAAATAGACCTAAAAAAAGTGATCTTTATAACAGCACATATAATTGCATTTACTCATACAGTACTATTATGGTACAATATGGTTATTAAAGACGGAAAGGAATGATGGGTGGACGATGATTAACTAATCTTATTTTTAAATGTTGAAATTCAATAAATTTCAATTTATAAAAAATAGGATTAGTCTGCCCAGTTTCCATACAACGGTATTGCTATTTATTACGCGTAATAGCTTATTTGGGTATAAATAATGTAACGACTAATCCTGCCAAATTAATTTGGGAGGATTTTTTTGTTCTCCCTTAATGAAAGGGATCGGTAATATGAAAGAATTATTAAAATTAAATGATGTTTATGTTGAAATAATGGAAAATACTTTATTAGAAAAAATGAATGTTACAGTAAAACAAGGGGAAGTTATCGGATTAATTGGTAAAAATGGTGCTGGTAAATCAACTTTACTTCAATTAATAAATGGGAAGATTGAGCCATCAAAAGGCACTGTTGAATGGCAGCAAATGAATATGACAACAGCATATGTTGAACAAGAAAAAGAATCTTTTATTAGTAATGATGTGATTGCAAAAGAAGCAGAACTTCTTGCAAAATGGGGCGTTCCAACGAACGATTTTATTACGTTAAGTGGTGGTGAAAAACTGAAAGTTCGACTAGCAAAAGGTTTTGCCGAAAATCCTAATGTCTTAATATTAGACGAACCGACAAATCATTTAGATGAGATGAGTACGGAATTTCTCATTAAACAAATAAAAAATATGAAAGGTACAGTTATTGTAGTATCACATGATCGATATTTTTTAGATGTTGTCGCAACAAAAATATGGTCAATTGAGGATAAGAAATTAATTGAACATAGCGGTAATTATACGAGTTATATGAAAGCGCGTGAGCAAAAACGAATGACGCAGCAGCGTGAATATGAAAAACAACAAAAAAAGATAGAACAAGTAGAAACTCATATAAAAGAATTAAGTTCATGGTCACAAAAGGCACATGCACAGTCTACAAAACAAGAAGGAGTTAAAGAATTTTATCGTGTGAAAGCGAAGCGAATGGATGCACAAGTTAAGTCAAAACGAAAACGTCTCGAAAAAGAGCTTGAGAAAACGAAAATAGAACGTGTTAAAGAAGAGTATTCAGTTGAGTTCTCTATTCAAGCGAATAAAAAAGTAGGAAAACGCTTCTTAGAAGTGAAACAATTGCGGAAAAAATTTAATAGACGAACATTATTTGAAAACGTTAATTTTACAATCCAGCACGGTGAGAAGGTTGCGATTATTGGACCAAACGGTAGCGGGAAAACAACATTACTGAAGATGATTATGGGAACGGAAACTGCTCAAGGAGAGATATGGATTTCACCATCAGCAAATATTGGTTATTTAACACAAGAAGTATTTGATTTACCACTGGATAAAACACCAGAAGATTTATTTTATAAAGAGACATTTGAAGAAAGAGGAAAAGTCCAAAATTTAATGAAACATTTAGGGTTCCAAGCATCTCAATGGAAAGAGCCGATTCAGCATATGAGTATGGGTGAGCGAGTAAAATGTAAGCTAATGGCTTATATTTTAGATGAAAAAGATGTACTTATTTTAGATGAACCGACAAATCATCTAGACTTACCTTCAAGAGAACAGCTTGAAAATACATTGGCTGAGTATAATGGAACACTAGTTATCGTTTCTCACGATCGATATTTTTTGGAGAAAACAACTAACACGAAACTCGTGTTTTCAAACAATACGATACAAAAGCAGCTAGAAGAACCTACTAAAACAAGAGATGATATTGAAGAGCTACGTTTAACGTTAGAAACAGAGAGACAAGAAGTATTAGGTAAATTAAGCTTTTTAACTTCTAACGACAAAGGATATAAAGAACTTGACGAACGATTTAAAGAACTTACGAAGCAGATAAAGGCACTTTAATGTGATTATGGGTACCTTCTAGCTAGGAGGTATCTATAATTACTGAATAACAAATTTGATTAAGGGGGATTAACATGGGAGAAGAAAGTTCGACTAAGTTATTTAGACTAGATTGTGGTGATATTTACTTACGAGAATTTTCCATTGAAGATGCGGAGAGTATTTATAAAATTTCGAATCAACTGGAAATAGAAAAGTTTTTGCCAGACTGGAAATCAACGAAAGAACAAAGGGTTGATTGGGTTACAAATTATGAAATACCTTCTAATAAAGCATTTCTAATGGCAGCTAAAAATCATTCGAATATAGATGGACACTTTTTGAAACTAGGAGTATTTATTAAGGATACTCATGAGTTTATTGGATGGTGCTGTACAGGTATTAAAGAAGAACTACCTTCACCGAATAGGGAAATTATGTACGCCATTTCAAGCGAGTATCAAAATAATGGGTACGCTACTAAAGCGACTAAGGGATTGATTGACTATTTGTTTGAAAATATAAATGTAGATGTCCTTAACGCAGTTGCTTTAATTAACAACGTACCATCAAATAAAGTTATTGAAAAGTGTGGATTTAATTATCTGAATCAACAGACGATAGAAAACCAACTATATAATCATTATATATTGAGTAAATCAGAGTGGATAAAAAATAGTGCTCTTTAAAAGGAGCTATAACGGAATGAAATCATTACCAAAAAAGCTTAGAGCTTAAAACTCTGAGCTTTTTTACGTACTATTTACTTTTTTGGTTTTACTTGCGAATTATAAGTTGTTATTCATCGTTTTGAAGTTGTATAGTTATTCTTTATAATATCTTGCATGTTGCTAATAAAGAATACTAGGAATACAGCAGCTATTAATGATGATAAACATCTCTTAATCCCACTTCAGGTTTACAAGGTGTCCCAGAGACCAGAAATAAGTAGCACTGTATTTTATGCTGCTATGCAAATATTATAAGATAGATATACATCAGTTATAGTTTGAAAATAGATTTGTTATCAGTTTTTTTAGAAATCTTACAAGCGTGTAAGATAAATGAAAGATGAATCAATATGAGCTATAAGACAATTCATTTACACTTTATAGTGAGTAGTGCAAATGAAGGGAGAATATAAATGGAAATTTTACATGCAAAAAGTATTAGTAAAGTATATAAAGGGAAAATACCTTTTAAAGCATTGGTAGATATCGATTTATCAATTCAAGAAGGTGAATTTGTAGGGATTATGGGGCCATCAGGAAGTGGGAAAACAACGTTATTAAATATGGTATCTACTATCGATTCTCCAACATCGGGAGAAATATTAATAAATGGTACAAATCCTTTCCAGTTGACATCAGACAATTTAGCTTTATTCCGTAGGAAACAGTTGGGATTTGTTTTTCAATCATTTAATCTACTTAGCACACTTACAGTAAAGGAAAATATCGTATTGCCGATGACATTAGATGGTGTTTCTTTACAAGAAATGAACAAACGAGTGGAAGAAATTGCAGAGAAATTAAATATTACAGATATATTGAGTAAAAGAACTTTTGAAATATCAGGGGGACAAGCTCAAAGAACAGCAATCGCTCGCGCTATCGTTCATAAGCCGCAATTATTACTTGCAGATGAGCCAACAGGGAATTTGGATTCTAAATCTTCAAATGATGTAATGGAGATGCTAGATACTCTTAATAAGGAAGAAAAGGCAACGATGATGTTAGTTACACATGATCCGTATGCAGCGAGTTTTTGCAGCAGAGTTATATTTATTAAAGATGGTCAACTATATAACGAAATTTATTGTGGTGAAAGTAGGCAAACTTTTTATCAAAAGATTATGGATGTCCTTTCTTTGTTAGGAGGGAAAAGGCATGACTTTTCGTCAGTTCGCATTTAATAATATTTTTCGTAATAAGCGTACATATGCTGCTCATTTTTTAAGTAGTGCATTTTCTATTATGATTTTCTTTACGTACGCCCTTTTATTATTTCATCCAGATTTACAAGGTGAGTTAAAATCGACAAGTGAAACAATAAGTGCATTCGGTACTTTGGGATTTAGAATTTCACAAGGTTTGATATTTGTATTTTCATTTTTCTTTATTCTATATTCAGTTAGTTCATTTTTAAAAACACGTAAGAAAGAATTTGGCATTTTAATGATGCAAGGTATGTCAATGAGACAACTTAAGAAATTATTATTGATTGAAAATATGTTAATTGGATTTGGATCAATTTGTTTCGGAATTATTATTGGTCTCATATTTTCTAAATTAGTTTTATTGATAAGTGCAAGTGTATTAATGATTAATAATGGCTTACCTTTCTATATGCCGATACAAGCGGTACTATTAACTGTCATCACGTTTTTTGTTTTATTTTTAATTGTTTCGCTAGTTACTTTTAAAATGATAAAAGTAACAGAACTTGCGGAACTCATTCAAGCAGAAGAAAAACCGAAGCCTGAACCGAAATCTTCAATTTTATTATCGCTACTATCTTTAGTTAGTATAGGGTGTGGATATATTTCAGTATTTCGTTTTATCTCAAGTCACAGTTTTATTATGCTTGGAATTGGTGTACTCCTTGTAATTATAGGAACGTACTTTTTATATACACAGTGTAGCGTTTATATATTATATCTTGCGAAAAGGAGTGAATCTTTCTTTTTAAAGAGAACAAATATATTAACATTTTCAGAATTGATTTACCGTATGAAAGATAATGCAACCATGTTTTTTATAGTATCTGTTATTTCAGCAGTTGCATTTACAGCAATTGGTACAACATCTGCTCTTGGAAATAAAGATTTGGTAAGGATGACCAATCCGTATACATTTCTGTATACAGGTCCTGAAAAAGATAAAATAGCGGATAAACATCTTTCTATTATAAAAAAACATCTTGCTGATGCTAATATTCCGTATCGAATGGCTTCATCTTCAAATAAATATACAGAAAGTAACGTAAATGTAATTAAGTTAAGTGAATATAACGAACTAGCGAGAGCACTAGGGTATCAACAAGAAACGATTGAAAAAGAAGATGAAATTTTATTAATCCCTGGAGTCGTATCACAAAAACAAGAATTTAAAAATGGTGACTATAAAAAGAATATTGAAGTCATTCAAGGAGATTGGACAAAGATATTTCAAGTGAAAAAAGCTGTGGAAAATTTAGTTTTACCACATGATTCTAGTAGTATTTTTATTGCTGTTCAAGATCATGTGTATGATGTAATTCCTCTTACTAGTGACCCGGATAATAAAGATATTCAATATCGTACTTACGGATTTGTTGTAGATGATTGGATGAAAACGAAGGAGATTTCAAATCAATTAAATAGTATATTCGATAAAGATACTAGAGAAGTACATTTTGAATTTCGGGCTTTAACATTAGAGTTGCTAGGTGCGAAGCAAACGAATGGATTATTACTTATGGCAAGTATTTTAGTCGGCATCGTCTTCTTCACATTCGCCGCTAGTTTTATCTATTTCCGATTATATACTGATTTGGACCGCGATCAACAGCAATATAAAATGATTTCGAAAATGGGATTAAGTAAACGAGAATTAAAAAAAGTTGTAACGAGACAGTTATTATTAATGTTCTTCTTACCGATTGTCGTTGCAGTGATTCATACTGTAGTTGCTTATACGGCATTACAACAATTAGTCGATTTTTCTATTTTAAATAGCTCTATCGTTATTTTAATTTCATTTATATGTATACAAGTTTTATATTTCTTTATAACCCGTTGGCGTTACCTACAAAAGCTTTATAAAACTATGGAGCAATAGAGTATATCAGCTAGTAAGATTACACAAAAGTATATAAAAAATGAATTGAATGATGAAAGGAACCGTGATGAAAAGGACTTTAACGATTTTTATGTTAACTATAATAATTTTAATAAGCTTTAGTGCATGCTCAAAAAATGAAACCACCTTTCCTGCAAACGGTGTATTAATAATTGGAGAGGATAATAAAATTTCACCAATTATTAATCGTTATCAGGAAATTACGAAAGAAAATGAAGCGTTTTCTGTGAAAACAGGTACATATGGAAAAGGACAGGTGTTAATTTTAAATGAATCTACAGCACAAGCATTGATTAAAACAAAGATTTTTCGTAAACGAGATAATGGATCTAATTTTAAACCAATAGATACGTTACCAAATTTCCCAAAAGAAGGTTCGCTACTGTTTACACATAAAGACGAAAAAACTTTGAAAAGTATTGAATTAGAAGGAAAAGAGATTCCTGTTAAATACGATAGTGACGCTTGGATAGGAAACGAGCGTGATTATCCAACGCAATGGTATGTGATTGTAGCAAAAAATAGTGTATATAAAGAAATAAAGGCAAATGAAACGAAAATGCAACTTCTCCATCTAAACAAATCTTTAGGTGATGAAAAACCTAAAATGTCGACAGATAATACATTGATTAATGAATATGTAAAAGTAAGAAAGCAAATTAAAGATTTTGATGGAAAAGTATCAGTTCAGTTTGTAACGATTGGAGAAAAATCTTAAAAAAGAGTTCAAGATTGATA
>NZ_AYMH01000020.1:0-250930 GCF_000633475.1 Bacillus sp. H1a | reverse complement strand
TGTTGCTTCACGGATAGCGCTATTGCTCCCAAGTGCTGAATCTAATTGAGCAGCCGCACCAACCAAAAGAAAAAGCACCACCTTTTTGGCGATGCCTTTGAAACCCACTTTACTTTTTAATTCACCGTTGTATCCTGCTGCAATCATGCCAGTTAAATAATCAATAACAGCCATCGTAACTAAGATTTTCAACGTTGCATCCCATCCTCCCAAGAAATACCCACAAAAGCCACCAAAAGTGGCAATAAAAGCTTTTAATAATACATCGATTCGATCCACATTCTTTCCTCCTTCGCAAAATAAAAAAGACCAGCTTTGGCTGCTCTGTTTTCTAATTTATTAATTTTTGAATTAATTCTTCTAAAGTTGCAATTCGCTTTTCTTGATCCACCTCCTTGAGTTTTTGCGCTTTAAGTTCTTTCTCTAATTCGTCTACACGCGTGTTTGTAATGATTAAGGTCTCTGTTACTCTACTTAAATCTATAATATTTTGATTTACTTTCACGTCTACTTCTTGGATAGCTTGCATTGAGATAGAAACAGAACTATATAATGTAACTGCATTTTTTTCAGGAGTTGTAAATACATCATCAGAATCCTCAGCGATCATACCATAATATATAGGCAATACATCAATTTCACCTGCAGTGTACTTTTCAACGTCAGAAATCATATTGTATTTTTTAATACGTAACGAGTTTAGTTTTTGTAGCGCAGAGAACTCCAAATCTTCAATGTTTGTTTTGATTTTACGTGAAGAGTTAGGAATAAACTCTCTACCCCATACACCGCCAGTTGCTGTAATGTTTCCATTTGCCTTTAATGTTCTTAACTCCATATCTAGCCATCCATTACCAAGAGTATTTTTAATCTGTAATCCGTTGTCATATCCTGATGCGAGACTTGATCTTATCATTACTCTCCCCATGACTAAATCATGATCATTAGCGCCACTGACAAAGTATATACTGTTGCCACTGCCTTTTCTTCGGAAATGGAACTCACCATTGTTATTTGTAAAATAATGCGGTTCTGTTGTCGTCACCATAAATTTACCGTATCCTGGAGCCCATCCAACTGAATTAAAAACAATATCATTCAAGCAATCAAAATTCAATTTTCCATCTGAATACACAGACATATGTCCGCCATCATTTTGCATTAGAATATAATTTGACCAAACATTAGTCCCTTCAGCGTTTTCGCCTTTAGAGATTCCTAATTTTGCCCACGCTTTAGAAGGTTGTTCGAATCCATTAATTCGTGGAATCGCTTGATAAATATAGAACGATCCTGTACCAGCGTACTTTCTATTATCGCTACCAAGAACAAGTGAAGGTTGAATACTTCCATCTGTTGTTTCCATAAATCCTATATAACCACGCGGTTTGTTTGTATCAAAAATCTTAAAGTCTTGATTGTTCATTTCAACGAATCTACTTCCAGTAGTTCTAATTGTTACTCCTTCAAGTGCCTGTCCTTTAATATGTTCAGCTGTGACAAATCCTTTTAATCCTATTCGTTTTGCATCAATGTCAACTGCTTCTGCTGATTGATTGATAGATGAGATTACACTACCTTTTTGAACTGTGTTTTTTATACCATTCTCAGTAACTTGAATACGACTTTCCATGTTTTTAACATAAGCATCTGTCGCAAATTTACCGTTTGCTTGTTCTTGCGTATATACCTCAGTTTTTAAGGCGCGTAAGTCAATACCGTCTGCATTTGCTGTAATACGTCTATCTAACTCTGTAACTTTCTGATTGTATTTTTCAGTTGCTACCTTATCACCTAAGTCCTCCAAAATTTTATCTTTATCAACCATGTCGTTTGGATTTTCGATAAAAGAACTTGCTTTGGTTCCTTTTTGCAACATCGGGTGTGCCAGCCAGAATGTACCGTTTTGAATAACATACGCTCTGAGACCTACAAGAGCAGCTTCTGGCGGAGCTACTTTTGTAAATTCCTGTCTCGTCCAAGTATCATTTTTTATAGTAAAATCATAGGTGCCAGCAGAAAACTGGGTACCATCACTTTTCCAAAACACAGCAACCATTCTAATTTTCTTATTGTAATGCTCATCTATATTTTTAGTCATAAAATATGCTGAAACTACAACATCTTCACCAGGCGTTACTGGAACTCTATTAGATGTAAAACTATTATAAGCAGGCGCGGTTTCTCCAGTAACGGTCAATTTTATGCTGGAATCACCTAAAAATGTTGTATCTTTGTCTACAACTGCTGGAAATTTAGCTCCAAGTCCCCAATATTTTGTACCATTTGTAAATCTAGTGTTTCTAATTTCATTAGTTGGTCCGATTCCACCGATATAGTCCTCGACTTGTTTAATATCAACTTTAGCTTCAATCTTTTGTGATGTCTGTTCAATTTTAGTGTTAGCATCAAGTATTTGTTTCCCCTGCTCTGTTGTAGTAAGAGATAATTGTTTAACGTCGCTTGTTAAGCCTTTCATAGATGTTTCAAATTTAGCAGTTCGTTCATCAAGATCTTTTACATCTTTTCCGTAATCAGGTATAAGCACTTCCCATTCTGTACCTTTCCAGATTTTTAAGATACCTGGTTTCCCATTGCTAATATCACGCCAAAGCGTTTTACCTGGTTCTAATCCTGTAGTAGGTGGTTTAACACCTTCATAAATAGTTGTTTGATATTGTTTTAGATTCTCTTGTACTTTTTCAGCTAATACTTTAGCTGCTTGAGATTCTTCCTGAGCAGTATTAGCTTTTTGATCATTCTCTTTTACTAGCTTTTCTAACCTATCTAATAATTCTTTATTGGCTTTACTGCCTAGCGTAGCTAATATTTTGTTGTACATTTTCCGTAATTCTTCGTTAGCATCCACAATTTCGCGATAATCACCAAATGTATATTTATCTTGTGTAGGATCAGTGAATGATTCATCACCAGCGATTGCACGGGCTTCAAGATATAGTTTCGGTGTGAACCCAGTATCCTTAATTTTTAATGTATCGCCCTCGTTTATTAATTCGTGTGCTAATCCAAAAACCCGTCCAATACTTTGTGCTTGAACATCATAAGAAATAGATGTATTAATACGTTTCTTATGCTCAGTTTTCATAAGTGTTAGTAGTCGTTGTGGTGTTATATCTTGTTCTGTCTCTGGCGTATAGAATCCGAATTTATGTTGACCACGCTCATTCCAACGTTGAAATGCATCGCTATCCACAAGATAAGGAACACCATTATTTATATCGGCAATAGTAATGAATCCTTCGCCTTCTTTTTTCACAAAACCAACCAAAGCTGTACAGATATTCTGGGAGTTTTCAATGCGTTTAATTCCCATTAAATCTTTACCTAGAGTTACTTCTTTACCTGTTTCTCGTCCCCGTTTTTTGACCATATCTACATAACGCCCAACGATTTGAGAACCAACAACTTCAGCTCGGTATTGAATTTCTAATTCGAATAAAGAAGCAATCTTTTTCAAGAAACTCAATGGATCAATGAATTCGTCAATCGTCATCGAGTGAAATCCAGAATATTCGGTTTCACCGCGTTTCCATTTTGTGCCCACAAGAGCCATATCTAAAAGTTCATTTACTGTTTTTCCCTCAAGCTTTTGTGGATTAATAATCCCCGCTTTCGCGAGTTGAATCCACTCACCTGATGCATAAGCAATAACTGATCTATCATCAGAATCTTTTTCAGCTTCAGTAATTACATAAGGAACTATACGACCATCTCTTACTTCTTTTAACACTAAATTCTGTTGCATAAGAGTTGTTGCATGTTCTGTATTATCAAATACTTTAAACTCTAAAGTATCAATGTTATTTTTGATTTCCCAATGTCGTTTATCGTCCCAGTAATCTTTAGATTGAATAGCAGAAACGATTTGTTCTGTTTGAAAATCGACAACGTGAAGTGTTCCGCTAGGTGTTCTCATCTAAATCTCTCCCTGTATATTACCTTGGCTTTTCCAACGTCTGAAGGCATGATTTCTAGTGTGTTTGAACCTTTATTTACTATAGGGTAATCACTAAAAATATCTTTTAGATTAATGGCGTTTCTACCATCTATCGTTACAAGACTTCGTTCTGTATCAATAACTACCTTGTCCCCCACATCAAAAATATAAGGAGGATTACTTTGTGTATTCATATTAACTTTCCAAATCTTTAAGTCATCGATGGACATGTTTTGGCAGAACATATTATTAGAAAACTGGCAAATACTAATTTGTACTTGAGCAACTGAATTCATATTTTCATTCTTTTCATCCACAAATACTACAAAACGTTCTGAATCATCGATTTCTGTACCATCTCTGAATCTAGAAATGTAGGCTTCCCACCTGTTTCCTGTTCTGGCTAACCATAACCGACCCCTATATTGGTTCCATGTGTTAGGAGAATCTCCAGATTCATTTATTAATACACGACTACCAGGCTTTGTATTATTACCAAGCTTCGCAAAACCTGTATTTTGCTCTGCCTGCCAATGTACATCGTTCATAGAGATACGAGCTACATATTGACTGTTTGCATCCAAAAGACCTATTTCTACACGTCCCATTTGATCCCAGTGAAGACTTTTCAACCCAACATACGCTTGCATGATAAAATCCTGTAATGGGCCTTGCGGAATGTTCTTTTTAGCGATACAACCATGCCATCCTTTTACTGTAGGTTCACCAAGATATTCAGCTACCAAACGAGAACCACCATCTACTCTAAATTTCCCTCCGCCTGTCATATCTTCACTTTTGGAAACGTCTGTCCATCCTACTGTGGTAGACATTTCATCCCACAATACGCGCTGATTGCGCTCTATTGGAATTTGTTCTGCTTTAAGTGGATATCCAATGCGAAAGTAATTCATACCATTCCATACATCAAGAAATGTGGAAGGCTTCGCTACATCAATTTCGAAAATCGGATTAGATTCCACGCTTCCTTTGTTTTGAATATTTGCTATTAACCCTCGGGTTTCTAATTTAAAATCTACTGTTCGGGTAGGCCCTAATTTATAAGGCATTGGGCAAATAAATTTCAAAGTACCTTTACCAAGGGTTACAAATTCATCAGGATCAAAGCTATCATCCACAACAGTTAGATATGTTCTATCTGGCTCAACATCGAAAATAAGCTCTACTGGTTGTTCTGTAATTAACCAACTTGCAACTTCTTCTTTTAATAGTTCTAAATCACCGCCATCAGGAACAATAATTCCGACAGGGATTGAAAGAACACGGATGTCAGTTTGTGTGTTTAATAACCTTGCACCTGGATAACCTGGAACGCTTAGAAAATTCCTTTTTAATGGTGCCCATGTAGGTCTTTTCCATCCTTTTTCAATTTGAATAAAATCTTTACGTATGTTGTTAAATGTAAAAGAACTCATGTTAACACCTCTTTTCTTTATAAAATAAAAGAAACCCAAACCTAAAAGGCTGAGTTTCTTTTTGCTTCTCTATCTTGATACTCTGTTGTATATTTATAAGTACCGCGCGCCACTTCTCTACCTTCTAAAATGACAGGTACTTCAATTGCTAATCCACCGCCTGGTACTGCAAAATCACCGTTTACTCCTTGAGCTTGATACAACCCATTAGCTTGTACACCTATATTACCTACATTGACTGTCGGTATCGCTGCTTCGCTCATCGCTTGAGATGCTTGATTTATTAGTCCAATTGAATTTTCCATACCAATTGCAAGACCTGCACCGATTTGTTTACCAACTGCATCACGCATAAGTCGTGAAGGTGAATGAATATCAAAGAAGTCTGTGAATCCTTCTTTAATGTCACTTCCGATTGAGGCTACTTTATCCCAAACCGCACCAGCCATTGAACCTATACCATCAATTAAACCTTGGATTATATTTTTACCAATGTTTAATAAGTTTATCTCTTTAAGAGTGTCAACTACTGCAGGTATTATGTCTGTTACAATTGTAGAACCTAGTTTTCCCACCATACTTACAATACCTTCTATTAAAGCCAAAATTAATTTAACACCAGCTTCAAGGATTTTAGGTAAATTTCTAATTAATTCTCCTGCTAAAGTAACAATTAAATTAAGCGCTGCCCCTATTAATTGAGGTATAACTTGTACAATACCTGCAATTAACATAAGCAAAATTTTGATACCTGCTTCAAGTATCTTTGGTAGATTCACAATTAATGTGGACGCTATTTTAACAATTAAATCTAGTGCTGCATTAATAAGCTGCGGTAACACTTTTACAATACCATCGATAATAGCCATTAAAATCTTTATACCAGCTTCAATTATTTTTGGTAAGTTTGCTAGTAATGTATCTGCTATTTTCGTTATAAGATTTATTGCTAAATCAATTAACTGTGGTAGCATTTTAATGATTCCATCTATTAAGCTTGTTAAAACTTTAACACCAGCCTCAATAATCATAGGAAGATTTTGAGTAATAGCATTTATCAAAGTAGTTATAACAGTGATAATTGCCAATGCAATCATAGGTAAAGCTTGTGTAATTCCTGTAATTAGTGAAACTAATAAATTTATTCCCATTTCAATTAACTGAGGTAAAAATGACATAATCCCATTAATAATTGTTTGAATAATCGTTACAGCTATTGGGATTAATTGCGGAATCATCTGCATAATTCCATTAATTAAAGTCATAATTAATTGAAGCCCTGTCTCTATAAGTGTAGGTAAGACCTGTACAATTCCAGAGATTAAGGTTTGAATGATTTGGATTCCCGTTTGAATAATCGTAGGAAGATAAGTAGCAATCATTTGTGAAATTGTATTTATAATCCCTACTATCGCTTCAAGTATGATTGGTGCCGCTACAACCAATCCATTCATAAGACTTGAAATCATTTGTGATCCAGCTTCAAGAAATTGCGGTAAGGCTGTTGTCACGAAATTAGCTATATTGGTAAAAATATTTGTTATGGTTTCAAGAATAATTCCTGAGTTTGCATTCAGATACTCTGCTATTGCTGGTAAATAACGAGATACAGAGACGAGAACACCAGGAAGCCCACCGATAATCGCACCTGCTATAGTAGGGCCAATCATCTTAAAAATTTCACCTAACTGGCTAAAATCTCCTGAAAAAACAGCTTTCACAGCATCAAAAAGATGAAGACACGCTTCACGTATTTTACTAACTGCTAATCCTATAATCTTTGCTGCATTTTGAAAACCTTCTGGTAAATTTGTAATCCAAACATTCAACGGATCTCCACTTGCAGCTGTCTGGAATAAGTATTTACCTAATGAGATCATTGTATCTATAAAGCTTTGTATACTTGCGATTACACCAGTTATGCTATTCTTAAAACCTTCATTAGTCTGCCATAAATGCCGCATCCAAATGATTAATCCGGTTATAGCTGCGGTGGCGGCTATAAATCCACCTACTACTAATGAAACTGGACCAGCAATAGCCCCGATACTTACACCTACTATTCCAGCTATACTGGATAAGGTGACAAATACCGGAGCTAAAGCCATGCATGCTCCAATTAATATTCCCAATGTAACAACAATTGTTGTTAATGCTGCTGCTAGTGCTGGATGAGCAGAAATCCAACTTGCAAAGGCTCCGATAATGTTAACTACTACACCCAAAAGTGGTTCGAGTGCCATTTTTAAATCACCCATTGCCTTTTGAAACTTTACAGCTGGGCTTGCATCCATTTTCTTTATAGATTCATTTAAATTTTTTTGGTTCTTATCAAAATCTACAACCTTTTCTGAGGCACCAATTAATGTATTGGTGATATTCTGTCCTTGATCTTCGTACATTGTCATTTTGTTATCGTAAAGGCTTTTTATCCTCTACTTCTTGCACTTCATATTAATGCAAGTTCGGCATACGTTTTCACTTATAAAGTGTCGCGGTCTCGTGGAGGGATTATATCTTTTCACCCTCTATGCTCTGCCCCTGACTATACTTTGTATAGCCTTCGGTTCAAATTAGGATTCGCACCCTCTTTGCTTCATACCGCGATTTTATTTCGGCACAATTTAACATCTACCGAAAATTTGGGCACCTATTAAATTTTTCTGCGTTGCATCTTCAACACCATCTAAAGCCTTTGCTATTTCAGTCATTGCAACTGAACCGCCTCTACCACTTTTGCATTTGTTCAGTAGAAATTTTTGTGCCTTTAAGTAAATCTTGAAGTGCTTTAGGAACTTCTTTACCAAATTCAGCGGCTCTAATCCGCCCTTCTTTTAATCCATCTAAGAGATTATCAATATTCCAGGTTCCAGTTTCAACCCCAGCTTCCATAATTGCTTGGACTTCCCTCGCATTGTATCCAGCCCGTGTTAATTGTCCGCCATACTCAGCGATAATATCTAATTGTTCAGGAGGAAATCCCATTTTCAATAAAGCATTGGTTAATCCAAGGGCATCATCTTGTGTAGTACCTAATTCATTGCCTATTTCATTAACCTCTTGAATTAATTCGGTAAAATCTATCCCTGAATAGGATTGAGAGATTGCTGCCGCTCCCTTCACAACTGCTGCATTCGCTTCATCACCAACACTTTTATTTAAAGCCCATTGTCTACGTGTTCCTTCAAGAGCTTCTTCCACATCTACACCGTATGCTTCTATCCCACGAACAGCTTGTTCAACTGACTTTTTAGATGACTCAGGAACGTCAAAAGTTACATCGATTTTCGTTTTTAACTTAGAAGTATCAAGAGCTTTTTCGATTACTCCTGATATACCGCCAGCTGCCATCGCTCCCCCGAGCATATTCTCTAAACCGATGTCTAACTCTTTGAAGCTTTTACCTGCTCTTTCAGCTTCTCGTGAAAGGTCTCTCAAATCATTTCGAACTTGTTGTATTGAATTACCATCATCCACAGAACGCAGTGCACGTTGTAACTTCTCAATATCTGCTTCTGCTCCCAATGCTTCACGACCAATAAGACCAATTGCTTGATCTAACTGTCTACTAGTAGCCGTGCCACTTTTAATTGCATTTACTAAACGATTTCCTAACGCTCCTGCAAAATCATCAACGCTTTTTCCTGTAGCACTAAATAAAGTTTCTAATTGTCTTGTTGAACTTGCTACATTGTCCTGTTCGGCTTTTAATCCAGCAAGTTTTCCCTTTAGACCATTAAGCGATCCTTCTGTAAATTCAATCTCACGTCTAAATGAACGATACTGTTCTTCAGAAATTTTACCGTTTTGAAATTGAGCTTGAACTTGCTGCTCCGCTGCTTTCAATTTATCTAGCTTTTGTGTTGTATTTTCAATTGCTTGTGTAAGTAATTCTTGTTTTTGAGATAATGCTTCAACATTACCTGGGTTAAATTTCAATAATCGTTCAACATCTTTTAATTCTTTTGCTAAATCATTACTACGTTTATTTACGTCTTTTAAAGCATTTTGTAATCCAACGGTATCTCCACCTATTTCAACGGTGATCCCTTTAATTCTTCCTGTCATAATCTCACCTCTCTTCCTTAGAAGGAATTAAAGTCTTCTTGAGTTGCTTTTCTTACTTTTTCTTTTTGAGGTTTTTGCATTTCTAAATATTCATCAATGTAATCTAAGCACATACCAATAGTCATATCCTCTAAATCAGCTCTAGTAAGCTTGCATTTATAACACAAAATAAGGAACGTCTCAGTTGTGAATACATCACCCTGATCCGCTCCTTGTTGACTATTATTATTACTATCTACAACTTTTTTTTAGATTGAATTGTGGAAGCTATCATATCTTGAATATCTTCTAAGATTTCAATGATTGGAAATTCATCAAATGAATCTAACCACACCATCGGCTCTGGTATTTTTGGATCAGCCGTTTTCGCCATAGTCCAAACTAGATTATAAAATACTTCGAAATCTACACTATCTAACTTACTTGGATCCAAATTTTCCATATCAATTTTCCCAAGTGGTGCTAATTTTAAAAGTTCAGCAAAATAATCTTTTCTAAACTGCGCTTTAAATCGGATTGGAGTAGCTCCTGTGCTTTTTAATCTGACTTCCTTATCATCTACAATAATTGTTTTTTCCATTTACTTACACTCCTTTTGGTGCTTCTGTTTTTTTAACGTACACTTCGTTGTACCAACCGTTATAAATAGCTTGAGTTGTTTTAGAAGTTGTCTTTGTTTTAACCATTGGTCTTCCGCCAGGTGCTAAAATAATCGGACTTGAAACAAACTTCAATTCATTTGTATTAGGCTCAGCAGAGTTTGTTTTTGTTTTTGACGCAAGCGTTGGACGACTTGCTGCACAATTATACATAATGTGTCGAGTTGCGTTCACATCGCCATCAAATTCAAATAATAAAGCGAATGCTTTACCCTTTGCATCGGCTAATTCATTTAATACTCCATCTTCTGTATCTAACTGTTCTCCAAGCGCATCAATAGCAAATTGCTCTGGAATAGTCGCAATAGATAGCGTTCCATCGTAACCTTGGTTATTACTTGCTGCATAATAAAGCATGTCATCTGCATAGAACTCAATTAAATCACCACGTGGCTCAAAAGTTAGTTCAACCCCACCAGGTAATGGAATTGGTGTACCAAATTTCACTAAAAAATCTTGAATATCAATTGGGACATAATGTACATTCTTCAAACCAAATGTGACTTTATTTTCTTTACTCATTTATATCAACCTCGTTTCATATGTTTTTTGATACATTTTTTCTGATTCAATAAAAGCCTCAAATGATTCATAAGGTATCTCATGATCATCTAAGGCTTGTTCTAAATTGAATTCGGCAACCAAATCCTTTTTTATTGTATAAAGCTCAATACTTACATCATTTATTTGGTGATAAACCTTATTATCAGCTGGCATATTAGGAGATCCATCCACAAGATAACAAATATAAGGTGGCTTAGGTACAGGCTTACCTGGTGTTGCTGTGAAATGCGAATAAGCCACAGGATAACCTGTAGCATCAAGTATTTTCTTCAATTCAATTAAATTCATTGTTGAATCGCCCTTTCAACTCGCTCTACAAATTCATTTATTGCTTTTTCCTCAGCTGGAGCAATATGAACTTTAGCTGGTACTCGTCCGCCATTTGCCTTCGCATGACCTTTTTCTAATAAATGAGTAAGCTGCGGCTTTAAAGCATTGTGAACAATAATAGCATTATCTTCTTTCTTTTTCCGCCAACCTTTACTATACTTACCTGTGTTTTTAGGGCTTTTTTGCTTTAACTCATCTACAAGATCATTGGCAACTTCTTCTTTTGCTGCTTCCAGGTCTTCTTCTACTAAGTTAGAGTACCTTTGTAGTTCTCTAGTAATTTCACTAGCTAAATCGTTAATACTAGCCACCAATGTCCACCTCACAATACAACTCTATTTTTTCATCATCTCTTTCGTATGTGCGGTAAATGTTATATGTTTTTTCTCCATATTTAACTTTCACTTCTTCTTGATAATCAAACAAATGGATGATTAATACACAGCTAGATTTAATTCCATTCTGCCCCGCTTGGAAAAATTCTGATTGTGGAACAGACTTCTTTCTACAGAAGACTCGTCTAATAAATAATTCAATTTGTTCTATTTGTCCTAAGTCATCTTCAACCGTTTTAAACTCTGGAAAACATAAGATATCGTTCATTTGTAATCACCTGCTAATGTTAAGTGATTTCTTAACATGCTGTAAGATGATTGGAATCGTTCAGCTTCCTTTGCATCTGGAATAAAGTTAGCTTTTACATACGTAATGATTGCTCGTTTAATTAACGGATCCTTATCATCATTTGCCTTAGTAGTAGAAACGCCTGATAATATCAAATCAGAACGAGCTGCTTCGATTAAATCTTCAATTTCATCATTAAGGGCATCATGAGAGACGCGTAAAGCTCTCTTAACGTCTATAAGGATCATGGTTATTCACCTGTTTGATTGATTTCTTGTAAGGCTTCAAGTGCTGCTTCCTTACCTTTAACTTTCTCACCGTTAGGAAGTTCGTAATATCCGCCACCAACGTGAACAATATCAGTTACATCTGGTTCATATCCTACAATTGGTTCTTTATCTAGAAAACCTTCTTCTTGTAAGAATTCAATTCTTTCTAAATCACCCGTTTTATATGAATCTCCAACACTATAATGAATATCGGAAAATTTATCACGGAACGCTGTTACTACGGCATATTCTTTTACTGTTTTATCACTCATTTGTGATACCTCCTTTTTTTATAAAGAAAAGCAGCTATTAAACAGTAGCTGCTTTCTTAACACGTAAAAATCCATTTTTAGAAACAACGTTACCACCTGCAAATACAACACCTTTATGAGCAATCATACCTTGTTTGAATTTGAAGTCTGTAGAACGTTGAACATCCATATCAGAGAAAATAGTAAGTTGGTAATTTGATAGTGGACCATAAGCCATACTATATTGTCCAACAGTTGTTTTAGCATCAGTTACAGCTTTACAAGCACTATTAATGATGAATGGTACTCCATCGATTGTTCCAGAGTTCCCATTAGAAACTACATTGTATATCTTCTTACCATCAGCTATACGAAGTTTAGCAAATGCTTTTAAATCTTTTTTATTCATGATTAATACAGCTGCATCTTCAACATCCTCATCTCCTCCATAGCTGTAGATAATTTCATCTAATGTAGCTGCATCGATTGCCGAAATAGGTAAATCAGTAGCTGCATCGATCGCAGTTGCAGTAGCAGAGAAAATACCTGAAAGACGATTTGTAGCACCTGTACCGACTAAAATTTCACGAGAAAGTTTCTTACGTGTAGATACAGTAATACCTTTCATTACTTCCCCGTCATAATCAGCAGCCGGTAATTTTAGAAGTTCTTCAGTTTCCTCTGAATAAGCAGTAATTTTTGCTTTTGTGATATCTGCATATCCAAAAGTTGTTTCTGCAGTAGTGTAATCACTACCTTCAGTTGTGTAATCACCTTCTCCATAGCTTTTAATGTATGGTTGTTGATAGCTTTCTCCACCTTTTAATGTTTTAGAAGAAACGCGATCAATAAGAGTGGATACTTCATTAAAAGTAGGACGAATATCTGAAGCTGTATGTTTTGGAAGGACTACTGTGCCACTACCAACCGTTACAGCACGATTTTCCATCAATGCTTGCCCACGCTTTTCTGATGCTTCTAACTCCACATCTTGTTGCTGTGGTTCATTGTTAAACGTTTCAACTACTGTACGTTTTTCTGGCTCAGCATTGTTATTAATAACTTCAGCTTCTTTCAGTAAACGCTGACGAGTTTCAATTCTTGTTTGTTCTTCGCTTAGTTCGCGTAATTCAGTTTCTAATGCTACTAAATCAACTTCTCCAGTACCTTCTAATGCTGTGCGGATTTCCGCTTTACGTTGTAAAATTTCTTGTAAACGATTCATATATCATTCTCCTCTATAAGTAAGTTTTTAAGATTAGTTTTTTACGTAATTCTTCTTTCTGTTTTCTTTCTTCGTGATGTTTATATGGATCGTAGCCCCTCGCACTAACTTCCGAATCAGGATAAGCGGGAAAGGCGACTGCACTAACCTCTAATAACTTAGCTTTAGTTACTGTTCGTAACATTAAGTCATCGTCAGGCTCATCTATTTCCTCAGTGATCATACTAAAACCAAAGCTAACACCATCAACATCGCCACGCTTAATCGTTTCATACGTATCATTTCCAAGTGTTGTTTTTGGTAATGTCAATTCGAACCTTAATCCAATGGAATCTTCTGCTAATTGCAAAGTGTTGTTCTTTGTTCTACCCAATACTTTAGAAGTGTCATGTGCCCACAAAAAACGTTGGTCATCTTTTTGCAATGATTCTAAGAATGCACCTTGTCGGAATTGCTCGCGGAATTTTCGATAATAACCCATAACTACTGAATTCTTTTCCCATTTCACAGCGTACCCGGATAGCATTTTATTACCGTGTTCATCTTCTCTAATTTCCATTGTTTGCGTTATTAGTTCCCTTTGTTCCGTTTTGTTCATTATTCTCACCTCCTTTACCAGTAACTTTTCCGTCTTTAACTAGAGCTGTATCTAATCTACGAATTGGTTTATCTCCTCCTTCTATTGGTCCAAGAGAAAGAATTGAACGCCATTCATTCGGTGTCATAGCTCCTCTATCTACCATTTGAACTAAGTCCATCTTTGTCCCCAAAGAAGCATATTGAAGTGAAGAGGATTCAAAGATAATCTTGTTACCAAACCCTCTTTCTCGACGTGAAAAAAGCTTCCTGGTATATTCCCCAGCAAGCTGCATTGCGAATGGTTCGATTTCTGACTCATAATAAGCTGTCCATTCGTCTTCGTTATATTTACTTTGAATGATTTTATCGTTTGTATTAAAGAAATTGTAAATACGCTGTACAGTTTCTTGCATTTGTTTTGAATCCGGTACAAAAGCTTCGGGTTTCACTTGCTCTAAATCATAACGTGGATCAGAAGAAGCCGCGCCACCATCGTTCGCGATATTTAAATAGTTATTAACGAAGTTTTTCACCTGATTATCAATATCTTCTTGCTTCAATACTGATTTAAATTTAAGAATCCACTTTACTACCGCGCTATTCTTAATCGCTTTAACAATACCTTGATCTGTAGTTGTAACAATCTCCATTAATTGTGCCAATGCATTACCTGGATGTTCGCCAAAGAAGTCATTATCGTTAAAGTCTTTTCGTAAATGAATTACATCTGTATATGGTATTGTCATTTGCTTTCCGCTTTTAAAATAGAACTTCAAAAATATATCTCCTAGTGCTCCTTCCACAACTTCAACAGTTGTACAAGGAATAGGATATATCTCAGTAGCGTATCCGATATCATCACGCTTAATATAAGCGAATGCATTGTGATTCAATTCCAATTGAACAGCCATTTTTTCTTGGAACATTTGTCCCGTCATTAATGGGTTTGGCTCTTCCAACAAAAACTTCATATACGGCTCTGGATTAACCTTAAATTCAGTGGTATTATCTCGAATATGTTTAGCTATGAGTTTACCAACCGCTTTCGCTTTAGGCCGTATGCAAGCTCGTATGATATCACTCTGATAAATATCTCCATTCCAAGCGAAAAAACCGCCACCATTATCGTTTATCATTTCAAAACGAGTTGTAGTAGGAACTTGTTTCTTTCCGAATATCTTATCAAATAACCCCAATTTCTCACCTCCTTCTTAAATCATATTGAGGTAGTCATTTCTCTTCTCTTGAAGAACGACATAAGCATTTAAAAGCGCTGCTGTTCCATCGATACGGCGCCTTTGATTCTTTGTTTTATTCGGTTGTATATTTAAATTCTTATCAATATCAACCGCGGTGTTAGACAAGCACCATTTATCAATGGGATTATTGTTGTAATTGATTAATTTCGATTCTAAGTCAGCTCCTAAAAGCTTCATTGGGCTTGATAATGTCTGTTTACCTTGTGCAACTGGAATCATAGCTTCCTTACCGAAATATCCTTCCATTTCCTCAACCCAATAATTCGCACTCCATCGGTCATAACCGATCCACGGGAGGTAAATACCATATTCATCGCGTATTTCTAAGAACCATTCCGTTACATATTTATAATGGACTGAATTACCAGGGGTAGTTCGTAGTAAACCTAAATCATGCCAACGATTGTACGGTATTTTATCTTCTGTACTTCGCTTTTCTAACAAGTCTTCTGGAAGCCAATACATCTGTTTAACGTATATATGCGGATCGCCAGAAACCATAAAAATAACCTTCGCTGCTGTTAAATCGGTTGTTGAAGATAAATCGCAACCACCAATTCCATACGAAGGTCTTAGTTCATTGATATTATAAGAAGCTAAGTTGTTTAATTGTTCAAATGTTAACCATGCTTCCGATGATGTTTCACGAATATTAAAGTCTTTAGTTAATAAATTGCTAACTAAAAGAGAATTAGCCTTAGCTTTATTTACTTTCGTTTCTAAGTTATCTATTTTCTTTATGGTACCTAAACCAGGATTAGCTTTAGACCATTTTGTTTTGTCAGTCCATTCTTCTCTTTTATCAAGTTCATAAATAACAGGTAAAAAACGATCATCTTTATAACCCTCTTCATCATCCAATCCATTCAGTAACATTTCCGCTTCATCATACTTCATATCATAAACGGATTCTCTTACCGTTCCGGCCGTTGTAATCATAAGAATTAATGGTTGCTCACGTGCCGACGTACCATCGACAATTACGTCATATAAATTCTTATCCTTCCACGCATGAATTTCATCCAAGGAAGCTCCATGAACGTTTAATCCATCTAAGGTATCGCTATCACTACCTACTGGTTTAAATACACTATCATTAAAATCTGCCGTTAATTCTTTAACTAAAGTTTTTATTCTTTTTGACAAAGCGGGTGATTTTTTAACCATTCTTTTTGATTCCGACCAAACAATTTTAGCTTGTTGTTCTTTAGTTGCTACCGCGTATACTTCCGAACCACCTTCTCCATCTGCAACTTGTAGATATAAACATATACCAGATGAAAGTGTGGACTTCCCATTTTTACGCGCTACTACTAAAAACGCTTCTCGATATTTTCTAGTTCCATCGATTTTATGAATGAAACCAAAAGTAGCGGCTAAAAAAGCTTTTTGCCAAAGCTCTAAATCGATTGGTTTACCGGCCCATTTAGCTTTACTATGCTTACAGTAATTCTCTATAAATTCAATAACATGATTTGCACGACTTGGATCATATTCATATTCAGAATTATTAACGTAAACATCATCAACAAGCTTCTTATATATCCTTATAACTTTATTCCCTACAATAAGCTCGCCAGACTCAATTTTATTGTAATACTCAATTATCGGGTTATGTGATAAGGGGTATTGTTTCCTCATCTGTTTTGTACAAACCTTTCAAATCCATCATCGTCTTCTTCTTTCTTCTTAGGATCTGGCTTAGGAATATAATCACCCAATTGTTTCATGATAGTTTGATAACTTTTGTTCATCGATATATATCTTCTTGCTGCTGGTCTTTCTCTTTCATAAGGTTCTTGATTTTCAGATTGTGAGAACATTTCATCATAACCATTCTCATCAAGATCTTTGCGAATGTCTTCTAGTCGAACACGTAAGTCTGCCGCTTCAACAATTAACCCCTCAACTACCATGAGGGTATCTTTTGGCATTTCTTTATATATCTGTTTAAGTCTGTTTATTTCTTTATTAACACGTTCTTCTTTTGTTAACTCCTTCTGCTTCGCCATAAATAACACCTCATTTCATTCATTTTGGGGTAGGGGGGTCACGCGAAATAACCTGTGTGTTACACGAAGCTCCCCTCTCGGACCCCTATGGACTCTTTGTTTATTTTTGAAAAGGGGGATTGGTTCCTTTTGTTCCTGATTCTTTTCTGCTAATAATTCTTTAGTTAACGCTTGACCATTACACTGCATCCTATTCCCTCCTAATCAAATCACCATTCTCATCAAACATTACATCTTCTCTAATCAATACTGCTTTACCAAACGTCTTAGTGTTATGACAAGGTAAGCATAAGTATTGTAAGTTCTCATGATTCAATGTGATATCTGGATTGTCTATACTCTCTGGTGTTATCTCAACAATATGGTCAACTATGTATCCAGGTACTTCTTTGCAATGCTCACACATTCCATCTAATGTTGTAGCAATGTATGACTCTCTGCACTTCTCCCATGCTGTCGACTTATAAAACTTCTTTGCATATTCCTTTGCCATTCACCCACCTCACGATAATCTCTTCTGTAAATTTAGCAGTTCTTTTAATTACTCTTTGTTGTATTCTCCAGTAATATCACTATCAGCATATAAATCTGCAGCAGTTCCTTGTACTTCATACCTTGCATGTAATCTTCTTGAACTAACTCGTGTTTTTGTTTCATTTCATATCACCCACCACCTTCTATATAATAGAAATTAACTCGTTCATTGCCCCCTTCTAATAACTTTTTTACAAAGAAAAAAAGACCTTGTAAATTACAAAGTCTTTTTTCTTATATATAAATTTATAACTTTCATATTAGTATTAGTTAAATCCCTCCACCAGGCTCTGTGTTAGCAGGTGCTCCTCCAGTGTGCCCATGTGCTTCTGGTTTTGGAACAATTGTCTCACCATGTGTATAACTTGGAGACCATGTATCTCCATGCGATTCTAATTTTGGTGCAGGTGTATCTCCTCCGTTATAAGCAGGAGCTCCTCCTCCATCCCCTACTGAAGCCGCTTGAACAATCCCTCCACCATTTCCATGGGCAAAACCAAAAATTCCAAATCCTAAAACAGATAAACCTACGACTGCTGTACCGATTTTCCTTTTCATAATCGCTCTCCTCTATGTGTATTTCATGTTAATTGAAATGAACATATTATGGATATCAGTCATGATGAAAATTCGACTCATTTCATTACCATATATTTATACTTCTATGTATTTTTTTGTAAAACCTTCTTGAAATCCGAAGAAAATGGTTATTTTTTGTAAAACTTCAAATGTAGTAACAAATTATATGTTTCACGATCTGTGCTTCGTCGCCTAGCCATATTCACCACCTCGCGGTAATTCCTTTATATTTCACTTTAAATCTATTAATTTCGATGTATAATTATATAAAAAGTCGCAACTTTTAGAATTGAGGTGAACATCATGAAAAGTTTTGGTATGTTAGTAATCTCTACCGTCATTTCAGCAGGCTTAGTATATTATTATGTCGATTCCTTTTATAATAAATTTACATCAGGGAATACATATTACTGGGTAAACGGTATCCTAGCTGCTGGATTCCTTATATCATTAATTATCAACATAAAAGATATCATCAAGAAAAACTATACAACCTCTGAATCGAATTAAGGAACCTATTATGGTTCCTTTTTCTATGCAAAATAAAAAAGCAGCGGATTCACTATTTTTATTTATTCCAATCTTCAAGGTCTTTATATTGCTTTTTATATTCATTTTTAAAAACATTCTCATGCCATACATCATCTACGTCCGGTCTTGATTGTTTATTATTGTATTCATTCACATCACCGTTTTCATTTAACCATTCAGGATTCCTGTGAACATAACGGTAAATAAATTGTCTTGCTTCTTTTAACGAGTTAAACTCTCCTAAGTATACCTTTTGTTTTATTCCTACCGCATAACCATGTACAAAGTAAGTTGTCCCCTTTTCTCCATGCGTTTCAAAAAAAGGCCTTTTTGACTCATCTATTTTTCTCATATCAACATCCCCTTTCTAATTAGATTCATTATACAAAATAAAAACGACTAATTTTGAAAGGTTTCATAATTTTTCGTTCATTTTGTTCGTTTGTTTTGTTATCTTTCCTTAACAACAAACAAGACGCTACAAGAATGACCGTAGCGCCTACAAGAATTTATATAATTTATAACTCAATACGGTAAATGAAGTTTTATATAACATAATTGTTATTAATCCCTATCTATTATTAGGTGGCTTTTGTACGACAAAAATAAAGCTTTTATCCCTTATTGGACAAACTTATATTGAATGCAAATACTCTCAATACCTTTCCTCTCAACAATTTATATCCTTATATTATTTTATATTTGATTTTTTTATCAATTTAAATTCTAATCAAATATACGTTTCCCCTTTGACATCTTGCTTATCTACTACCAAAAATCAAAACAAAAGCACCCAATCTGGATGCCTTTTGTTCTATAGAAAAAACTATATAATACCCTTATTTTTTATGGTAATTTAGATGCCATTCAAAATACTCAGCATTATCTTTATTCCACTTTAAGCACTCTTTTCCTTGGAGACTCTCAATATAATCCCTTACTGACTCTGGTAAATTATCTGTATTAACCAAGCCAATAATTTCTCCATTCAAGACAGTAATATACCCTTTCTCAAATAAATCATCACAACCAAATTTACACATAGGTATGGCTATATTTTCAATATCTAACCTTTCTTCTATGCTACAAAATGCTCTTTTCTTAATATGTGCAGCTACAAGTAAATCTATAGGGTACTCTTTCCCACAAATTCCACAGTTACACTTTTTCTTATCATTAAACAGATATCCACGTAATATCCCTTGCTCTTTTCTAGCCTTACCTTTTATTTCACTATCCAATGAAGCACTTTGTTCTAAATCACCTATAATGTCTTTGATATTTTTCTTTGTTTCTTCCTTTGTACTAATTGGGGCATAAGAAGAACTATACAAATCAAAAGCACTCATTATTATGTTACTTTTCTCTTGGTCTAATACTCTAAAGCCTTGTATTAGATTTCCCTCTTCATAATCTAATAATCTATTAAAGACACTTAAACTAATGGCTTGATGCTTTATTTCATCTAAGAAGTAAATATACTCCCAGCTTTCACCACTATCTGTTTCTCCCCACAGATGCTTTGCTAATTCTAAATTATGTACCTTATATGCGATGGTAGCAGATGCAAAAATTTGCTTATTCGCTGAAAAAAGTGTTATATCTCCTCTTTGAATCTTTTCCCATTGCTTTATCTTCTGTGGACTTGGAGTTATCCCCCAAACACGGATTAAGTTTCCCTTATAAATTTCGGATAAATTATTAGCATCCTCTTGTTTTAAGAAAGGCTTAATTTTCTCAAATTCAATGCCATTACGCATTGTGGATTGAAAATTAAATTTAG
Source organism: Bacillus sp. H1a (assembly GCF_000633475.1). NCBI lineage: Bacteria > Bacillati > Bacillota > Bacilli > Caryophanales > Bacillaceae > Bacillus > Bacillus sp. H1a. The sequence continues at coordinate 230,269 of NZ_AYMH01000020.1, read as the reverse complement.
CTACTTTATTCCCTGTAGGTTGTAGTATTACGTTGTACATACACTTACACCTCTTCTGTTTTATTTAGTTTTCTATATTTCGTTATATTTTTTATTCGATCCAAATGACTTTTCAACTGGATATTTCCTTTGGTTTTTCTCTAATTTATTTTGAATTACTTCTTCTATATCCAAATTCATTTGGTCAGCCAATAGGATAGAATAAATTAATACATCAGCTAGTTCATCTTTGATATTTTCAAGATTTTGTCCTATTGCATCTTCACTACTTTTCCACTGAAAATTCTCTAATAACTCGCTTGCTTCTAAAGAAAGAGAAATTGCTAAATCCTTAGAGTTATGAAATTGCTTCCAGTCTCTATCATCTCGAAACTTAAGAATTTCCTTTATTGTATTTTGATTCATTTTTGAATCCTCCCGCTATTATCCATTGGTAAATCCTTCTACAATTATATAAAACCAATTGCTTCCATTGCAAAAATTTAGATATACTAATTTAAAAAAGCTAGACTAACAACAAATATAACTTACTCGGAGGAATACCTATGGCAAATAACAACCCTTGGTTAAATGAAATCATAGAAATATTAACGGAATTAGGTGGAGCTGGAACACTAAGTCAAATTAAAACCAAAGTTATGGAGCGTAATAAAATAGACCTAAGTAAATATCAGCATGAACAATCAATAGGTGCACAAATTAGAAAGACCATCTATTATTATTCTAGTGAATGCGATATTTATAAAGGTGAACAGGACTTATTCTATGCTGTAAATGGTAAAGGAAATGGATGCTGGGGATTAAGAGACTTCGATAATAATGATTGGGAATTAATCGATCTTGAGGAGGAATTTTCTGAAGGCAAACAAATACTTAGAACTCATCTTTCCTATGAGCGTAATAACCAAGTCATTCCATTGGCAAAAGAGCACTTTAAACAGCAACATGAAGGGAAACTCTTCTGTGAGATTTGCGGTTTTGACTTCCATAAAGTATATGGTGAATTAGGAAAAGATTATATCGAGGGACATCATACAATCCCTGTATCTCAACTAAAAGAAGGAGAAAAGACTAGAATTGAGGATATTATCATGGTTTGCTCTAATTGTCACAGAATGTTACATAGGCGAAAACCATGGTTAAACAAAAAAGCTTTACATTCCCTTTTAAAAACAATTTAAATTCATTAATCACTAATGATAAAAATACTTCTAGCCACTTAAATATATTTTCACGTAACTTTTTTATTCACCTCAATCTCCCTATATAATTACCAATTAAATAAAGTACCTAATACAAATGCATTAGGTACTTTATAGATTTAAATATTTATAACACTGTTCCTCAACATATGTAGCCACTATAATTAAAAATACATAACAAATCATTTTATTAATATAGAATTAATTGATTTTATCAGGATATATCCATGTACTTTTACTTACATCATAATTTATTATTTCTTTTTCCTTTTTAGTAATAGGATTGATTGTGTAGTATATTTCTTTTTGACCTATTACATCGTATTTAAATACCATTTTTTCATTCACAACAGTTCTGTATTTTATTTCCATCTCTAATGGTTCAATGTCTAAGTTCACATGTTTAATTTCAGAATTGGTATGTATCTCGTCTAATTGTACGCTGTACAGTGGTACGTATATTTCTTCAGTTTTATCCATGACACCAATATTAGCTGTCAACTCAATTGGACTATTATTTTCCATTGGATTTTTCAAAGATATCCTGACTGTACAATCGAATATAATTTCTGGGTTTCCTCTGTGGCATAATTTATAAAAAGGAACTTTTATACGTTTCAGTTTTTCCTCTGACATATTCTTAGTCCACTGCTCATAATCCTCAGTCACTATAATCCTAATATCATTATTTGCCTTAACACCTTTTAACTTCACTGGCATTCTATGCATTTCTTGATAGTAGATATACGACCTATTATTTATATAAAATTGTTCTTCATCAAGTTTTCTTTGCTCTTGCACCTGTTCCCATTGTGTTCCCATTTGTTTTTGTGCAATAAAATATGCACCAAATACACCAATAAGGGCCCCACAATAATTTGCAAAGAACGCTAACCAATCTCCATTGTAAACCCCTGGGGCACGCCAAGACATAATTCCATAATTGATTATAATAGGTACCAAAACAACTGCTATCATTGTTATAAGTTTTTGTTTGAAATTCATATAATCCCTCCTAACAAGAATTATCTCAAATCATTTTATATTTGGGTATAAAATTTAATTATTAACTAAAAAGTTTTCTCTAATTTACCTAAAACTCTTCTTTTGTGTACTTATTTATACTTTCAATAGTCCGATAGCTGTGTTTTATCGCTCAAATAAATCCTACATAGCCTATTTCTCTCCTTAATAACAAAAAAAGAACACCGTATATAGACTGTTTCATCTACATAACAGTGTTCCTTTATTACTTTCATATTATATAAAATTTTGATGTTTTAAGATTTTCATTTTATCCGACAATCTTATTATAACCAAAAAAATTATTAATTTTAACTGTCATTTTTCAACGATTTTCTTCTTTATTGTTTTTTAATTAGGTAATTCCTTTAATAGTTTACCATTTAATTGTTCCAAAATTTGCAAAGGTCCTATTTTATTATTTTTGTAATATTCTATCGCCTCGGATCTCCAGGTAGTATCCCCCATTCCACTGTATCTTTGCCTTAAAGTTCGAATTGTCCCTATAGCCTGATGTGCCCAATTTACAAATTCCTCTCTATTCCAATATAAAACATTTTGAGCAAAAACAGCTGCACCCTTTTCAATATAATTAGCTGTTGTAATCATAAGTGGATGAATTTGAGCATCTGCATTTAAATCATTTGTATTTCCTTTAAGCCAAACCGGGTGCCCAACCGCCTGTTTTACATCTTTTGTAGGAATTCTCTTTTCTTCTGATTCATAAATCTTGTCCTCAGCTACAATACATATATTATTATCTACAATCCACCAAGGGTCTGGAGCTGAACTTTCTTCAGAGTTACTTGATTTATACCCTAAAAACTCCCCTAACATTTCATGTCCTATTTCAAATTTTTTTCCATCCTTAGACGTTATATAGCCTAAAATTTCACTAACTTTTTGTTCAAATTTACGATCACTTGTAATCCCCAACTTCTCCAGATTAACCTCAAGATTTTCTATTAACACCGGAATAAAAGGATCTTGTTGCTCAACTTGTTGTTCCTTTCCCTTCAAACTAGCCAATCTATTTAACCAAGGAATCGCTCTTGTACAAGCAGCCGCTTGGTTATAATATTCATAAACCTTTGGCGAATAGGTATTAATACCATATTTAGATGCTACCCATGCTGTACTACCAGCAATATAATACCAGAAACTTCTATACCCTTTAACATCATCTCCCGATATACACCCTATTACTTTACCGATATTCTCCATAGCATAATCGAAATTTTGATTCCATAATGCATATAAAAATTGAACCTCAAACTCAGCTGCCTCTAATAATTTTTCTGCTGCCGGCAGATTGACTTGAACTCTTTCATCTCTTTCTTCTAAAATATCTTCATCTGCTTCATTCCAATCATCTTTGTGCTCTAGGAAGATCCCTAAATTCTCTAATAATTCATTTTCACTTTCTATATTTCTCGATTGATCGTACCCAAATATAATTTCTGCTTGAAGCTCTGGATGGAATAATTCAAGTTTTTTTAGTGGCACCAATTCATCAATTAATTCTTGCCCAAGTATACAAACTGCAGCATAATCAACAGGATGGCGTGTACATCTTCCTAGTGCTTGCACTAATCGTGTTCTAATTCGATCATTAAAAAGTACCGCTGCAGACATTCGCGACATTAAGAACTTCTCTTGAAGGTGAGTTGCTCTAGGTATGCCTTTCAAAATAAGCAATCTACAATCCTCATCAGCTAAATCTATACCTTCAAATCGATTAGCCAATATTGAAACAACACCAGTTTCTTTTGTAAATATATCCTTTGATTTCTCCATTTCCTTTGCATTTATTATCTGATATCCAGTTTGGTTCTTTATACTTTCTTCTAACTTTGTTCCATTTTTCTCATCTGGAACTAATACCAAACTTCTATCTACCTGAGAAATCATTTTCATCGTAAGATTAATTGCTTGTTCCTCATTCATAGTCGCTTCAGGGAAAATAAATAACCTTCTTCCTAATCCTTGCTTATCCCATCCGTCTGGAGCTGGTAATCTATGTATTTTAGGTACACCAATCATTCTTTCAAGATCACCATTTAACCCTAAGGTTGCAGACATGTATATTCTTTGTTTGGCATTATTAAATGCATCATGAGATAAAGTAGGCGGAATGAGTGGTCTAATTAATATTTCATTCCAACTCATATATAAGTGACAAGCATGTAAATTATTTCTTATCATTCCCCATGGATATCTTAAATTCGTTCCCTTTACACTTGCATCAATTAATGGTATAAGTTCGTTTAAATATTCATAAAAATGTGTAGTAGGTAATTTTTCTACTATGCCTTTTTCTTGAGAGAATGGATCTTGTGCCTTCATTGTCTCATAGTTACTATGTGTTAATACTGGGCGTAACAACTCAATAATCTGATGATAAAGACCCCCATTGTCAAACCTATTAATTGTTAAAGACCACAATGAGGCAATATAATTTTCCGCTGCATGTGCATCATCAAATATAATAATATCTGCGTCATTAAAAAATGTATTTGTATTAAATAGACCACTATACGTTGTAACAGCTATAGTTTCTCCTCTTCTATATTGCGATTTCATCTCAGGGATATAATCAGCTTGTTTACCAATAAAAGCACTAGTTTTAATACCATACTTTCTTTCAGAATCTTCTACAACCTGATTTACTAATTGTTTTGTCGGACATAAATAAACAACTTTTTCTTTTTTTACCCTTCTACGATATTCAGCAATCAGTAGACCAACTAATGTTTTACCACTTCCTGTTGGTAACTCTATGGCTATATCCTGTAATTTAAAAACACTCTCCGCCATATACTTTTCAATCATTTCTGTTTGGTGATCAAGTAGGCCCATTATTTTTCTGTTTTTCAAATCTCTAAATAAACTGATTGGGCTTGTAACCGTGCTATTAGTTTTGGTTCTTTTTTTAAAAGCCATTTTCTCCCTCCTTAATAACTAATCAAATACATTATAACGCTTTATATACAAAAAAATAAATATAAAAAGCCTCATCCACAATTGCAGAAGAGGCTCTCATTTACCTGTCTCTCTATTTTCTTTTCAGCACGTTCTATCATGGATTGTACTGTACTGCATGTAATGTTGAGGTATCTAGCAATCTCTCTGTATGTTAAACAATATCCTCGGGACATTAAATACACTTCTTTCTCCCGTTCTGTTAACAATGATAATGCATCTTCCAATCTAATTTTATCCCATTCACCAATTGCATGTTCTTGCTGATGACCGTCCCACTCATATAAGTTATCATCCATGCTACGAAAATACCTTTGCATCAGTAACGGATCACACGCTCTTTCTCTCTGATAAGCTGCTAACCTTTCAATCCCTCTACGATTTCCCGGTCTTCTCGCCTTTTTCATCCATTCTAAGGAATAAGAAATGTCGCTAATCATATCAGTTAGAATCTTTATATCTTCCTCTTTAGCATCCTTTTGTGCCTCTCTCAATTGTCTTAAAGTCGTGTTATATTGCTTAATCAAATCCTGCATAACCTATCCCCTCCTTATAAACAAAAAAGAACACCGTATATAGACTGTACTTCTCTACATAACAGTGTTCTTTTATTACTTTCATATTTAATTTCTACGCTTCTCTCACTACACAAGTGAATTCCACTTATACAGTCAGAGAAACGGAAAACCGTTCCTCATAGACACAAATCGGTAAGTGTAGCTGATGCTTCTAATTAGTTTGGTAAAGTTCAAGAGAGAAATAAAGTGTTGAGGTGCCCCACGCCTCTTTGAACCGAGGAAAGTATGATTAGCAATTGGACATTCGGAAGGAACATCCTCGGCTCAAAGAGAGGTGTAACCCTCTCCCCCGTTGGTCGGACCCTTACTTACGTTTATTCGTGAGTAAACTATAATTAATTGCCCTAACCCGAGAAATTTAGATAAATCAAGAAACAACATACAGTACCATTTCCGTGGCAGTTCTTATGACACTTTTATAATACAGGGAAATTTATAATATTTTTTATCTATTTTTTATCAAAATAAAAAACCATCTATATTTATAGATGGTCCAATTAATACTGTAATATCCTAAACACTTTTATTTAAGGATTGATTCTGCGTATAGTTCCTTCACATCTTTATATATTTTCTCATGATTTAAATAAAGTTCTTGCAGTTCATTTAAACTGTTTTCTTCCTTTTTAAACTTAAGAGTATTTCTAAAATAATCTGTTTTGAGTTGTTGATATTTAATTAAATTCCAGTCATCTAAATTAGCACTAATGCTCTCAAACATTCTGTCAATTTCAGAACGTACGTTTCGTATATTTTCTAAGAAATATTCTCGTCTTTTGAAAAGTTTAGTTTGTGCTACATACTCAAAATTGTCCCCTTTAGATAATTCCCTTTGTACCTCAATACCACCATCTGGATAAATACGTTCGTTCAAATCACTATAGTTCCCAGGATATGTACGTTCATTAGAATCACTATAATTCCCAGGATATGTACGCTCATTGGAATCACTATAATTCCCAGGATATGTACGCTCATTGGAATCACTATAATTCCCAGGATATGTACGCTTATTGGAATTAATGTAATTCCCAGGATATGTACGCTCATTGGAATTAATGTAATTCCCAGGATATGTACGCTCATTGGAATTAATGTAATTTTTAATATACTCAGCTCGTACAGCAGGATTGTTGAAACTTCTGCCATACTCATCAGAAGCAATATAATTCTCTAGATACATATCTTCATTATAAAGATTGGATTCTCTTACATCTTCCATCTCCTTTATCGCCTCTTTATTTACCTTCTCTTGTAAATATTCTTTAATATATTTCATAAAACTATCTGTTTTATACATATAAAAATCAACATTAGCTTCTTTTTTAAATTCATTTAACAATTCAATTCGTGGACCTATCGTTCTTCCCTTTTTAATTTCCCACCAATCTTCTTTAACGTCATCCGTAACAAAAACTATTGTTTTTTGTTCCTCTTTGGCTTTATCTATAATTTGTTTCCAAACAACTAAATCACCAAATTTATCTTTATAAATGATATCATCATATTCTTTAGTACGATCTTTTTTTGTCTTCTCATCTTCATACCCAGGTGGGAAGTTCTTTTGATAACGTTTTTCCCCCTCTTCATAAATTTGTTGTAGCTCTGTTTTCGAATAGGGCTCACTTACTTTCCCTTCATACATCTGATTCAATTCCGCTAAAATATTATCATTATTTAATAAATTCGGGTGCTCTTCTTCATGTTTTTTCAAATCTTTAATAAGTGAATTAAACGAACTTCTTATCTGTTTTGCTATACTATCCATCTGGATTTTTGGGTGTCTATTATTAAACCCCTTTTTTAAATTTATAATAAAATCATTAGCTTGCGAATCAATTTTTTTATAAATATTCTCATAAGCCATTTTCTGTTCTAAAATTACAGGTACTCGATTAAAGTGGAATTCTAATCCTACTTGGTATGGCATCCATAACTGATCTTTAATTTTCTCTAATAACCCTAATAATTCATTTCTAGTAGATTCTGAATACCTATATAAATTAAGCAAAACATTTGTATCAATTATAAAATAACAATCCTTGAACATTTCTTTACATTCTTCTTCATTACGTTTATAAAATTCTGGAAAAACCATTTTCATAATATACCCTCCTACAACTTAGCTAATCAAACATATCCAACTATATCATATTTTTCTATTTTCCCCCATATTGACTTTCTAACAGTTCAATTTCATTTATTTTACTAAATTTCTTTAGCATACACCCTCAACTGTTCAATAGCTATCTTTTGTGCATGATCTTCACTATCTATCAAAGAAAATCCTTGATTAATAGAACTCCAAAACTCATATCCACAATCCTCCATCCACCTATAAACTTCCGTTGTATACAAACCATCTTTTCGTTTTATAATTTGCACTTTGTATAGTTTACTTGGTGAAAAACATTCTCCTACAACCTGTTTCATAAGTATATTAGCTCCTTAAAAACATTGATTTATTATCAATATAACAAACAATAAATAAAAAAGGATAATCCATTGCTAACTCTCAACAGAAAGAGACCACAAAATTATGTGGTCTCTTTCTTGCTTGATATACAATTAGTGACTTATTAACAATTAACTCCCCAGATCCGAGTTTAATTGTTTCTCTGTTAAAAATATATAGAACTCATCAAAATACTTCTTATGATAGGATCCAAAAAACACATCAATTTTCTCTTCTTTAGATTTCACTTCTAATTCTGTAACTAATGCCTTTTCTTTAACATCAACACTCTCTATTTTATTATAAGGGATGGATTTAAAAGCCTTTTTAGTTAATCTAATACCGTAATATATGTATCGTTTGTCTGTCAAAATATAAACGTTCATGTCCTTATTTTGATACCTTGGTTGGGCGAATGAATAACAAATTGTTTCCTCAGGTAATAGTCGGGATTCAACCGATTCAACAGACAATTTTACCATTGAAAAATCTCCTGGTTGAGAATCGAAAGCACCCTTATATTTTTCATACACCTCAGGGTTTTCTTTCTTAAATACATCTAATTTATTCATATCATGATTGCTCATCATTAAGAATAATATGATACATGCTGCACCTAATCCCACAATAATAAAAAATGTCCACATTTGCTTCTCATTCCCCCTCGTAAAATTCTATTTCTTTATTAATATGCGGAACTAAATTAAGAAAGAATTTACATTATATAAATAATAAACAAAAACCGCTACATCAAGCGGTTCTCATCCTTCTACCTCAATTCCCAACTTATAGGCCAGCTCACATAAAGCCTTATTCCTCTTCCTATAATAATCCGGTTGAGACATATTCAATATTCTACACATCTTTACCCAACTAGGATTCTCTTTCCCTAGATAAGCTAATCCAATGAGCTGTTTATCCCACACATTTAACTTCTCTACACCTTTTCGTATTTCTTGAATATAGTTAATTCGTTCTAGAACTGTCTTACTCATGCCGATCACCTTACCATTTTGTACACGCTCTATATCTCTTTCATCTATACTTGATAAGAACAAATGATACTTTTTCAAAGCTTGAAGCACATTCTTCTTTGTCTGCTCTTTGTTAAGAACAGGTAGGGCAATATCCAACATACTCTCACTCCTTCACCATTTTCAAAAATGTATCCAGCGGCATAACTACCAACCAAGGTTTTCTATCCGCTTTTATTGCTAGTGCATCTGGCTGTTCACGTTCATCCTCCAACCAGTTATATAACGTCTTGAATCCTTCTTTCCTCGCTTTTACTTCCCATTCAAGCCCTAAACCCTTCACATCATTTGAGTACCCGTCCATTGCACCAGAGAGTGGCACACGAGCACCGCCTATCAAATTAGCAAATTCTCTTTCACGTCTCATACCCTTATCTCGTTGACTTTTCCCCATTTAAACCCCTCCTCTCCTTTTCATTGAAATAAAAAAGACACCAAACAAACGCTTAATACGTTTATTTAGTGCCCTCCAGTTGGCTGGTAGAACTCTTAATTAATTTTCAAGTTAAGATCAGAAACAGTAAATTCTTTCGCTAAGTCATTTTGATATTTTTCAAAGAACTCTTTTTCTATCCCTGTAAGGTTAGATAAAAATTCCACATCTACCTTAAGTGTATCTAAAAGTGTGCCCAATGATAAATAATTCCTATCAAATAATAACTGTAAAATACTTTTCACTTTTCCAGGCTTCATAATTTTTATTTCATCATCTAGAGGTTCTCTAACCTTATAACCCTGCTTATTTAATTTGATATTAAAGTATCTATACTTTTGATAGTCCAGTAAACCAAGTGAATGAGCTCTATAGGCAAGTGCTTGAATTGAAACAATCCATTTCTTTTTTAAATCAATATAAGAATCTGGTGCTGAATTCTTAGAAAGCAAATTAAAGTCTGCAGTAAACTCTTTTTCAGGTAACAAAAAAGCCCCAGCGAATAAATTCGCTTCTTGTTCATGCTCTCTATGTGCTTTATTGTCTAATGAAGAAAATTCAACTTTATAGTGTAATAATAAATGACCTAATTCGTGAGCTAAATCAAAATTTCTTCTAGCCGCAGATTTTTTCAAATTTCCTAACATAATAAAAGGTCGTCCATCCTCAGACCATAAACTGTAAGCATCTATTCTTTCACCAATTGCCTTTTCAAAAACAAACATTCCTTTTTTCTCAAGTAAAAATAATAAATTTATATTACTTTTATTACCTATCTCTAAAAACTCTCTAGCCATGCTAGCTACTCGCTCAATTTGCACTTTTCTATCCTCATTAGAACGAGTAAGATATTGAATCACTTTTTCCCTTAGAGCTACTATTTCATTTGGAGGATAGTGCAATTTTTTTTCAATAATACTTAGAAAGGAACTAAGAAACTCAATTGTTTTGGCTTCACTTTGATTTTTTTGAGCACTATTCATAATTTCAGCTCTATAAGCAATATGACATTGTTGAATATTCGATTTTCCATTTTTACTAAGAAAATCTTCAGAGTAAAAGTACTTGCTTTTCACCTTGAAAATCCTCTTCAATTCGTTAATAACTTCCAACTTAGGAGACATATACCCGTTCTCATACTGCCAAACGGCTTGTTCTGTAATTTCCAACATTTCGGAAAGTTGTTTCCTTGTATAACCATGGAGAATTCGAATGTTGGTCAAATTTGTACCAACAAACATTGTATCTACCTCCTACAATATATTTCTAACTTTGACTATCATCATTATCTGTTTTCTCACGGTCCAGCTCGTCATCATGGAATATATCAAAATCAATAGCTGCAGGTGAATCATAGTTATAATCCATTTCATCACTTTCTAGAGCTGTTAGATCTACATCATCAAAGTCCACTGAGCTATTGTTAATTAATTCCGTTAAATCCTCAACTAAATAGGCTTTCTCATCATTTGGATTCGGCATCCAAACAAATATTTTAGAGATCATAAATGCTTCATCAATTTCGTAAGTTACAATATAAAATTTATTGTATTCTTCCTGTAATTTACTTACTTCCGTATCCTCTAATGATTTCATAGTATTATCATCAAAGAGGGTTAAGAATTCAACCGAACCCTTTTCTTTAGGAAGGAGTGTAGGAGTTTCTGGAAATTTAATTTTCCAGTTCACTCTGGATAACTTCTTTAAATAATTTTCATCATTTCTCTTACGCTTTTTATTTCCGTCAATCCCCTTACCACCTGGAAAATTCTCATCATTGAAATACTTTGAATTTTTGATAATAAACATGCTTTTATCTTCAGAAGATGTAAATTGTAAATACCCCCACGTATACCCAGCTCTAGCCTTTCTGTACTCGATCCCCACATTTGCGCACTCTCTAGCTGTCTGATCATCAATATGATTCCCTTTTACCCATGCATATGCATCACTAATCACCATCGTTCTTTGTTTTTCATTGCGTTCATGGATATAGCTTTTATATCCATTTAATATCCCATCAACAATTACTTGATTTACTTCTGAACTAAAAGTATATTCTTGCATCTCCAATCCCTCTTTCTTTATTTTTATATAAGCTCTTCAATTATATACTATTTATAAAAAAATTAAAGAAAGAGTGATAAAATCCTCTTTTTTTTAAAGTTAAAATTCTTCTCCCTCTTCTTTCCTCATTCTTTTTACTTTTCCTTGATGTGTAATTATTTTATATTCACCATAGGGTGGTAGCTCCCTAAACTTTGCCTTCCCATCAGATATAACAACCACACAATTTTTAGGTATTTCCATAATATCTATTTCTAACTTCATGGTACTAGGATTGATTTCTATATCTTGCAGTTTCAAAAAATAACCTCCTATTATCTCTTACTCTTATTTGCGAGTTCTTCTTAATTTACTTCCTTTTATAATTAAATTAATACCCATTATCCTGTCTCTCGAAATTTTCCGCATTCTTCTCCTTATACGAATCAATAACGTCCTGATAATTAAATCCATACAAATAGCAAATACGAAAGAAAATGCCAAACGCTCTTCTCAAATGTCCCATCGTTGTAGTTAAATCTCTGTACTGGCACCATGCCCTTTTTGCAGTCAACACATCTTGCATGTACCATTCGAACAGCATATTTACATTGCTTGTATCTTTTCTCATAATGGATTGCATGCTGAACGACGGAATAAGTTCATGTCTCCATGTACATTTATCTAATTCAATTACAATGTTCATAAGAAAATGGAGACCATCAATTAACTCTTCTAATAGACCATTCTTTGGAACTCCAAATCCTGTGCTCCACATCTTAAACGCTCGAGTTTCATTCCATGCTTCACTGATCTCCACCAGTAATGCACGAAACAACATATCCATTTTGTCATTTCCTTTATATCCAATTCGTTTATCCAGTTCTTTTTGCATTTCAAATAGTTCCGTAATATCAAAGTTTTGTTTCTTCTCTTCAGATGTAATTGTGTGTAACTGAATCATTATAAGTTCACTCCAAGTTTGTATTTTAGTAAGAATATAGTCACACTGATTAAAAGCCAGCTGACTAAAATGATTGCCATTTCCTTTTTAAAACTCACTCTTCTCCCTCCAACATTTCCACTAACTCCTCAAACGAGCATTGAAATAAATCTCGAAGCCCGTCCTTGGATTTATAAATACCTCTATCAATCAGTTGATCTATGATGTGTTGATGCAAAATTACCCCACCATGTCCTCGACACAAAATTGTAATTCCATGCTTTTCACTGGAAAGTATTTTACTGGAGTATCTTTTTCATTAATTGCTACACAACCTAAAACACCCTCAAATTTGTTATCCTCAGTTTGAACAACTACTTTATATAGGACATCTTTTCGTTCACAAATGTCACCTAACTTAAACTCGTCCATTTTACGATCCTTCTTATAAAACATCATGAAGCGCTCAAATTCTTCTAACTCTTCATCTGTTGCCTTTCGGAATGTACGTCCCTGATATCTTTTGAAAGAACATCCATTTTCATAGAAACGATATTCCCCTACTTTTAACCCCATGATTAAGTAATACTTAGTTTGAGTCTCTTCTTTTAAAATTCCGTACCATTTCCCATTTGAACTTTCCATTACAAACATTTCACCGTACTCTAAATTCAATGGCTTCTCATAATCTACAAACTCGTTTTCAAAAAAGAAATTCATACCGATTGCAGATGGTACAATACGCTGACTACTAATTCCCAAAACCTCATGCTTACCTTTTTTTAATGTGTGTGCAAAAAAATCATTCTTTTCTTTAATCCAATTCGTTTTCATTCTTTCAATCGCTTCAAATCCTTTATATGTTTTCATTCTTTCCCCTTCGCTTTCTTTAGCATTTCTTCAATCCGTTTTCCCGTTGTATTTTTATAGTCCTCACATGTCCATTCAGCGTTGTTTGTCGGAGATGGTGTAAATACCATTCCCCAACTACTAACGCTTGAAATATGGACATCAGGACGAATTACAGTAATGGTCATAAAAGCTTATCCCTATTTTGTTTCTCTAAAAGAGTAGCTGATAATACCATTGAACTAGATTCTTCACATTTGCGGCATAACGCATGAAAATCCTTATCCATAAATCCTCCATTTGGATGCACTTCTAAGCGATTATGTGCATCACAATGTTCGCAATACCATTTCACAATTATTGTCTCTATCATTAAAAACTCCCCTTTACATCATCTTAAAAAGGTAACTTTCTTTTCCGCTTATCCCTTGTATACTTAAACTCAATATGCCTGTATGTGTTGAACATACGAGATGTAATGCGCTCGTCGTAAGCTTTCATAACAGCTTCACCTGTTAGGTTTGTTGTAATGATTGTTTTCTTCCCTTGTCTCCCATCAAATACTTTGAACAGTACACGATTCACGAATGCAGTTGCCTTTGGATCCGCAGCATCCATATCTCCTAGTTCTGCACCTAAGTCATCAATAACTAATAAATCTGCACTAATTAGTAAATTAACAATGCTATGCTCAGATTCCTCAGATTGCCCATTGAATGTAGAACGTATATAGTCAAATAGTTCTGATACAGAAACATAAAGAACAGTTCCTGCGCTATCCTCATTCATTTCATGAGCAATTGAATAGGCAAGATGACTTTTACCAGCGCCTACTTTTCCAACTAGAATTAAATTAAACCTCACATCATTTAAATAATCCTCAAGTGCTCGTTTTGCTAGAGTGTAATTTTTCTCATCCTCTTCACAATCAGATTTAAAATTTGAGAATCTAGCAAGTTTAATTGTTTCATCTTTAATCAAGCTCTTATCGTAAAACATACTCTTACGTTTTCTCTTTTCTTTCTCATCTCGGAATACATTCATTTCTGCTTCTAGCTTTTGATTGTCTTCTGTTAACTTACATACCGGACAAACTACTTCACCATTTATCTTCATGAATCTAACAGTACGTTTACGTTCTTTTTTGCAAACCTCACATGTATCAGAAAGGAAGATCATCTTCTTCGAAAGGGTCTTTGCTATATCTGTTACCTTTATTAGAGCCATGTTTTCCTTCCACCTTTCCTTGTTGTAAATAACCTTCAAACTTTGTGCCGAATAACGTTTCTGGTCTTAAATACTTCGCTTGTTCCGTTCTTAACCATTCTCTAGCCTTTGTATCAATCACAGTTTTAAAGTTATCCACAGTGAATCCTTCTATTAATCTAGTTTTAATTAATGTTTGTGTTTTCTTAGATGTTAAACGGTAACTACTACCACACACGTCGTTGAGATAGTTTACTATCTCGACTATATATTCTTTTGCTGTAGTCTCTGTTGTTACTCTCTGTATATTCTCTGGTATTGGTCGGTTCAAATTGACCTCTTCCATCGGGTCAACTTGACCTGCTCGTGGGGTCAAATTGACCTCATCGTCGGTCGATTCTAACTGACGGAGAAATGTATAATCTATTGAGTACCATTTTGTTTTATCAAATTTTTTCTTGTTATAGTTCCCGATAACCAATACATTGATATTTTCAAGGTTTTTAATAGTTCTTTTGATAGTTGATTCTCCCCAAAAAGGAAACTGTTCTTGCCATTTTGGAATGCTGTTATAAATCCACGGTCTTCCATCATAAAAATGCTTGGAACGCCTTAGCCAATAGTGTATTTGTTGTAAAAATATAGCTTCATTCAATCCAATTTTCGTTGCCAGTCCTGGAAGAACAAGTAATGGTTCTTCATGAATTAATAAATTACTCATCCCTTCACCTTCCTCATAACAACCTCATAGTAGAATCCACGGTCACGATCCATCACAAAGCATCCTTTAAACAGATGAGGATTTTCAGCATTTCTATGTTTAATCGTTTCTAATACTCGTCGAATAGGAAATAGATAATCAAATCCTTCATTTTCTAAACGACGACAACGTTTGAGTAATTCAGATAACCTTCTATCACGTAAATACCTAGTGCCTAAATTTCTATTCAAAGCTATTGGCATTGAACCATCTCTTACTACTGTTTTCATCTCAGTCACCTGCCTATTGTGCTTGCTGTTGCTTTTCTTTCGCTTCGTTTAACCACGATGTTATCGTTTTTTGTAAATAGGATGCTTGTTGCACTGTAATTCCTTTGAAAGATTGAATTCCTAATGACTGTTTTACAGTGTTTTTCGTTTCTTCAAATGACATGTTATATACTTCCGATAACTCTCTAATTTGCACATGAATTGCTTTTATTCTTTGCTCATTTACAACCTCTGCTTGTCCAACTTGCTCCTGTTGTGGAACCTTATCTAGTTGCTTAACTGCTTGTTTTGGTTCATCATCTTGTGGAATATCTTCGCCCGAATAAATGTATAAGCCCAAACCATGTAGTGCAATAGCCTTTGCCAGACACCTTTGAATCGACGTGTTTATTTGGAATGGCGTAGGCTTTGCGATTGGCTTATTATAGTTATCTAATACCGGATGAATTTGTGAACGCGTGATGTTATTTACCGTTACCTCAACTTCAACAAAGTACCCAACCTCTGTTTTCATATAAGGTAATCCATCGAACCTAACAACTTGCCATGTAGCATCAGGATGTTTTTTCAAAAGCTGGTCTACAGCCCATGACCAACTCAGATAACTGAAACGCCCCTTCTTCTCTACATGCTTACTAACATCAATAGATGCTAATTCTGCAAAGTAATTTTTAGTTTCACTCATCGTATTCTCACACTCTCACCTTGTTTTAATGAAATACCATCCCACTTCATACCATTCTTAATCGCTAGTAATAATGCTTTTTTATCTACCTTAGGATTCTGCGGAATCATGTATTCTGGTGGAATAACTGCATCCTCTGCAATATCTAAACTTGCTGGATTCTTTTGAATACCTACTGTTATCAATGCACCTTTAATACGTCTTTTATCCACAGCAACCATCTGATGATATAAATAATCCTTAATATTTTTACAGCTGTTCTCAAAAGACTTACGGCGTTCAGCCAAGCGATTCTCTTCTCCTTTAATCACTTCAACTTGCGCTTCAATATTGCGAATCAATAACGCTGCACCTTGTACTTTATCTTCAATTGCTTCACTGATTGATTGATGTGTATCGTTAATTACTTCTGGATCTGCCCCGTCCTCAATCATTTGCTGTAATTGATTGAAGTTATTTGTTAATTCGTACAGTTTCATAGTTTTATAGCCTCCTAAAACGGCATACTGCCATATGGTTTATTAGTTAATATGGTAATTACATAATCTATATCTAACTTTCTACAGTTATCTCCTTCCTGCTTAGATATAAGTTTCAAGCTACTTACAGCCGTTTCAACCTGCTTTTTTAATAATTGATTTTCTATTGTCTCTTCCACGTAATCACCCCATGTGATATACTGACTTCGAATTTGTTTTTAAATGGAACCCATTGCAGTGGGTTTCTTTTTATTTACATAAAACCTTTTGAATAACATCCTCTTTAATTCCAACCTCTCGCATACGCTCTATAACATGCTGAACTCTATCATTTTCTTTCTTTTTAAATATCAATTCCTTTAATTGCTTATCACACTCTTTTGCCTTTTCTCCACAAGCTTCGTACTCTTTACAAGTCTCATAGAACTCTTTGGTTTTCCCCTCTACATTTTTCTTACTTGCAATACGATTTAACAAAAATTGATTCTTTATGTAGTTCTCCTTCTTATTACGTAATGATTTCGCTAACTCAGCATCCTCGGGTAACACTAAATTTTCAATTCTCACTAGATTCACCTACCTTTTTAAAAAGAGCATTTAGACATACAAACCTATGCTCAATTAATCGACGCTGCTTTTTATTTGGCAATTTATAATGGGCTAGTAGCCTAAGATAATCAGATACTTTTACATTGTTGTAATCAATTGTAAACATCATTAATCCATCCTTTCTTCTGCCCATTCAACTAAAAATGCTTGTACTTGTTTTGCTGGGAAATACCATTTCTTACCCACTTTGAATTTTGGGAACCGTGGGTCAAAGAAGAACTGATCCTGAATTGTATTCCATGACATACATACACGTTTTTTAAGCTCCTTAGTATCCCAAAACGCTAACTCAGCGTCGTACTCTTTAACCCTCTTTTGAATTTCTTCCACGCATAATTCCTTCACAACATTTTCGTCTATTTGAACATTGAACATGATTATTCCCTCCTTATTTTTAAACCATTGGTCTCCAACCGTTTATAAAGTTCAAAGCTTCCTCGAAATCCTTTTTCAAAATGTCCCTATAACTATTCACATTGAATGCATCTTTCAAATTACGTCCTAGTAATCCGAATAGCTTGCGAGTAGAATCATGTACTTCTCTATCTACATGCTCGTTTCCCCATAAGAAGTAGATTCTTTTGGCTTTACTTTTTTCTAGAATACGTTGCTGACCGTAATCAATAGTTAATTGCGTTTCAATTTTTTCTTCTAAGGATGTAACTCTGTTATTTAAATCAAGTGTTCCTGTTGCTAGCAATTTGATTTGACTGTAAGTGTTCCCTAGCATTTCTTGCTCCCCTTGTATCCGCTTCTCCATTTCTTCGAATTGCATAACATATGTAGCAGTAAAAAGTACTCCCTTTTCACCGTTTAATTTATTCGCTACCAAGTCACACCCTTTACGAGTTAAGAGATATTTTTTGTAAGCTTTGTTATTACCTTCAGTTGTATAATTGTCCTCTACAAAAAAATTCTGAGAACGCATTTTTGCGTTTTCTAAAATCTTTATATAATTTTCAATACTTCTTAATAAATCTGTGTGACGTTTACCTATCATATTTGCGACTTCTCTACTATCAACTAATAATTTGCCACTCTGATTTACAACACTTAATGAAAACTTCTCGTCCACAACAGCTAACTGATCGTACATTTAGAATCCTCCTCATCACGATTAACTTGTATTTCCGTCATTTTTGTCAATAAATTAAGGTCTAACTCCAAAACAGAAGCTAACCTTATAAAAGTTTTTAAACTAGGGGTATACCTGTCATTCTCAATATCGGAAAGGTAATTCCTAGATATAGAAGCTGATTTTGATACTTCAATTTGTCGCAACTTTTTATTTTGACGACTTTTTTTGACTATCATCCCCAGTGTTTCATGATGTTCCATCAATTAATCACCGCCTTACAAAACTCATTGTACGGTATTTCCGTCATAATGTAAATAGATTTTTCATTGTTTTTCCGTCATTTTTAGATTAAACTTTTTTATAAAGGTCGATAATACCGACATTTTAGGAGGGAACCATGCCTTATGAACGTATCAATAAACATAAAAAAATATAGAAAAGAAAAGAAAATGACGCAAAAAGCACTAGCAGAAAAAGCTAATATTTCACGCTCGTATTTAGGTGATCTTGAAAGCGGAAGATACAATCCCAGTTTAGATACTTTAAGAACAATCGCTTCCGCTTTAGATATTGATATCAATTTATTGCTCACTGAAGAGGGAGCCACTCAAACAAGTAACCTTACTTCAAAAGATGAAAAAGATATCGCAAAAAGAATGGAAGAAATAAAAAGAGATCTTCAAGGTCAAGACGGATTAATGTTCTCTGGTGAGCCTATGAGCGAAGAAGCCATAGAATCTTTATTAGATGCAATGGAATACATCGTGAAACAAACCAAAGTAATCAATAAAAAATACGTTCCTAAGAAATATCGTAATACCGACGATAACTGATGCGAGCTTAGGAGGGAAAACATTGAAATTCGTCATAAGAGATCTAGTCCAACAACTTTGCACAAAATACAACACGAATAACCCCTATGAGCTTGCAGATTGTTTAAAGATAAATGTACTAACCTGGGATTTACACGAAGAAATAAACGGATTTTATAAATACGAAAAAAGAAATCGTTTCATCGTTATTAATAATCATTTGTCTCCATCCATGCAAAGAACTGTTTGTGCGCATGAATTAGGACATGCAATCCTACATACTCATGCAAACACACCTTTTCTGCGTAAGAACACATTCTTTTCCGTTGATAAATTAGAGATAGAAGCAAACACGTTTGCTGCGCTTTTGTTAATTGATAAAAAGACCATTCAACCTGGTGATACAAAAGCATGTATAGCATACAAAAATAATATTCCAATTGAACTATTAGAATTTTATAAGCCTTACTAAAAGGAGGTGAGACATTTTGATTATCGATTTAACCGCTGAACGAGAAAAACGAAACAAATCCATCGTTAAACCAGAAGAAATCACAAAGATACCTATAGTTGAAAAAATTTATACAGTTGATGGTGAAATGAAATTTGAAGTTTCGGGTTATAAAGAGACTCCCGTAAAGTGGTTAGATGATTAATCTAGCCACTTTAAAATTATAAGGAAAGAGGGAATATTATAATGGCTAGCTTCAGAAAATTCGGAGATGTTTGGGAATTCCGAGTAAGATTTAAAGACCCTTATACTCAAAAATACAAAGAAAAATCAAAACGTGGATTCAAGACGAAAAAAGAAGCACAACTTGCGGCGGCTGAAGAAGAGAAAAAATTATTAAACGGTTTAGAAGTTGAGATTACTCCTACTTCGTTAAAACACTACCTTAGAGACTGGTTAATATTATTTAAACAAGACAATGTAAGGAAAAACACTTTTATCTTGCATGAACGTAACATCGAAAAGCATCTCATCCCCTACTTTCAAAACATGAATCTAAAAGAACTCAAACCAATGATGTATCAAAAATTTATTAATTCCTTAACTGATCAGGGATACAGTAAGCGAACTGTTCAAATTATCCACGGCACAATGAACAATGCTATGAAAAAGGCTGTTAGCTTAAAAAAAATCGAAAGCAATCCTTGTGAAGAAGTAGTTATTTCAAATAAGAACAATAAAGAAAGAGAAGGGCTAAAATATATGCGAAGTGAAGACATTCCCCTTTTCTTAAAGACTTCTTATCAATACAACTATATTTATTACATCTTTTTCAAAGCACTTCTGAATACTGGTATGCGTAAAGGTGAAGCTGCTGCTTTACAATGGAAAGACATAAATTTAAAAGAACATACTATTACTATTTCTAAAACGTTGGATTTTACAGCTAAAACAAAAGAAGAATTATTTGGAGATACAAAAACATTTACTTCTAAACGTACTATCATGATTCCAAAAAATTTGACTGATGAACTATTGGCACATAAAAAGTGGCAAAATGCCAATAAGCTTGTTTTACAAGATGCATATGAACATGAATTAGACTTAGTCTTTTCAAGGGTAGATGGAAAGTTCTTACCGAAGTCAACATTGTTCAATGCATTCTCACGCATTCTTAAGAAAGCAAATTTACCTAGACTAGAAATACATTCATTACGACACACCC
Source organism: Bacillus sp. H1a (assembly GCF_000633475.1). Taxonomy (NCBI): domain Bacteria; kingdom Bacillati; phylum Bacillota; class Bacilli; order Caryophanales; family Bacillaceae; genus Bacillus; species Bacillus sp. H1a. The sequence continues at coordinate 209,189 of NZ_AYMH01000020.1, read as the reverse complement.
ACGCGGTTCTTTTATTAGAGTCTGGTGCAAGTATGAAATACATTCAAGATAGACTAGGACATAAGAGTATAGAAATCACTTCTAACGTTTACTCTCATATCAGCGATAAAATTAATAAAGATTCCATTTCGGGGTTTGAAGCCTATATGAATAACGTGTTGGGGTAAGTTTGATTTTTTTGTGGGTGTTTTGTGGGTGGATTACTCTTCTTTCAAATAAAAGTGTTTTACCCACAAAATAAAAAAACCCTCAACACGTTGTGTGTCAAGGGTTTGTGCCTCTTAGTATAGAGACATATATTGATCGCGTTCCCATTGGTGAACTTGAGTTCTAAAGATATCCCACTCAATCTCTTTCGCTTCAATGAAGTGCTCAAGTAAGTGATCTCCTAGTGCACCACATACTACTTCATTAGATTGTAATGTAACTAATGCTTGCGCTAATGTTGCTGGTAAATCAGCGATACCTGCTTCTTCGCGCTCTTCTTTTGTCATTACGTAGATGTTACGGTCTACTGCAGCTGGTGGAGTTAATTTATTTTTAATTCCGTCAAGACCTGCAGCTAATAATGTTGCCATTACTAAATATGGGTTTGCAGCTGGGTCAACACTACGTACTTCTACGCGTGTACTAATACCACGAGATGCAGGGATACGTACTAATGGACTACGGTTTTGTGCAGACCATGCTACGTAACATGGAGCTTCATATCCAGGTACTAAACGTTTGTAAGAGTTTACAGTTGGGTTTGCTACCGCTGTAAATGCTGGTGCATGTTTTAAAATACCTGCGATGAAGTGACGAGCATCATCACTTAATTGTAATTCACCATTTTGATCGAAGAATACGTTCTCACCATTTTTAAATAATGATAAGTTACAGTGCATACCTGAACCGTTTACACCGTATAATGGTTTCGGCATAAATGTTGCATGTAAACCATGCTTACGAGCAATTGTTTTTACAACAAGTTTGAATGTTTGAATGTCATCACATGAGCGAATTGCATTTGCATATTTAAAGTCAATTTCATGTTGCCCTGGAGCAACCTCATGGTGAGACGCTTCAATTTCAAATCCCATCTCTTCAAGTTCAAGAACGATATCACGACGACAGTTTTCCCCTAGATCCATCGGCGCAAGGTCGAAGTATCCACCGTTATCGTTTAATTCTAATGTTGGATTTCCTTTTTCATCTACTTTAAATAGGAAGAATTCTGGCTCTGGTCCAAGATTGAAATCTGAGAATCCTAACGCTTCCATTTCTTTTAATACACGTTTTAAATTGTTACGTGGATCTCCTTCAAATGGAGTGCCATCTGCATTGTAAATATCACAGATTAATCGAGCTACTTTACCTTTTTCAGCTGTCCAAGGGAAAATTACCCAAGTATCTAAGTCCGGATATAAATACATATCAGATTCTTCAATACGTACGAAACCTTCAATAGAAGATCCATCAAACATCATTTTGTTATCAAGAGCTTTTGTTAATTGGCTCACTGGAATTTCTACGTTTTTAATTACTCCTAAAAGGTCTGTAAATTGTAAGCGGATATACTTTACATTCTCTTCTTTCGCCAAACGGAAAATATCTTCTTTTGTGTACCTAGCCATTATAAATTCCTCCTTAGTCCCTCTAAACACCTTCAGAATCAGTTATCTTTAGTGAAAAAACCTTGAAATATCACCTTGTCGCAACGAAGTCCGATTAAATCTACCTGTATGTTGTAGTTCATCTCGAAGTATTTTGCGAAGCTCAGTTTTTGAAATTTCTTTCGTTTCTTCTTTTACTTTCACTGCTTCTGTTTGATTTTCTTTCATTAGTAACACTTGCTTAATACCAGCCATATTTAAGCCCTGATCTAATAAATCTTTAATCTCTAACAACTTATCTACATCGTTAAATGAAAATAATCTACGATTCCCCTTTGTACGGGTTGGAGAAACAAGATTATGCTCTTCATAGTAGCGAATTTGACGTGCAGACAATTGTGTTAAATCCATTACTATACCAATAGGAAACAGCGGGGCAGAACGTCTATCTTCTTTCATCGTTTCAGTTCCTCCTTCGCCTTAACTGCTTCTCATTTTATATCATGTTATGTTTAGTGTCAATAGATGTAAGCTTTTCTTACATGATTTTTTTATAATTTTTTTCATTCTTTTTTCTAATGGCACAAATCATTACTTTCATATGAAAAAAAGCTGTCGAAATCGACAGCTTCCCTTTAAGAAATTGTTAATAGGTTTTTTTCAATTAACGCATCAATCGCAGAACAAATCGCAATCTTTACATGCGAATAAGTTAATCCACCTTGTACGTAAGCAACATAAGGCGGACGAATCGGGCCATCAGCCGACAATTCGATACTTGCACCTTGAATAAACGTCCCAGCAGCCATAATTACATCATCTTCATAACCCGGCATATAGTTTGCATATGGCGTAAAATGAGAATTAATTGGAGATGCATATTGAATCGCTTGACAGAACGCAATCATACGATCTTTATCATCAAATTGAACAGATTGAATTAAATCTGTTCTTGATGCATTCCACGCTGGTGATGTATTCATTCCTAACTTTTCTAAAAATGCAGCTGTAAAAATCGCACCTTTCAGCGCTTGACCAGCAACATGCGGCGCTAAGAAGAAACCTTGATACATTTCTTGCAGACTGTATAAAGATGCCCCTGCTTCCGCACCGATCCCCGGAGATGTTAGACGATATGCACATGCTTCAACATACTGTTCTTTACCAACAATATAACCACCAGTTTTAACAATTCCTCCACCCGGGTTTTTAATAAGAGAACCCGCCATTAAATCTGCACCAACATGACATGGCTCTTGCTCTTCAATAAACTCGCCATAACAGTTATCTACAAATACAACAACATCAGGTTTAATCTCTTTAACAAATGCAATCATCTCTTTAATTTGAGAAACGGTAAACGACGGACGAGTAGCATACCCTTTTGAACGCTGAATACCAATCATCTTCGTATCACTATGGATTGCAGCTGCAACAGCTTCAAAGTCCACAAACCCCTCTTCAGTTAGCGGAACTGCGTTATACCCAATATTATATTCCTTAAAAGAACCTACACCTTTTCCACGCACACCAACGATTTCTTCTAGCGTATCATATGGCTTTCCCGTTATGTATAACAACTCATCTCCCGGACGTAAAATACCGAATAAAGCTGTTGAAATTGCGTGAGTACCCGATATTATTTGTGGACGAACAAGACCAGCTTCTGCTCCAAATACATCAGCATACACTTTTTCTAACGTGTCACGACCAATATCATCATAGCCATAACCTGTCGTCGGAATAAAATGCGAATCGCTAATTTTATGTCTACGAAAACTTTCTAATACACGAAATTGGTTACTTTCAATTACTTCATCCACACGTTTATGCACTTCTGTAACTTGAATCTCTACTTCTTTTACGATAGGAGCAATCTTTTCTCCATTTTTTAAACGATCAAACATTATTATTTTCTCCTTCTTCCACTAAAAATCTCTTTAACTGCCCATTAAGCGATGAATGAGCAAAGATATACCCTGTACAATCGTACACAAATTCTTCTTCTAAAAACTCCATTTTTGTTAGCAACGTTTCCGTTTTTAAAAGTGTTAACAACCTACCTTCACTAGGCGGGAGTTTCACTTGATAAACAACCATCTCTTCCTTCATCTTCGTTTCTATTGCTTCTTTAATACGTAATAAATCATTTTCTTCAAAAGCACTAGTCATTAAGAAATCACTTTTTGGAAATGGAATAAAACTTTGATGCAATTTATCTTTTTTATTATATAACGTAATAATAGGAATATGATTAATTTCAAGATCTGACAATAGTTGTTTTACCGTTTGCTCATGCCCTACATAATTAGGGTCTGCCGAATCAACAACATGTAAAATAACATCCGCTTCACCAGCTTCTTCTAACGTAGATCGAAAAGCAGCAATTAACGACGTAGGTAAATCTTGTATAAAGCCAACCGTATCAGTCAATAACACTGTATAACCAGAAGGTAACGGCATCTTCCTTGTTGTCGGATCTAACGTTGCAAACAATAAGTTTTCTTCAAACGTATCCGCTTCCGTTAATCTATTAAACAAAGTAGATTTCCCTGCATTTGTATATCCAATTAACGAAACTTGAAATACTTTATTATCTTTTCTTCTCTCACGGTATCTTTTTCGATGCTCCACAACAACCGCAAGTTGTTTCTTGATTTCATCAATACGTGATCGAATATGACGACGGTCCGTTTCAAGCTTTGTCTCTCCCGGTCCCCTTGTACCAATTCCACCACCAAGACGTGATAAAGACAGACCTTGCCCCATAAGGCGCGGCATTGTATATTGCAACTGAGCTAATTCTACTTGAAGCTTACCCTCTCTTGATTTCGCACGTTGCGCAAAAATGTCTAGTATTAACTGCGTTCGGTCAATCACTCTTGCATCTAACACTGAAGATAAATTCCGAATTTGGCTCGGCGTTAACTCGTTATTAAATATAATAACAGCTGGTTCTAATTCTTCAGTTAACATCGTAAGTTCTTCTAGTTTACCTTTTCCTATATAAGTCGCCGGATGAAACTTCGGGCGTTTTTGCGTTGTGGACACTAACACTTCTGCTCGCGCAGTCTTCGCTAACGATGCAAGCTCTTTCATGGAATGCATGAATTTTTCATCATCATCTTGCGACAATTGACAGCCAACTAATATGACTTTTTCTTTTTCTTCCATCAAATATGTTCACTCATCCTTTTCGAAATTTAAACCTTCTAATATAATAGCAGAGGAAGCACATTTCATCTAGTTAGCGGGGGAGAAAATTCATGGCATGGGAGATTTTTAGCATCATAGGCACAATCGCCTTCGCACTAAGCGGAGCCATTGTTGCAATGGAAGAAGATTATGATATTTTCGGGGTGTATATTTTAGGAATGGCAACCGCATTTGGGGGAGGTGCCCTCCGTAATTTATTAATCGGTTATCCAATCGTCGCGTTTTGGCAACAAGACATGTTATTCCAAATCGCACTATTATCAATGACGATTATTTTTCTTTTTCCAAATAAATTGATTAGACATTGGAAAAAGTGGGAAAACATCACGGATGCCATCGGCTTATCAGCATTTGCCGTACAAGGAGCACTATATGCACAAAAACTAAATTTACCAATTAGTGCTACAATCGTAGCCGCTGTTTTAACCGGTATTGGCGGCGGTATTATTCGTGACCTTTTAGCCCGCAGAAAACCTCTCGTCCTTCGAGCTGAAGTATATGCATTTTGGACGATTTTAGCAGGTTTTTTAATTGGAGCTCAAATTATCGTTAGCGATTGGGCTCTATACACCTTATTCATTTTAATTGTTTGCTTCCGTATGGTTTCTATTCATTACAAATGGCATTTACCGCATAGACGCATCGATACAAACGAACGTTCAATGCATAAATAGCAATCTAACCTCTTTACATATCGTAAAGAGGTTTTTCTTTTCTAACGAGTTTTTCTTTACATAATGTTAATACTAATCCTCAAAGCGAGGTGAATAGAAATGACAAACCATGTTAATAAAGGTGCACAAAAAAGCTCAGTAGACCAAATTGGACACGACCCTAATTCTGCACACGAAAAAAGCGCTAAAATGGAGCGCTTCCATAAATCTTATCGAGAAAAAGCAAAAAAATAACAAACGAAATGATTCACAAAAAACAGACGCACAGTTTATGTACTGTGCGTCTCCTCTTCAAGCATTAAATCACTACTTGATATCCCAATTAAATCATACTTATCATACGTATCTTCTTGTAACAAACGCATAGCTTGTGTACGAATTGATTTTTCAACAATATTCCGTACATATCGCCCATTACTGAACGATGTAATTTGTGACGAATACTTTACAGCATGTAAATGATCTCTAAATTTCCACTCCGCTTCCTTTGATAACTGATATTCACGTTCTTCATACATTCTCTTCCCAATTTCCAATAACTGATTTACCGAGTAATCCGCAAATTCAATAATAAACGGAAAACGAGATTGTAACCCTGGATTCAACGAAAGAAAATGATTCATCTCTCTTGAATACCCAGCCAAAATTAATACAAAACCGTGTTGCTTATCTTCCATATGTTTCACAAGTGTATCAATGGCTTCCTTTCCAAAATCTTTCTCTCCCCCACGCGCTAAAGAATACGCCTCATCAATAAACAAAATACCTCCCATAGCCTTCTTTATTAAATCTCTTGTCTTTTGCGCTGTATGACCGATATACTCCCCTACGAGGTCAGCACGTTCAGCTTCAACTAGATGCCCTTTTGATAAAATATTCATCTCAAACAACAATTTCCCTATCATTCTAGCAACAGTTGTCTTCCCAGTACCCGGATTCCCTTTAAACAACATATGAAGCACTTGCTTCTCAGATTTCAACCCCATCTCTTGTCTTTTTTTATTTACATAAATCCAAGCATAAATTTCTTTAATTATCTTTTTTATGTCATCCATCCCAACAAGCTTTCCCATCTCTTCTTCAATTCTCTGCAACATCTCATGTTTAGTAGCGGTTTCACTTGAAATTACAGTTTTATCTTCCGATGCCGGTAACGAAATTTTCTTCCGATGGTTTAACACGATATTAATTTGATTGTTATTTTTCTTACGCATTGATTGTTCCATACAATCACCTCATTTTATCCACTCATCAAATATTATTATTCCCGTCCCCCTTACAAATGCCTATTTTCAGAAAAGTTTGCTATAATATAAGAAATAATTAAGGTGGTGGGACTATGGAAACAACGGAATTCCATGATACAATACAAGCCTTTTCTATTTTTTTATTGAATAAAGGCCGAAAGTCTTCAACTATTAAACGCTATGTCTATGACATCGAAGATTTCGGACATTGGTTAGAAAAAAACAAAAAGCTCCCTTCCAGTAATATATGGGCTACACTTTGTACAAAAGACTATGAAGATTACTTTTCCGACTTAAAAAAGAATCGACACTACTCGGAGAAAACAATGCATCGTGTATTTATTGTATTAAATAGAATGTATCATTTTCTAAACATTCCCAATCCATTGAAGAATATGGAAATCGTTATTCAACCAAACCGTGCATTACGTAATGAAGATTTCATTTCATCCGATGAAGAAAAAAGATTAAAACATATAGTCACTTCATTAGAAGGCCTTTCAGAAAAGCAACGTCCTGTTCGCCCTTTATTAATGGATCGTAATATCGCTATTTTAAGCCTACTAATCGACTACGGACTATCCTTACAAGAACTTACAGCATTAACTATGCATCAAGTTCACTTTGAAACCAATACATTGTCTATTCCAGCAACCGCAGGAGTAGCAAGAACAATCACGTTAACAAATGAAGACAAAAAACAACTGTACACATATTATAAAAGTATCCCAGAACCAGTTCGCCCCAAATACCATAGCGATGATCCATTATTTGTGGCGTTTGATTTTAATCGCGGAACATATAGATGGGTATATGAAAATGACGCACCAAAGGCATTAACAGAAATTGCCGTTCAAAAAATGATCCGACTTGAAGTAGCAAGAGCAAATTTACGTAAAGGCATTTCTGGACAACATTTCCGGAACACCTTTATTCTACGCCTAATAAAAAAACAAATCCCAGAACCTGAGATCATAAAATTAATTGGCTTCAAATCAAAAATTTCATTAAAACGATATTATCAATACGCAGAAAATAGCAAAAACGCCTTATAATAAGGCGTTTTTTTCTATTTTTTCTTGAAACAATTAATTTTACTATGACCATTTACCTATTCTCTGCATCTACTATACTGAGTTTCGCTCACAGTATAATTAGAAAGGAGAGATTTAATGTCTCGTTTTAACGACAATCAAAATAAATTCTCCAAACCATGCTTTCCAAGTAGTGCTGGACCTCAGGGTAATACAGGCGCTCAAGGCAACACAGGTGCTACTGGTACCACTGGACCTCAAGGCAACACAGGCGCTACTGGTGCCACTGGGCCTCAAGGTATCACGGGCGCTACCGGTGCCACTGGGCCTCAAGGTAATACGGGCGCTACCGGTGCTACTGGACCTCAAGGTAATACGGGCGCTACCGGTGCTACTGGACCTCAAGGTAATACGGGGGCCCAAGGTATCACAGGTGCTACTGGTGCCACTGGACCTCAAGGTAATACGGGGGCCCAAGGTATCACGGGCGCTACTGGTGCTACTGGACTTCAAGGTAATACGGGCGCTCAAGGTATCACGGGCGCTACCGGTGCCACTGGACCTCAAGGCAATACAGGCGCTCAAGGTATCACGGGCGCTACTGGTGCCACTGGACCTCAAGGTAATACGGGCGCTACTGGTGCTACTGGGCCTCAAGGTAATACGGGGGCTCAAGGTATCACAGGTGCTACTGGTGCCATTGGACCTCAAGGCAACACAGGCGCTATCGGTGCTACTGGGCCTCAAGGTATCACGGGCGCTACTGGTGCCACTGGACCTCAAGGTAATACGGGGGCTCAAGGTATCACAGGTGCTACTGGTGCCACTGGACCTCAAGGTAATACGGGGGCTCAAGGTATCACAGGTGCTACTGGTGCCACTGGACCTCAAGGTATCACGGGCGCTACCGGACCGACTGGACCAAACTTCCCAGTAGCGACAATTGTTGTACAAAATAATATTCAACAAACTGTACTTCAATTTAATAACTTCATTTTCAGCACTGCAATTAATGTAAACAATATTATTTTTAAAGGCACAGACACAGTTACCGTCGTCAATGCTGGTATTTATGTAATTAGCGTCTCAATCTCTACAACTGCACCAGGACGCGCTCCATTTGGTGTTGGAATTTCAATAAATGGTGCAGTCGCAACAAATAATTTCTCCTCTAATTTAATAGGCGACTCGCTTTCCTTTACAACAATTGAAACTTTAGCAGCTGGCGCAAATATTTCTCTCCAATCTACTCTTAACGAGATTACGCTCCCTTCAACCGGAAACACTAACGTTCGACTTACTGTATTTAGAATCGCTTAAATTTCACTATTTATTGTTTATGACAAATAAAAAAAGAGCGAAAAACTCGCTCTTTTTTGTTATGTACAATTCATTACTACTCTAATTCAATTGAAACATTTTTTTGAGGTACAAATGTAGAAATTGCATGTTTATAAATAAGCTGTTGCTTACCTTCTGTTTCCAGTAGGACTGTAAAGTTATCAAACCCTTTAATTAATCCACGAAGCTGAAAACCATTTAATAAGTACAGCGTAACGAACGTATTCTCTTTACGGAGTTGATTTAAAAACTGATCTTGAATATTGATTGATTGCTTCATGTCGAATCCTCCTCTTTTTCTCTACTTACTATTATTCGACTTTAGTTGTAGCTTTCCTTCTATGTATCGTAAAATTTCTGACGTTTTTTCACCATCAGTAACATCGAACCACGCGACATCCATTTTATTACGGAACCACGTTAATTGACGTTTTGCATAACGGCGTGAATTCGTCTTTAATTGTGATACCGCTTCTTCTAAAGAGACACGATTCTCAAAACAATCATAGAGCTCTTTATAACCAATCGCTTGAATAGATTGACAATCTCGCACTCCTCTTTCATGCAGACCTTTTACTTCCTCCAATAAACCTTGTTCAATCATTAGGTCAACACGTAAGTTAATGCGATCGTATAGCATATCTCGATCCATTGTCAAGCCAATTAATGAAACATCGTACAGTAACTCGTTTTCTTGTTTTTCAAGCTGGTTACTCATTTTTTCACCCGTCGTGCGAAAAATTTCCAACGCCCGAATAACACGCCTTACATTATTTGCATGAATACGCTCCGCACTTTCTGGATCTACTTCTTGCAATTTTTTATGTACATATTCCACACCGCGTTCTAACGCTAACTTTTCCATCTGCTCTCGGTATATAGCATCCCCAGCCTCATCAGTAAACTGGTAATCGAATAAAACAGATTGTATATAAAGGCCAGTTCCACCAACAATAATCGGTAATTTCCCACGCTCTGTAATCTCTCGAATGTACTTACGAACACGTTCTTGAAATTCCGCCACAGAAAATGAATCTTCCGGATTTTTTATATCAATCATATAATGCGGAATTCCGTCCATCTCATCCGTTGTTACCTTTGCAGTCCCGATATCCATCGTACGATAAATTTGCATGGAATCACCACTAATAATCTCACCATTCAATGCTTTTGCAAGATCGATACTTAATTTCGTCTTTCCGACAGCAGTTGGCCCAATGATGACAGCAACTTTTTCACGTTGCACTTCTCCCATATAACTCAACTCTCTTTATGTAATATACTCCATCTAATCATTATACCCAATCTTACCAATTTTAATGGTGTGATTGCAAGTTCTTTGAATCCAGTACATGAAATTATATATAAAAAAAGAACATAGTTTGTCCAATTTTGCATATACATGATTAAAAATAGCTCGGAGAGGGTGCAATGACTATGAAACCAACCACTATCGATTTTTCATCATTAACAAAAGACCTCATTTTAGCTACTGCTACAAAAGAACAAAATTGTTCACAAGAAGAATTATACTTCGCCTTAAATTGTTTACTACGTTCCTTTCATTCTACCCTTCAAGAAACGACGTTACATCCAGAAAATAAAAATGCAGAGTACATGCAAACTCAATTTTGCAGCGCATATAAAATTATTACAGGTAAAACGGTTTATCCATTTCAGTGAATCTCATATAAAAAAAGCGGCTACTTAGACATTTTCAAGCAGCCGTTTTTTGATTTTAATACAGATAAATTATTGTATAACTTTCACTTTAACGGATTTACGACCCCAACTATCCGCATTACTATCTGAACCAACTAGAACATCAATACGGTTTCCTTTAATCGCGCCACCAGTATCTCCAGCAATTGCTTCTCCATACCCTTCTACCCACACTTTTGATCCAAGAGGGATTACTTTCGGATCAACAGCAATAACTTTCATGTTTGGATTCGCTGTTAAATCATGACCCATCGCAGTTAACACTCGACCACCATATGTGCCATTTTCACTTGGATTAGCTGTGTACGCTGTCGCTTCTACTGTTATTTCACGACCACCAGCTGGTGCATTTGTTTCAGTAGATTTCGCCGCTGATTTAGCTGTCGGCTTCGCTTGCGCTTCTGGTTTACTTGGTTCTTCACTCTTAGCAGGTACTTTTCTGTTAACTGCCGTATCATTTTTAACCGCCGTTTTCACCTTAGTTGGCGCTTCAGCTTGAGCTGGAATTTCTTTTCCTTCAATAACAGGTGCTGTGCCTGTTAAAAATGGTACGTGAACATATGCCGCTTTCCCACCATATTCGAATTGTAACCATTCGTTTTGCACTTGATTTGTCGTTTCAATCACGTCATCTTTTTTTAGCGTGCCAAGAATTTCTGAGTCAGTATTCGCTCCAGCACGAACGTTTAATACGTTTGCTGTTACATAATAAGTACTTTTCGTAAACTCAGCACTTACAAACGCTTCTTTACCGTCTAATTTAATTTTTGACCATCCGTTTTCTGTATTTATAACATCTAATTTATTTCCACTTAACATTTTACCTACAAGTTTTGATTCTACAGTTGGGTTTTCCCTAACGTTTAATACATCTGTCGTTACAATCGTTTCTGCTTTTGCAGAACCTACAAAAATCCCAAGACCAAAAACTGCTGCCGTTGCTATACCTAATAATTTTTTCATGAATAGCCTCCATTCGCTTTGTTTTCGTGTTCTCATTATAGCAACAGTTTTTTACGGAATTTCGAAAATCACAAAATTACAAAGCATTCGTAACAAACGATTAATGATTTGTAACATAAATTTCCATATTTAAGAATTGTATTTCTACCAAAATTATCAATAGTTTTCATATATTTCCCACATATTAGTATGAGAGTTTATTTCCAAAAAAAATTACAATATTACTGTTTTGTTACAAAAAAATCGTTTTTCATTACATCTTTTACCAAAATCCATCATGATTCAAGTATTAAACCACTTTTTTGTAATAAAAAAGGAACAGCCCCCGCTAACTGTCCCTTTTTACCTTTTAATTAACTTTTTTCTTCCAAATCCCCATCATAAGAGCCGAAACAACTGCCCCAATTAATATAGAGAAAATATATAGCCACGGTTTATTTACTAATGCGATGACAAACAATCCACCATGTGGTGCCGGTAATGTAATTTGGAATAACATAGATAAGGCACCTGCAATACTTGAACCAACAACACAACTTACAATTACTCGAACCGGATCTGCAGCTGCAAATGGAATCGCACCTTCTGTAATAAATGACGCTCCCATGATATAATTTGTTAAGCCAGATTTACGTTCTGCTTCTGTAAACTTCGTTTTGAAGATTGTAGTTGCTAGTGCAATTGCAAGCGGTGGTACCATACCACCAGCCATAACTGCTGAATGTACACCAAAGTTTCCTGCCGCAATTGCAGCGATACCGAATGTAAACGCCGCTTTATTAATTGGTCCCCCCATATCAATTGCCATCATACCACCTAAAATTAAACCTAATAGTATAGCATTTGTACCACCTAAACTATTTAACCAACTCGTTAACATTTCATTTAACGCAACTACAGGTGGATTGACTACTTTTAACATGATAACACCTGTAATTAATAACCCAAATACCGGATATAGCAAGACCGGTTTAATCCCTTCTAACTGCGCTGGCAAACCAGAAAATAGCTTTTTCAAACCGACAACAACATATCCTGCTAAGAAACCAGCAATTAATCCACCTAAAAATCCAGCATTCGCTTGTGCTGCTAAAAAGCCACCAACAACACCAGGCATAAAACCAGGACGATCAGCAATAGAGCTTGCAATAAATCCAGCTAAAATTGGAACAAGGAATAAGAAAGCTCCTTTTTCTCCACCACCAATAGCCATTAATATTTCAGCAATAGGACCTTTTGCCTTAATTCCACTGAACATAAATGCTAGTGCGATTAAAATCCCGCCACCAACAACGAATGGAAGCATATTACTTACACCGCTCATTAAATGCTTATAGATTCCTAACCCTTTTTCTTTCTCAACACTTTCTGCCTTCCCATTCTCTTTAACACCTTTAAAGATTGGCGCATCCTGTTTTACAGCTCTATTAAGAAGGATTTCAGTTTTTCTAATACCATCAGCTACCGGCACTTGAATGACATGCTTCCCAGCGAAACGTTTCATTTCTACTTGTTTATCTGCAGCGACAATAATTGCTGTTGCACGATCGATATCCTCTTTCGTTAAACCGTTCTTTACACCTGTTGATCCATTCGTTTCAACTTTAATCGCAATCCCTAACTCTGCCGCTTTTGCTTTTAAACTATCAGCAGCCATATATGTGTGAGCGATACCAGTCGGACAAGCTGTAACAGCTAATACATATGGTTCATTCCCTTCTGGCTTTGCTACTTCAACTTCTTCTTCTTCTTTTTCTTTTTCTTTTTCTTTTTCTTTTTCATTCTCTTTTTCATTCTCTTTTTCATCAAATAAACGGAGAAGTTCATCTTCATCCTTTGCTTCTAATAATTGCTTGCGAAACCCTTCATCCATCAATAACGTAGAGAGACGAGATAACGTTTCTAAATGAGTATTATTCGCCCCTTCACTTGCAGCAATCATAAAAAACAAATGTGCGGGCTGTCCATCAAGCGATTCATAGTTGATACCGCTTACACTTCTGCCAAAACAAATCGCTGGTTGCTTAACTGCCTTCGTCTTCGCATGAGGTATTGCAATACCTTCACCAATTCCGGTTGTACTTTGTGACTCACGCTTTAAAATAGCTTCTTTAAATTCAGTCTTACTATTTAAACGATTTGCTCCGTTTAATTTCTCAACTAATTCATCTATGACAGCTTCTTTATTTGAAGCTGTCAAATTCATAATGACTGTATCCCTTTTTAATAGTTCTGTAATTTTCATATGTTGTTTCCCCCTATCGCTTTGTGACAATTACTTGCGACAATAATTCTTCTACTTTTTCCTTTGCACATAAATCTGCTGAAAATGCTGTTGCACTCCCTGTTGCAACACCATATTGAAATGCCTTTTCAATATCTTTTGTCTGTTCATATTCCCCTACAAACCCTGCAACAAGAGAATCTCCTGCTCCAACAGAGTTAATAACAATACCTTTCGGAACAGTCGCCTCATATATACCTTCTGCCGTAAATAATAAAGCTCCATCTCCTGCCATTGATACTATAACGTGCTCTACACCTTGTTCGATTAATTTTCTTCCATACGGTAAAATGTCTTCTACTGTTGAAAGCTCCACTCCGAACAACTCACCAAGTTCATGATGATTTGGCTTTATTAAAAATGGGTTATTTTTAATTACATGCTGTAACGCACTTCCACTTGCATCTACTACTACGCGAATGCCTTTTTCTGCTCCAAACGCTGCGATTGACTCATAAAAGGTAGTTGGAATAGAAGCTGGTACACTTCCGGCTAGTACAACACAATCTCCAGGTTGCATACTTTCAATTTTTTTCATTAACTGACCAAATTGCTCATTTGTCACAATAGGACCTTGTCCATTTAACTCTGTTTCTTCTTGCCCTTTTATTTTCACATTAATTCGTGAATCTCCGTCTACTTGTACAAAGTTTGTTGTTACACCTTCATCATGTAATACATCTTTAATAAATTTACCGGTAAATCCACCGGTAAATCCAAGCGCTACATTTTCAACACCTAAACGATGAAGAACGCGAGAAACATTAATCCCTTTTCCTCCAGGAAACTTCATATCTTTCTCTGCTCGGTTTACTGTTCCTAAATCGAAAGAATTAACTTGTACTACGTAATCAATAGATGGGTTTAAAGTAACTGTATAGATCATTGTTTATCAGCCTCAATTACATTTGTTTGTCTTTTATATTTTTCTAAATCAATTTCTAAATGGTTTGTAACAATGCTTGCCTCTTCAACATTTGCAATTTTCGCAAACGCAACTTCTGAAAATTTACTTTCATCAATTAAGAAATACCCTTCGTTTGCTAATGTTAATGCCATTTGTTTCAAGAGTGCTTCTTCCGGATCTGGTGTTGTATACCCTAACTGTTCATGTACACCATTAGCTCCTAAAAAGCATTTATCAAAACGATATTTTTGCATACTTTCCTGTGCCATGGCACCAATTAAAGCTTTCGTCCTACTCTTCATCATTCCGCCTAGTAAATACGCCCGAATGTTATTTTCAACTAAAGCTTCAATATGCATAAGACCATTTGTAACGACAGTAACATCTTTATTTATTAAAAACGGAATCATTTCAAAAGTCGTACTTCCTGCATCTAAATAAATGCAATCACCCTGTTCAACAAAGGTTGCCGCAAACTTTGCAATTTGTTGCTTTATATGAATGTTTTTGGATGATTTTTCAATCATCGTTGGCTCTTGCCCTTTTCCAGTTAATATAGAGGCACCGCCATGAACTCTTTTTAATAACCTTTGTTTTTCCAATTGCGCTAAATCACGACGAATTGTCGATTCAGAGCTTTCCGTTCTTTCAACTAATTGCTGCAATTTAACAACTTTCTGTTCCTTTACAAGCTGTAGTATCATTTGATGACGTTCAGGAGTTAACATTTTATTCACCTCTCCTTTGATTACAGTATAATGAAAACGATCACAAAAATCAATCAAAAACAATCAAAAATAATCACCAACATTCAATTCCGTTAATAAACAATCAAAAAAGACCCTATTTGATACTCCGATCAAATAGGGTCTCACTCTCAAATTGCTTATAAAGAAGCTTTATAAATTTCAAGAACATCATCTTTATTTAATTTTTTAAAGTTACCGAATTCACCATAAGCCATCGCTTTATCCGCCATTAATTCAATTTCATTTTCCCCAATGCCGTAATCTGCTAATGTTACTGGCGCTTCAATTGACGTCCAAAACTGGCGTAATGCTTCAATCCCCGCTATCGCAATTTCTTTATCCGTTTTCCCATCTGATTCTACATTAAACACACGAATAGCGAACTGTTTAAAACGATTCACATTCTCATCCACAACATGCTTCATCCAGTTCGGGAATAAAATCGCGAGGCCACCTCCATGTGGTATATCATGAACTGCAGAAACTGCATGCTCAATATTATGGGTTGCCCAATCTCCTCTTACTCCCATCGCTAAAATACCGTTTAACGCCATCGTTCCACAATATAGAATTGTTTCTCTGTGCTCATAACTTTCTAGATCATTTAAAAGCTTAGGAGCTGTTTCTATTACTGTTTTTAAAATCGATTCACAATACCGATCTTGTAGTTCTGTATTTGTTCCATGGTGGAAATATTGTTCTAATACGTGCGACATAATATCGACCATACCATAAATTGTTTGATTTCTCGGCACAGACGCAGTATGAACTGGATCTAAAATTGAAAACTGAGGGAATGTAATTGGACTGCCCCAGCCATACTTTTCATTTGTTTCCCAGTTTGTAATTACAGAGCCTGCATTCATTTCAGAACCTGTTGCCGCAAGAGTTAGAACAGTACCGAATGGCAACGCTTCGCTAGCAAATGCTTTTTTCGTTACAATATCCCATACATCTCCATCATATTTACTACCAGCAGCAATCGCTTTCGTACAGTCAATTACACTTCCTCCACCAACTGCTAAAATAAATTCAACTCCATTGTCTTTACAAATTTGAATCCCTTTCTTTACAGTTGATAAACGAGGATTCGGTTCAACACCTGTCAACTCAAACACTTCCGCATTTATATCTTTTAAAATAGAAATTACATTATCATAAATACCGTTTCTTTTAATACTTCCTCCTCCATATACGAGAAGAACTTTTTTACCGAACTGTGGAATTTCAGTTTTTAACTGCTCTAATTGTCCTTTACCAAAAATAAGTTTTGTTGGATTACGAAATACAAAATTTTGCATATTCTTATTTACCACCCTTCTATATTAAAAGCAACTATACTTTTGTATACCATATTTTTAAAATTTCACAAACAAATTTGCTTAACAAAAAAATCCCAGCCTCTAGGCTGAGATTTTTTATTGATAATAAGGTGAGATCATTAAGTAAACAATAACACCAGATAAGCTTACATATAACCAAATTGGCATCGTCCAACGTACAATTTTACGGTGACGTGCTAATTGATTCGTAAAACCAAATACAAGTGCGAACAATGCAAGTGGTACGATAATCGCTGCAAGGATAATATGTGTAATTAAAATGAAGAAATACACATATTTAATGAAACCTTCTCCTCCAAAATGCGTTGCTGGTGCCAAATAATGATACGATAAATATGACACACAAAATAATAAAGTCGTTGTAAATGCTGCAAGAATAAAACCACGGTGCATTTTTACATTCTTTTTAATAATAGAGAATAAAGCTGCTAATAAAAATACAAACGTAAAACTATTAAAAATTGCATTTAACATCGGTAAGATAGTTACATCAAAATGTAATTCTCCTTCATATCCAACAGGTCCAAAGAACAAAAATAAAATAATCGCGTTTACAATTACAGAAAGCGTTATCACAATAGGAGCATAGCTTTTCTGATTTGTTGATTGATCCACCAAATTGGTCACTCCTCTTCTATCAAATATGTATTATTAACCTCACTATTTTAACATATTATTCACGGTGTAAATGTGACAATAGTTTGACACAGTAAGACTAAACAAAGAAAAAATCCTTCTTAACAATACTTCTTAAGAAGGATTTTATCGCTTTATTATTCAAATAGCAATGCGATTAGTTTTTGTTAAAAAACGTACTGCTATACGCTTGAAATATTTCAGACACCTGATATCCCATTAATGAAATTGCTGTTAATGAAAAGAAACCAATCATAAGAAATCGAAACCACATATAAATCTCCTCCTTGTATTTAGCTTAAAAAGCGTTGGCTATATAACAAGTTGGATGGCATTCTTCTTCGTCACTTTCCTTCTTCTTCACAATCGCCGTTATAAAACGAATCATAAAGAATATAACAAAAGGAATTTGTTCGTATTTTACATTGGCATAGTTTAGCAACGGCTCACGTTGCAAATCGAACGGGGATGAGAAGGAATAGAACATACCTTGCTCTTCCATATATACAATTACAGTTTTCATGCAAAATAATATCCCAAGAAACGAAACAATATCTTGCCACTCTGTCGTATATAGCAGATTATACAGGTCTAATACGTACTCTTCCATCATCATCCCCCCTTCCTTTTTTACCATTTTGCTCTCCTTCATATAAAAAGTCAAGAAAAAAGTTTATTTCCACTATGCTAATAGTAATTACTTGTTTCTTTACTTATATATGAATCTTTTCTAGCAATGATTGGATGTAACTTTCTTTAAAAACAAGAAATTAGAATCGAACAGATTCTTCATTCCTATTTTTAGGACTCAAAGCTGAACTAGTTTTATTTCTATTAAAAATAAAATAAGAAACTATAATAAGAACTGTAACAATCATCGTTAAAATCGCTTGTGAACGTAAGGTTTCAATTGCAAACATTGCAACTAAAACTGCTATAATAGCGGCAATTGTAACATACGTTAAATACGGGAAGAGCCACATTTTCACTTTCAAATCTTCTTGTTCTACTTTCCCCATTTTTTTACGCATCTTTAAATGCGAAACTGCAATAACAAGATAAACTAGTAACGCAATCCCACCAGATGCATTCACCAAAAATAAAAAAACTTTATCTGGAGATATGTAGCTAAATACAACACCGATATAGGCGAAGAAAGTTCCAAATAAAACTGCCCGAACAGGAACACCACTACTGTTCAACTTTAAAAATGCCTTTGGAGCATCTCCTCTTTCTGCCATAGAAAAAAGCATTCTTGAGTTCGTATATAAACCTGAATTCAAACATGAAAGTACAGCTGTTAAAACGATAAAATTCATAATCTGTGCTGCCGCTGGTATTCCTATATGTTCAAGTACCGCTACAAACGGACTTTTTAGTATGTTTGCTGAATTCCATGGAAGAAGCGTAACAACTACTGCTATAGATCCAATAAAAAATACAAGAATACGCCAAATCACACTATTTGTTGCTGTTTTTACTGCTCTTACAGGTTCGGCAGACTCACCAGCCGCTACTGCTACGATTTCTGATCCCATAAATGAAAATATAACAACTGTAATACCAAGCAACACCGAACTTATACCATTTGGCATAAATCCACCTTGTCCAATTAAATTTGAAGTACCAGGTGCTTCCGTTCCTGGGACAAGTCCTAAAATAACAGCAAGTCCAAGACAAAGGAACAATACAATACTTATTACTTTAATAAAAGAAAACCAATATTCAAACTCTCCAAATGATTTCACCGAAAAAACATTCGTTAACGTTAATAATATCGTTAATATTAAGCTCAATAACCAAAGCGGGATTTGCGGAATCCAATATTGAATAATACCAGCACCTGCTGTAGCTTCTATCGCAATTACAATTACCCAGAAAAACCAATATAGCCATCCAATTGTATATCCTGCCCACGGGCCAATTGCTTCGCGTGCATATGTCGCAAAAGACCCACTTGTTGGATTAATAGCAGCCATTTCTCCTAACATTCTCATTACGAAAACAACCAAAAGTCCTGCTAATGCGTATGAAACGATAGAACCTGGCCCCGCTGAATGAACAACAGCACCACTTCCGACAAATAAACCCGCTCCAATTACGCCACCAATTGAGATCATTGTAATATGACGTATTTGTAAGTCCTTCTTGAGATTTTTATTCAAAGCATCTACATCCCCTTCCGAATTTGATTTCGAAATTTATGAAAGAGAGTTATGTAAAAAGCTTATACTACATTTAAAATATATCAAAATATTCTGAATTAAACAATTATTAAATATCCCTCTCTATAAATTATTACATAAAGTTTAATAATTTTTCTTTATTTCAAGCCCATTATTGAGAAAATTAAAGGGATGCCTTTTGGTGGAAAATATAAACTTTCCAATTCTTTATGCCATGTTTCTATCATAGAAATTCCCCTTTCTTTTTAACACTTCAAACAAAAAGTACACAATATTCTGGTTTTAATCAATAAAAAAAGAACTTTCTATTAAAAATTCTCTTCTTTTCAAACATGCTAAACGCCCTATTCTAATTACTATTTTGCTTCAATACAAAAACTGAAAGTTCCGGTACACTCCAAAACCTAACAGGCATTCGAGTCGTCCCAATACCGCGATTTACATATAAATGTAATGGCTTACTCTTCCCTTCTAATTCATACATTCCTTCAACATACTTCTCAGCTAATTTTGTGGTAATTAAAGGGCCCACAAAGGGAATCTGAACTTGTCCTCCGTGACTATGTCCTGACATTTGAAAATCAACTGGATAACGAGCTACTTTATCTACAACATCAGGCTCATGTACTAATAGCATATTGAAATCTTGTTGTTTTAAGTTTTTTAAAGTCGAGTCTATTTGTGGTTTCCCTAATAAGAAATCATCCAAACCTGATATTGTAATATACTTGCCATTTTCCACTTTAATTTTCTGCACCTCGTTTACTAAAACAGAAAAACCAGCTTCCTCCATGTACCTTTTGTAGAATAAACTACCGCCCCCACCCCTATCATGATTCCCAAACACAGCATACTTTCCGAGAGGAGCATGAATTTCCCTCAAAATCTCTTTCGCCTCTTCTCTTTCCGCATTATAGGTCCCAAACTTATCTATTAAATCCCCTGTAAAAACTACTATATCTGGACGTAACTCATTCATTTTTCCCACAAGGTTATCTAGTTGTTTCAGTGTAAACTCTGATCCTAAATGTACATCTGAGAATTGCAATATTTTTTTATTGTTAAACTCTTCAGGAATCGTAGGAGCTTCTATTTCATTCCACGTGACCGATACTAATCTTCGTTCTATTTCTGTTGCATAGAAATACAAGCTTACTGGAATAATTAATATACTTATTAAACTAATAATAAATTTCTTTAAGATTGATTTTTTTTGATTTTTTTTTACATGATGCGTATTCACGTTTTCACCTCTAGATGTAGTTTAAAACCTTTTTGTTACATTGATGTGACACCATGAAAAAATGTTAAGCTGCACTCGATTTTATCCCCATCTAAATTTGACAAATTTATACACATTTCATAACATATTTTTATAATACATAGATTGTTAAAAATGTTTCTTCTATTCATTCCATCACTTTATTACGGAGGGGTTATTAATGTCTGTATGTACACCAGAAGAGATTACTGAACTTGCTGCTAATTCCGGAAGAAAAAAAGCTCATTTATCATTACTCCCTATGCTAATTCTCGGATTTTTTGGTGGCGCTTTTATAGCATTAGGGTATTTACTCGATATTCATGTTATTGGGACAATGCCAAAATCTTGGGGATCATTTACTAGTTTTTTAGGTGCTGCTGTCTTCCCTATCGGTCTTATACTCGTTATTCTTGCGGGCGGTGAATTAGTAACCGGAAACATGATGACAGTTTCAATGGCTTGGCTTCACAAAAAAATCACCTTATTTCAATTAATACGAAATTTAGTTATTGTTACATTTAGCAATTTTATCGGTGCTGTATTCGTTGCTTATTTTTTCGGCCATATTGTCGGATTAACGGAGGGGGCTTTTTTAGCGAAAACAGTGTCTATTGCACAAGCTAAACTACAAGATACGCCACTACAAGCATTCATATCTGCAATTGGATGTAATTGGCTCGTTTGTTTAGCTGTTTGGCTCAGTATGGGAAGTAAAGAATTTAGCGGAAAGATTATCGGTATTTGGTTCCCCGTTATGACTTTCGTTGCGATTGGGTTCCAACACGTTGTAGCTAATATGTTTGTCATCCCAGCCGCAATTTTTTCTGGTCATTTAACTTGGATTGAGTATTTTCCAAACTTCATTTTTGTTTTCTTTGGGAATTTAGTAGGAGGTATGTTATTTGTAGCATTACCGTATTTCCTATCCTATAATAAGAAGCTATCTTCCTATAAAGAACAAACTGAATTAAAGAAAAAATCTGCATCTGCTTAAATTGAACGACTATATAGAAGTCCTGAAAAATGATACAAATTCCAATTTTTTTGTGAATATATCTGCGTACACTTGTTCTCTGAACTTTTATACGTTATAATAACAACTTAAATAGCATTATTTACATATGAGGTGAAAACATGAATAAAACAGAATTAATCAAAAACGTAGCACAATCAGCTGAAATCTCTCAAAAAGAAGCTACTGTAGTTTTACAAACTGTAGTAGAATCAATCACTAACACTTTAGCTGCTGGCGAAAAAGTACAACTTATCGGATTCGGTACATTCGAAGTTCGTGAAAGAGCTGCTCGTACAGGCCGTAACCCACAAACGGGTGAAGAAATGCAAATCGCAGCTTCTAAAGTACCTGCTTTTAAAGCTGGTAAAGAACTAAAAGCAGCTGTAAAATAATGAAAAAATAGCCTTCTCATTTATGAGGAGGCTATTTTTTTCATGACATAATTAATAAAAATCTGACCATTATGCTGTTTATTTTGTTCCTTTATGCAAATATAACCTTTACTTTCAAAGAAAGGTTTTGCTGTAATACTCGCTTCTGTAAATACATCTCTATGCTGCAGCTTCACTGCTTCTTTTTCTAACTTCTGTAGTATGTAAGAAGCTATTCTTTTTCCTTGGTAATCTTTATGCGTAAATAAGCGATCTACGTAATGTTCCTCATTATAATCCCCAAATCCTACTATCACACCTTTATATTCTGCAACATAACAAATATTCTTTTCTAAAGATTGTAGCCAACTTTCTCTATCTAGGCGCTCTGGTGCCCAAGCATTTAACTGTAACGTATTATAATCTTTTGCATTAACCGTATGAACCGTTTCATAGAATAATTGTAATACTTGTTCTAAATCCTCTTTCTGGAATGTTCTAATTATAATATCTTTAACCATGTATAAATCTCCTCATCAAGCTATCGCTTCTGTCTCTGCTATATTATATCTTTTTTCTTTCTATACGAACAAAAAACAATACTTATTCAAAGTATTGTTTTTTGTATAAAAGCATATTCAATTACTCTATAAATTAAGACTTTTATTATTTTAATTTAACTCTTTGCAATCTTAATGCATTTAATACGACTGATACAGAGCTAAATGCCATCGCTGCACCTGCAACCCAAGGAGCTAAGAAACCGAACGCCGCAATTGGAATTCCTAGGCCGTTATAGGCTAACGCCCAGAATAGATTTTGCTTAATATTTCTAATCGTCATTTTACTCATGAAGATTGCATCAGCAATACTATTTAAGTCACCACGGATTAATGTAATATCTGCTGCTTCCATTGCTACATCTGTCCCTGTTCCAATTGCCATTCCAATGTCTGCTGTAGCAAGAGCAGGAGCATCATTAATTCCATCTCCAACCATAGCCACTCTCTTACCGCTAGCTTGCAGTTTTTTCACTTCTTCTGCCTTTCCTTCTGGTAATACTTCTGCAATTACGTGATCAATACCAACTTGCTTAGCAATTGCCTGAGCAGTTTGTGTATTATCACCTGTAATCATAACGACATCTAGACCCATTTTCTTAAGTCTTGCAATTGCTGCTTTTGAAGTATCCTTTACAGTATCTGCAACAGCAACAATTCCAGCATATTCCTTATCTATTGCTATAAGCATTGCTGTTTTTCCTTCTCGTTCTAGTTCTTCCATCGATTTAGAAACTTCTTCAATATCAATATTAAATTTCATCATTAATCGGCGTGTACCAATTAATAACTGTTTCCCTTCTACAACCGACTCAATACCAAATCCAGGAATTGCTTCAAACATTTCTGAACTTGGGATATCAATTCCCTGTTCTTTAATTCCTTCTACAATCGCTTCTGCAAGTGGATGTTCAGAATTTTTTTCTGCTGCACCGACTAATTTTAATATTTCTTTCTCTTCAAATCCATCTGCTACAATTACATCTGTTAATGTCGGTTTTCCATTTGTAACTGTACCTGTTTTGTCTAAAATAATCGTATCTAATCGATGCGTCGCTTCTAGATGCTCTCCACCTTTAAATAAAATTCCGTATTCAGCTGATCTTCCTGATCCCGCCATAATAGATGTTGGTGTTGCAAGACCTAAAGCGCATGGGCATGCGATAACAAGTACTGCTATCATTTTCTCAAGCGCTCCTCCAAAATCACCAGGTGTAACAAATACCATCCATACTACAAAAGTGATAATAGCAATCCCAACTACAACAGGTACGAAAATACCTGAAATTTGATCCGCTACCCTTTGAATAGGAGCTTTCGAACCTTGAGCCTCTTCTACTACTTTAATAATTTGTGCTAATGCAGTGTCTCTTCCTACTTTAGTTGCCTTAACTTTTAAAAATCCATTTTTATTCATTGTAGAACCGATTACTACATCCCCGATTGTTTTATCAACTGGAATACTCTCACCTGTTAACATCGATTCATCTATCGCTGATTTTCCTTCTACAATTTCTCCATCTACTGGGATTTTTTCACCAGGTTTTACATAGACGATATCACCTGCTACCACTTCTTCGATTAAAATTTTTATTTCTGTTCCATCTCGTACAACTGTAGCAGTTTTCGCCTGTAATCCCATCAATTTTTTAATAGCTTCTGATGAACGCCCTTTTGCTTTTGCCTCGAATAATTTACCTAAAATAATTAATGTAATAAGTACCGCGCTCGTTTCAAAATATAAATCTGGCATATGTTCCGAGGAACCAATTGATTGAATACTTAAATAAACACTATAGAAATAAGCTGCGGACGTTCCAAGTGCCACAAGAACATCCATATTTGCACTTTTATTGCGCAATGCTTTATAAGCACCTATATAAAATTGGCCTCCAATTATAAACTGCACTGGAGTTGCAAGAGCTAGCTGCACCCACGGATTCATAAGCATATCAGGTAAATAAATAAACGATGTAAATGAGAAGTGACTTACCATTGCCCACAATAACGGAAATGATAAAATAAACGAAATAATAAACTTTTTCTTTTGTCGCTCAATTTCTTGTAATCGATGATCTGTTGATGAATTTTGCTCATCTGATTTTACTTCTAATTTATATCCTAATTTT
Source organism: Bacillus sp. H1a (assembly GCF_000633475.1). Lineage (NCBI taxonomy): Bacteria > Bacillati > Bacillota > Bacilli > Caryophanales > Bacillaceae > Bacillus > Bacillus sp. H1a. Next base: position 183,953 of record NZ_AYMH01000020.1, on the reverse strand, counting down.
GTAATCGTACTCTTCATTTCATTAACATTAATTTCATCAGGATTAAATTCTACAGTAGCTGATTCTAAAGCGAAATTTACTGTCGCCTTACTCACACCATCTAGCTTATTTAAACGTTTTTCCACCCTATTCGCACATGCAGCGCACGTCATTCCCGATACCGTAAACTCGGCCTTATCACTTACAATACCATATCCTAACGATTCAACTTTTTCTTTAAACTTTTGAGGATTTGTTTGAGTTGGATCGTACAAAATTTTTGTTTTTTCAAGCGCAAAATTTACATTTGCCTCTTGAACACCTTCTACTTTTTTAAGACCTTTTTCAATTCTATTCGCACATGCGGCACATGTCATTCCTGATATTTGAAAATTGGCCTCTTTTTGTTCATTCATTTCATTCACCTCTACCACATACCCTCAAGAGGTATATTTTTTAGCAAAATAAATCGCACTTTATTTAAAGTACGATTTATTCCCCTGTTTAAAAATTATTATATAACATCGTATCCTTGATCTTCGATTACACTAACAATATCTTTTAAAGTAATGATTGATGAGTCAATGGTAACTTCAACAGTTCCTTCTGCTAATTGCACTTTTACTTGTTCAACACCATTTAGTTCTTTCACATTACTTTCAATAGAATTTACACAATGTCCACAAGACATACCCTCAACCTTTAATGTTAACTGTTCCATTTAAAATCCTCCTCTTGTTCATTCATTGTTTGTTAATCACAACCTTATCTTACCATACCCCCCTAAGGTAATCAATGGTTTTGTATAATGATTTTTATAATTTTTTATAAGTTCCTTGTTTTCTCTTATCCCACACAGCCTTCTTTGAAATAAATCCATTCATTCCACGACAAAACATACAGGTACCCCTTATAGGTACATGAAATAAGTTTAATCAATCTAACTATTAAGTACACGCTGAAACTCCCTATGCTAAGCTTTGAGGTAAAAGTCTTAAATAAACAAAAAAACAAGCTAGTCAAATACTAGCTTGTTTCTTAAGCCTTTGAAAATCGTTCAAATACGGTCATTAATTCTTCAATTGCTTCGTCACCATTACCATCCTTAATAGCACCAGAAACACAATGACTTGTATGATTTTTGAGAACACCCATTCCTACTTTTTTCATCGCTGCATTAATCGCTGAAATTTGCACTAAAATATCTACACAATAGCGATCATTTTCTATCATATTTTGAATACCACGGACTTGTCCTTCAATTCGCTTTAATCTATTTATAATTTGCTCTTTTTCTTTTTCTGATCTATGTGTTACTGCTTCATGTTCTTTATGATCCATATTATCACCTTCTTAAAGTTTCTCTTCATCTGATAAAAATAAATGTCTTTTTGAGTATATCAATTATAGCATTAAATATCTATGTATTGATACCCCATATGAGTATCTAATGTTTATATGATTATTCTTAACAAATTATTAGCTTCTCAATCTCAATTGTCATTATACCCTGTCCCTTTTCAAAAAAGCATAAAGTCCGCTACAAAACTCAATAAAGTGAAACTTTAATCAGCGAGGGTTTTGTTCATCTCTCATTCATTATTAATCCTCAAATAGCTGGATAAATAAAAGCCTCAATCTTCACATATTTGAATTGAGGCTTTTTTCTTCCTATTATATATAAAATTATTGTTGATCACATACTTTTGTGTCATTCACTACTGAAGTCCCTTCAACAGTTACCGTATGAAAACAGTCGTTTACTCGAACAGTTACAACATTATCTTGCCGATCAATGATATGATATTCATTAAAATTTTTATTTAGAGCACTGCGAATTTGCTCTCCTTCATAAATTGGAATGCCATGTGATAAAACCCAAATAAGCCCAGCGATAGCAAGAATAGTTTTCATACGATCTACCTCCTTGAGAATAAAGTGAACTTTTAATCGGTGCTTATTTCAGCCCTACTAATCATTAGTTGAATCAGTCGAGCTTTTATGGAGATAAGTTCATTTCGTCTATTTTATGTTTATGCTAATTGTGACGGAATTGTGACAATTTTTTGTCTCTTTAGACGAAAAGTTGAAACAAAACTTTCAAAAAGGAAAATTATACTTACATAAATGAAAAGGCTATGGAGGAAATTCTCCATAGCCTTTTCGTAGAGTTTTATTAAATGACCCTTTCACTATACTTAATCTTAAGTGTTTCAATTTGAATTGTACTATGTTCAATATGAAAATCGTGTTTTAGCATAGTAATAATATTTTGAAGCGCTTCTTGATCATCCTGATTTTTATCAATCATTACATAGCAACTTAAAGCATCTAATCCTGATGTAATTGTTCAAATATGGAGATCGTGTATATCACGTACACCCTCTACAAATGACCAATAAATCTTAATCCTTTACTTAAAGAAGTCGGTACAACTGATGCATGATTCTCCCCTTCCGCCTCATAAAACTTGAATCTAAACTTCTCATGTTTGAATTGAAGAAGACGTTCTGATAATGCATTTGCATCTACAACCATATGCTCTCGCTCCAATGATCCAACTGTAAGGAATACTCCCGTTTCAACCTTCGCTTCATTTAATTCATTTATAAGATTCTCTTCTTTTTCAAGTACGGATTGATTGTTCCACCAAATAGACGGGCTACTAATAAAATAATTTTGAAAAGTATTTACATTTGTAAATAGTATATGTAATGCAAATAATCCGCCTAGAGAATGACCAAATAATGATTGTTTCTCTTTATCAATTTCAAAATTATTTTCAATTTGTGGTTTCAATTCTTCTTCAATAAACGTAAAGAAGTTATGTGCTCCTCCTGTTTTAGGCCACGGTTTGCCATCCGGTTTTAAAGGAGCATCTTTTGAAATTATAGAAGGTGTAAAATCATAGCATCTTTCTTCGCCTGAAAATGCACCTTCAATTGGATAACCAATACCAACTATAATGGCTGGTGAAACACCTGTTTTTTCCGCTCTAACCGATTGTATTTTAACCGCTTCATGGAACGTTTGAAAAAAGGCATTGCCATCTAATACATATATGACCGGATACCCTGAATCTGGTGCTGGTTGCTTCGGCTTTGAAATATGAATTTGATATTCTCTGCTTTCTAATTTGGAATACATTTTCCACTGTTCAGTGTTCCATATACTAATTTGCTGTTTTTCAATAGTTATATTCATCTTATATTCCCCCCTTTAACTTGTTACATATAGTTCTCTTTTTTCTTCTTCATAGATGCTGTCATAACCGAAACAAACAGGAGCCCCGTTATACGGATCTACCATGACACGTGCATCAATATGAAATACCTCTTTTAACACTTCATTTGTAATAATTTCTGAAGGACTACCAGTTGTAATAATGCGTCCTTCTTTCATTGCAATAATCTCATCTGAAAATCTTGCTGCATGGTTAATATCATGTAATACCATTACAACCGTACAATTATGTTCTTTATTTAATTTTCCCACGATTTGCAATACATCTAATTGATGAGACATATCAAGATATGTAGTTGGCTCATCTAGCAATAAGACCTCTGTCTGTTGTGCTAACGCCATTGCTAGCCAAACTTTTTGTCTTTGTCCACCTGATAAATTTGCAATTTGTCTCGTACGAAATGCTGATGTTTTAGTTATGTCTAATGCCCAATCAATCATTTCTTTATCTTTTGCAGTTAACTTATTTACGTTATTGCGGTGTGGATAGCGCCCATAAGAAATCAATTCTTCTACTTTAAGCTCTCCTGGAGCAATTGGATTTTGCGGGAGTAACGCTAATTGCTTTGCAATTTCTTTCGTTGGAATCTTATTTAAATCTTGCCCTTGCAAATACACTTTACCGCTTTTTTGCTTTGAAATTCTTCCCATTGTTTTTAATAATGTCGATTTCCCACAACCATTTGGACCTATAATTGTCGTTATTTTTCCTTCTTGTATTTCCACATTTAAATCGCGAAACACGGTAAGCTTTTCATAACTCGTTTCTAAACTTTTTGCACTTAAAATACTCACTTTTCTTCCCCCCTCTTACGCTTTCGCCTTATAAAGTAAATATAAGAAATACGGTACACCGACAATAGAAATAACAATTCCAACTGGTAACTCTATAGGTGTGAAAACTGTTTTTGCAATAAAATCTGAAGCTATTACAAGAAACATTCCTACTACTCCACATGTAGGGATTACATGCTTATGCTGAATACCGACAAGCCTTTTCGCTATATGCGGTGCCATTAAGCCAATAAAACCAATACTTCCTGAAACAGCAACACATGCGCTTACAAGTCCGATACTACTTAATAGTAAAATAGATTTCTCTCTTTCTACTAAAACACCTAGACTTGTAATACTCGTTTCTTCCAATTGAAATAGATCTAATAAATAAGCTTTCTTTTGTATAAGAGGAATTAGTATAATAAGCCACGGCAACATGGCAATAATATACTTCCAGTTTGCACTATATATGCTTCCAGACACCCAAACTGCAGCCATTTCGAAATCAGTTGACTTCATTTTGAGTGATAAATACATAGAAAAGGCTCCAAATCCTGATCCAATTGCAATCCCTGTTAATAAAAGGCGCTGTGAATCTAACTTACCGTTTTTCCAAGAAAACATATAAATGATTATAGCTGCACCTAATCCACCAACTAAGCCAAACATCGGCATCATCATAATAGAAACCCAGTCTGAGCTCTTTAATTGTCCTTGAAAGAAAAACATAAAAATTACGATTGCTGTTCCTGCCCCAGCATTTACTCCTAAAATACCTGGATCCGCCAAGCCATTTCTCGTAATTCCTTGAATAACTGCACCTGCTACACCTAAACCTAATCCTACTAATCCAGCAATTACAATTCGTGGAAGACGAAAATCAAAAATAACTAAATCATGTTCTGGCACTGGATCAATTCTAAAAATTGTTTTAAATACATCCGTAATCGTAATATCAAACGTACCATTCGTTAAACTAATATAAATAGCGCATAAAATTAAAAATACTATAGTCCCCATTGTCATTACAAAACGCTGATTTGAATTTTTAAGCATGTCTCTCTCCCCCTCTTGTACGAATTAAATAAAGGAAGAAAGGAATTCCAATTAAAGATGTAACAACTCCAATTGGAGTTTCAAATGGATAATTAACAAATCTACTTAAAACATCACATAATGCTAAGAAAACTCCACCAATAGCGCCCGCACATGGCACAATCCACTTATAATCTACCCCAATTAAAAATCGAGTAATGTGTGGAATAATTAAACCTACAAAACCAATTTTCCCAACTAAAGCAACTGCCGTTCCTGTTAAAAAAATAACTGATAAAATTGCCATCGCTTTAACTAGCTTTGTACGTTGCCCTAGATTAATAGAAATCTCTTCTCCTAAAGAAAGAATTGTAATAGATTTTGATATTAATAGCGCTAAAACTATCCCAATTATCCCAAAAGGTACCGTGATTTTAATTACATTAGGATCCACTTGATCTAACTTAGCATTAAACCAAAAACTAACATTTTGAGAAATTTGGAAGTACGAAGCCATCGCGGCCGATACACTGCTTAAAAATGTTCCAATAACTGTTCCTATAATCGCTAACCTAACTGGTGATAAGCCATTTTGAAGGAGCGAACCAAAACCAAACACTATACCGGCTCCTAATGCAGAACCAATCATTGAACATAAAACCATACCGATTGATGACATTCCTGGAAGAAAAATCATACAAAGTGTAATAACAAAAGCTGCACCATCCGTCACACCCATAATAGAAGGGGATGCAAGATAGTTTCTTGTCATCCCCTGCATAAGTGCTCCTGATATGGCTAGAAATGCTCCGACTAAAAGAGCTGCAACTACCCTTGGTAAACGTGAAGTAATAATAATATTATGATTTACATCGCTTGAATCAAAATGAAATAATGCATTCCACACTGTTTCAACATCAATGTTTTTCGCCCCATATAAAATTGATAGTATGACTGTAAATAAGATTAGTATGGGTGCTAAACATAAAATGGTTACTGGTACCGCATTTGTTTTCTGCATATCATTCAACACACCTTACTTATTGTATTATTTAGATAATTTTTTCACTGCTTCTTTTAAGAACGCTGTTTTACTCCAAGCTGTACCACCTTGTGCCATTGGATCTACAACGTTTACAAATACTTTCTTTTCTTTCGCAGCATTCATACTTTGCCAAATTGGATTATTTTCAATGTCTTCTAGCACTTTCGGTTTATTATTTTCGCTTGCTTCATATTGTAAGAAAACATAATCTGGATTTATTTCAGCTAGTTTTTCTAAAGAAATCTTTTCTTGTGCTTTTACAGTTTTAAGTTGTTCTGGAGCAGTTAGTCCAAGATCTTTATAAATTACAGGATTGAAGTATACTCCTTCTGGGTATAGAAATAAATCATTTGCTCTTAGTCTAATTACAAGTACTTTTTTATCTTTTAACTTATCTCCCAATTTCGCTTTTGCTTTTTCAGCATCCGCATTGTAATCTTTAATAATTTTTTCTGCCTTATCTTTTTTACCAGTTAATTCTCCCATTAACTTTAAATTATCTTCCCAGTTTGTTGAAACGTGTGATACTGGGAACGTCGGAGCTACTTTCGTAAATTTTTCAGCTGTTTCTGCTGGAAATTTCGTACTTGATGTAATAACATCTGGTTTTAATTGAAGTAAGGTTTCAAAATTCGGTTCCATTTTCTCACCAACAGATTTCGCACCCTCTAAATCTTTTTCAAGATACTTTGGTAATTTACCACCTACAGTAATCGCTCCAACTGGTTTAATTCCAAGTACTGCTGCATCTTCCATTGATTCTAAACTAGCTGTCGCAATTTTATCTACCTTCGCAGGTACTGTATATTCTTTACCTAAATATGTAATTTTTCGTTTTTCATCTTTTTTCGTTTCAGTAGCTTTTGTCTGTTGTTTTTGTTCCCCAGAAGTTTTGTCTGCACTATTACATGCTGCTAACCCTACACTTAAAACTGTAACCATCCCTAATGTAAATAATTTCTTGTTCATCTTTATATATCTCCTCTCGAAACCTTTAAAATATGTTATTCCAACAATGAAATTTAATTATATGAAACATAATCCCCATCTATATTTCACATCATTAACAAATCTACTTAAAATGAAGATCCATCCTTGTTCACTTCCCCTAATATTAAATTCTTCACCACCCTCATCTCGATAAACATTATCAATGATAATGATTATCGTTATTAAGTATATATTTAATATTTATTTATTTCAAGGATGATTTTAAAAATTTTAATAAATCGAACAAAAAAGAAGTATCTCCTTTTTTTCAAGAAGATACTTCTTTTTTAGAAATCCATACGTAACTCAACTGGGCAATGATCTGACCCCATCACTTCACTATTAATTTTCGCATCGGTAATTTTATGTTTTAACCTTTCAGAAATCACAAAGTAGTCTAAACGCCATCCGATATTTTTCGTTCTTGCACCCATACGGTATGACCACCATGAGTACGCACCTTCTTGTTCAGGATATAGGTATCGATATGTATCAATAAACCCTTCCTCTAAAACACATGTGAATTTCTCTCTTTCTTCATCCGAAAAGCCAGGGTTTTTCCGATTGCTTTTCGGGTTTTTCAAATCGATTTCTTTATGGGCAACATTTAAATCTCCACAAAAAATAACCGGTTTCTTTTCATCTAATCGCTTTATATAGGTCCTGAAATCATCTTCCCATTCCATTCTGTAATCTAAACGTTCTAATCCTCGTTTCGAGTTTGGTGTATACAGCGTTATCATATAATAATCATCAAATTCTAATGTAATAACTCGTCCTTCTTGATCATGCTCTTCAATTCCTAAACCATACATTACAGAAATCGGTTCTTTTTTCGTAAAAATAGCAGTTCCTGAATACCCCTTTTTCACAGCATAATTCCAGTATGTATAGTATCCCTCTGGATTTAAATCAATTTGTCCACTCTGTAATTTAATTTCTTGTAAACAAAATATATCTGCATTAGATTCTTCTAGATATTCTAAAAATTCACCTTTCGCAATAACTGCCCGCAAACCATTTACATTCCATGAAATAAACTTCATATATGTTCCTCCTCTTGATGTGCATTTTCAGTTTTCATGCTAACACAAAATAGATAACCTATCATAGTTTCATCTTTGTAATCTTGCTCTTACATCCGTAATTGCGGACATATGTATTTTATTCAGGTTATACTAATCTCGGAGGTGACATTCTGTGTACAACGAAAAATTGCAAAGATGCGAATTAACAGATGAGTATTGGCAAGCAATTATTCATAATGACTCTTCATTTGATGACAAATTCTTTTATGCTGTAAAATCGACTCGTATTTTTTGTCGTCCATCATGCAAATCGAGAATACCGAACAAAAACAATGTACGAATTTTTCTTAATGTGGAGCAAGCGTTATATGAAAAATTTCGTCCGTGCAAACGTTGTAAACCAAATGGCCTTACTTTACCTAATGAAGAGTGGATAAATCAAATTACAGAATATATTCAAAAACATTATTTTGACGCGTTAACTCTCGACTTACTCGCAGAAATGTGCCATGGTAGCCCTTATCATTTACAACGCACTTTCAAGAAAATTGTAGGGATTAGTCCAATAGAATATATACAGCAATTCAGAATTACAAAAGCGACAGAATACCTTTCACATACAAATAAATCCATTATGGAAATTAGTACTGCTGTTGGGATAGAAAACCCGGAGTATTTCGCGACTTTATTTAAAAAGAAGACAGGATTTACCCCTACTGAATATCGGAAAAAGAACAGAACAAAAGAGGAATGAAATAATGAAACCATATGAAAATAAAACTATATATTGGACATTGCTTATTCATAAACATTGGCGTATGCATACCACTTCAAATGGATTATGCTTCATCGGATCACAAAATAAAACTTTTGAAGAACTAAATACGTGGGCTAGAAAAAAACTTCCACAGCATACATTCATCCAAAATCCAGATTATCTGCAAACATATACTAAAGAACTTATCGAGTATTTGGAAAACAAGCTAGAAACCTTTACATTTCCTTCCTATCGATGCTTACGGAACTGCATTTCAATTAGCCGTTTGGAATACGGTACGTGAAATTCCTTATGGAAAGACATATTCTTATTCAGAAGTTGCGGAAAGAATTCAAAAACCTAAAGCTGTACGTGCTGTCGGTACCGCGGTTGGGGCAAATCCTCTTCTGATTACAATCCCTTGTCACCGTGTTATAGGAAAAGATGGAAAGCTCACTGGCTTTAGAGGTGGTTTAGACATGAAGAATGAATTGCTCAAATTAGAAGCTTTTCGGGAGGAATAAATATGACAGAAGATTGTAATGAAACATTAACTTTAGTCGTTCCAAAAGAATTTAGTTTTCAAGAAAACTTACGCTATCTATCGCGTTCTAAAAATGAATGTATGTTTCATATTGAAAACAATAAAATCTATAAAGTCATTCCTATTCAAAAAGTAAATCCTTTAATTGAAATTAGTGTGAATGCTGATGGAAATATTCAAATACGTTTTTTAGGAGAATCGTATATCTCTGAAACATGGATCCGCGATGCTGTAGCTACATATGTAAAAGAGTGGTTTGATTTAGATACTAATCTAGCTCCCTTCTACAAATTAGCTAAATATGATCCACTCCTTCAAAAAACCATTACAGAGTATTATGGACTTCGTACTTTAGGTATTCCTAGTTTATTTGAAGCACTGTGCTGGGGGATTATCGGCCAACAAATCAACCTCACATACGCCTATACTTTAAAGAGAAGATTAGTCGAACAATTTGGAGACCATGTAGAATGGAACGACCAAAAACATTGGATATTCCCATCACCTGAAGTAATAGCAAATCTAGATGTAGAAGATCTCGCAACATTAAAAATGACTACAAGAAAGTGCGAATACTTAATTGACATCGCGCAGCTCATTACAGAAGGTAAATTATCAAAAGAATCTCTATTACAAATACAAGATGTGAAGCAAGCTGAAAAACAATTAACTAGCATTCGCGGTATAGGGCCATGGACGGCCCACTATGTTTTAATGCGTTGTTTACGATTTCCTTCAGCCTTTCCAATTGACGATGTTGGCCTGCATAATGCTATCAAATTTATAACAGGCTCCGAAAAGAAACCAACTAAAAACGAAATAAAGGAATTTGCAGCAAATTGGATACATTGGGAGTCTTACGCGACATTTTATTTATGGCGAGTTCTATATTAATATTTTCTAATGAAAAATAGATAGGTAAATCTATCTATTTTTTCACATGTAAAAACTTCACACATACTGGTTCTGGAACATTGATTCCTTTCTGCATAAGGTTTAGTTTACCTTTCATTTGGTCTCTTGCAAATAAAGTAACTGTATTAGACCTTTCATTTGCAGCAATTAAAAATTTCTCTGTCGGATCTAATGAAAAGTCACGTGGCCAATCTCCTTCTGTCGATACTGTTTCAATAAGAGTTAGCTCCTCATTATGCTCGTTTACTCGAAAAACTGCGATACTATTATGTCCTCTGTTTGCTGCGTAAACGAATTTGCCATCAGAAGAAATATGAATTGCACTACCATAACTATCTTTACGATACTCTTCAGGTAATGTAGAAATATATTGTTTTTCTTTAAAACTACCACTCTGTGGAGCATATTGCAGTACAATAATTTCTGAACTTAGTTCCGTCATAACGTATGCAAGCTGTTTATTTGGATGAAATACAAGATGTCTTGGGCCACAACCAGGTTTTACAGATAGGCTGGAAACTTCTAATAATTCTCCGTCACTTTCCTTATATGTAATCAACTTATCTATTCCTAAATCAACTGCAACTACATATTTTTCATCAGGAGTAAAATTCGCATAATGAGCATGCGAATTTTCTTGTCTTTCCCTATTTTGTCCTGAGCCTTTATGTTCTACAATTGCCGTAGCCGCATCCACACTTCCGTTACCCTTTTTCACTAAATAGGACGCAACTGTTCCTTTATGATAATTCGCTGCTACTACTGTACGAATCTCTCGGCTCACACTTAAATAACACGGCGATGCTCCCTCTAAAAGTTGCCTGTTAATCAACTCTAGATTACCCGTTTGATTATGAATGGAAAAACTAGCAATTCCACCTAATCCATTCTCTTTCGCAACAGAATAAAGGTATTCGTTGTTATGGCTAATCGTTACATATGTGGGACTTCCTATTTGAGCTGCTAATTCAATCCCTCTAATCTCTCCAATTTTCGTATCAAGTATAAATTTATAAATCCCCTTACTATTTGCTTTTGTATATGTCCCTATATAACCATGAAATTCATTTTCGCTCATAACATTATCCCATTCAAAAAGCATGAATTTACAAATATCTTGTAAACAATATGTCACTTTACCTTGTATTTTTTAGTATAGAAAAGAACCAAGTAGCACTTCATTACTACTTGGTTCTCTTTTTAAGCTTGTTCTTCAAATCGTCTTGCGATTTCTACAATAACTTGAACAGCTTTTTCCATAGTATCTACCGAAACATACTCAAATTTACCGTGATAGTTTTCACCACCAGTGAAAATATTTGGCGTTGGTAATCCCATATACGATAATTGTGACCCATCTGTTCCACCACGAATCGGATGAATATTTGGCTCAATATTTAAACTTTTCATTGCTTCATAAGCAATATCAACAATTTCTCTCACCGGTTCAATTTTTTCAAGCATATTATAGTACTGATCATTCATCTCTAAAACAATTGCATCTTCACCGTACTTCTCTTGCATGTTTTTCACAATATCTTTAATATTATTTTTACGCGCTTCAAAATGATTACGATCAAAATCTCGAATAATATAATAAGCTTTACTTTGCTCAACATCACCATTTAAAGAAAGTAAATGATAGAATCCTTCATAACCTTCTGTATATTCTGGTGCATCTTCTACTGGTAAATGTCCATTAAACTCCATAGCAAGTTTAGTTGCGTTACGCATTTTATTTTTCGCTGTTCCAGGATGTGTATTCGTTCCGTTAAACGTTAACTTAGCACTTGCAGCGTTAAAGCTTTCATATTCTAAACCACCTAATGGACCTCCATCCATTGTATAAGCAAATGATGCACCAAACGCTTCTACATCAAAATGCGATGGTCCACGGCCGATCTCTTCATCCGGCGTAAATGCAACTCTAATTTTCCCATGCTTAATTTGTGGATTATGTATTAAATAATTCATTGCAACCATAATTTCTGTAAGACCAGCTTTATCATCTGCTCCAAGAAGTGTTGTACCATCAGTTGTAACAATTGTATGTCCTTTATATGACGGTAATTCTGGGAACTGTTCCGGTGTTAACACAACATTTAATTCTTCATTTAACGTAATCGCATTACCATCAAAATTTTCATGAATTTGTGGTTTTACGTTTTTCCCTGTAAAATCTGTTGCTGTGTCTAAATGAGCTAAAAACCCTATTACAGGAACATCCTTATCTGTATTAGCAGGAAGTGTCGCCATTACGTAACCATTATCATCCATCGTCACTTCTGATAACCCGATCTCTTTTAACTCTTTCACTAATAACTTACCAAACTCAATTTGCCCTGCTGTTGTTGGCACTGTATGACTTTCTTCATTTGATTGTGTATCAATCTTTACATATCTCGTAAATCTTTCAATAAGTTCTTGTTTCAAATTCGTTCACTCCTTTTATATTTCTCTCTCTATTATAATCCTTAAAACGAAATATTTTAACTTTTTTGACTGTGAAGATATATATTCCATTTACATTTTTAACAAACCATTAAAAGACATAATATTTGCACATTAAAATCCAAACATGTAATATACATCATTATATATTGGGAGGTTTTAAAGATGAGGCTAACTCTTTTTCGCTATTTTCTTTTTTTCTTAGGATTAATTTTCTTTGGACTTGGAAATGCTCTTGCAGTCAAAGTTAAATTCCTCGGTTTACATCCTTGGGAAGTTTTAAATATGGCTCTCTACCAACGATTTGGATGGACAATTGGTACTTGGAGTGTCATATGTGGATTATGTCTCGTTCTTATCTCTTTACTAGTAGATCCAAAATATATAAACGTAGGTACATTTTTAAATGCACTACTTATCGGTCCTATTATGGACTTTTTCTTACAATCAAATATCCTTCCGCATGCTACTCAGTACCTATGGATAAACTTACTGATTTTATTTGCTGGTATTGTAATTACAGGCATCGGGGGCGGTATGTACGTTGCGGCTGGGATTGGTGCTGGGCCTCGCGATGGATTCATGCTTACCATTTCTGACAAAACAGGGCTGTCAATTAGCCGGGCTCGAATCATTGTAGAATGCTTTGTACTAGTTATTGGATATATGCTAGGAGGACCTATTTTTATCGTAACTTTTCTATACACTTTTATCCAAAGTCCAATCTTTCAGCACTCATTTAAGATATTTCAAGCACTCTTACATACTTTATATAACAAAAACAAAGAACAAATTAGTGAAAATATATAAAACACAACTTAATACAAAAGAGTGTGTTTTAAAAGTAACTTTTAAAACACACTCCATATCCCATTTTATTTTTCTCTCCATAATCTCTCTACATTTATTAATTGCTCTCCTTTAAATTCTAGCTTATACACATCTGGTTTTGATGTATTCATTAAAAATTCAAACCCATATTGATTATCAAAATAGTTCATCATTTGTGTCATTACAAGCCCATGTGTACCAATTACAATTTTATTCCCCTGAAAATCCATCAATATTTCTTTTAATACTCTCACTACTCTTCTCTGGCAATCTACATATGATTCTCCCTCAGTTAGTGAAAACTCTGGCTTTGAGAACATCTTCTTTACAAGTGGATATACCTCTTTATCTGATATAATCTTATCCTCACTTGAAAACCTACACTCTTTGAGATTTTCATATGTTAATATTTCTTTTTCATAGAAATCGGCTGACTTTTCTATCGTTAGCATTGCCCTCTTATACGGACTTGAAATGAAAGTGTCAATTCCCTCTGTTTTTAATATCTCAGTTACTCTATGAGTATCTAAAATTCCCTTCTCAGTTAATCCACGTGTTCTTTCATCTCCTTCTAATTTTGGTGATTCACCATGCCTAACCATATAGATATATGTATTCATAATTCCTCCTTGAAAATGTTTATAAGTTAATTACTTACTTTAATCGCTGCCGTATCAAAACTTAAGTACAATCAAAATATTAATTCATTCTTCTTTTATGAACTTAGCTGGGCTGTTCGTCTAGCCCACTCCCAAACTAAACTCTCAAATTCATAAGAATATACGTCCTCATTTTACATCTTTTCAGAACCTAATTTCAAATCTTAATTTTCAGATTACAAATACAAAAAAAGCTTCCCTATGAGTTTATCTCCTCCAAGGAAGCTTTTTTATATTTTCTTTTATCCTGTCAAAATTCGAAACTTCGCTCTCCTCTAACTTCATTACACCCTATTCTTCTATTTGCATCAACACAATTCTCCAACCATCAGGATCCGCTATAGTAATCCCCTTTTCTTTCCAATATGGATTCTCAGGTTCTACTTCATCGTATCCCATTGCATGCAGCCTCATACTTACTTTTTCTATTTCATTATATTCTCGCATATAAAATACAAGTAAATTATCTTTTGTTGGAGCTGGACACGGGCTTCCATCTATATGTTTTGTAAATTCTAGATGATATTCTTCATCCGGTAGACCGAACATGACTCCATCATAACCATCATGATTATTAAACTCACCTATCCGCTTTAAACCCAGTCCCTTTTCATAAAATGTTATTACTTCTTCAAACTTATCTGTTGGGCGTGCTATTCTAAACTTCACCCATTTCACCATAATTTTCCCTCCATATTAAAAACTAATTACTGTATTACATATTATTGTATATAATCAACACGTTTCTTTAATCCCTCATTAGTATGAGAATAGCTACATACTAAGGTCTTACTTAATACTCTATAATAATGAAAAACTCCCCTCATCTAAAGAGAAGTTTCCATCATTTTATATGAAATTTTGCATCTTCACTTGCGAATTACTAAAAAATCTTTAGAATTTACAGGATGACTAAATATACAAATGATATCTACATTCCTTATAAACTAAAAATTATTAACTACAACGATTTTTTAACTTTAAGAATTATTGTACTATTCAATCCTTAATCAATATTATTATGTATATATATTACGAATTATACACTTAAAGAAGGTGATCCAATTGAAATTAAATAAAAATTTACAACTATGTATATTAATCGCTACATTGATATGCTATTCAATCTATTTTATGTTTTTCTTTCTGTTCCCTACTCATTTTTCAAATTTCAATGTACGCTTCACTCATCGTTGAAGCTATTACATTTATATCACTAATTTACTCTATATATTCTAAAAAAGTTAGTTCAAACCCTTTTTGGATATGTATCACAATAGCAATTGGTAGTTTTTTATTCGGAAAAATAGTATATACGTATCAAGATACCTTTTTCGAAATTCCAATACATCATTTTACTATTTCTGATGTATTTTACATGTTTTTTCTATTCTTCTGCCTTATCGCTTTCTGCTATAAAATCTTAAAATAATGCAATAAATGGGAAAAAGCTTTCTTTATTTGTGATATATGTATAGTACTTACTTCCATATTCACATTAGAATGGTACTTATTTAATCAGCCAGATTTAAATATATTCTCTCTTTCACTTGGAGATGTTTTCCTTTCATTTCTATATCCAATTGCAGATCTATTATTTCTTCTATTAGGTCTTAGTCTCTTTTTCCGCCCAACAATTTTTAATTCCAAACGGAAAATTTATATCTTTATTTTTGTATTAATAAGTTCTGCAACTTTTAACTATATTTATTTCTACTTAAATAGCCATTTATCAAATGATACTATAACGTTATTACGTCTTTTATATAGAATACCTATATTACTTATCGCGATAGCTGGTTCTATTTCAGAAGATTATAATAGCCATAAAAATTATTTCATTGTAAATCCTATACTAGGAAAGAAAGTTTTAGTCGTATTCCCCTATCTTGCTGTTGCAATACTAATCGGGTTTACACTAAAAGAACAAACATCATCTTCAACTCTCATTACAGGAAATTGTATCGCTTTTGTTTTCGTACTTATCCGCCATTCTATTGTGCGTATGCAAAACGACAGCCTAACAAAACGTTTACAAGCATTTAATACTCAACTAGAAGAAAAAGTTACTTTACGGACTTCTGATTTAGTTCATCAATCAGAGGCTCTATCTCAGAAACAACAAAAATTCAAATCACTATATGAGTATCACCCTGATCCTATTTTCACTATTGATTTAAATGGAATATTCTTAAATGTAAATAAAGCAGGAAGTATACTACTCGGAGCACCAACGAACGAGCTACTTGGTGAGACATGTTTTTCGATCATTTTAGATGAAGATAAACATAAACTGGTAGCTGCATTAGAAAAGGTTAAACAGCAAGAATCAGCATCCTTACAACTTAGTTCCCAATATAAAGATGGCTTTACATATTTTTTATACGTTACCATCGTTCCTATTATGATAGATGGACAAATTTCAGGAAGCTATATTATGGTAAAGGATATTACTGCACTAAAAAAACAACAAGAAGAAATAAAATATTTAGCATTCCACGATACTGTAACGAAAATTGGGAACCGAGCCTTTTCCCATAAGAAATTAAGAAAAGTTATAAAAAATGCTGAAACAACACAAGGTGAATTTGCATTATTATATTTAGATTTAGATCGTTTTAAAGCTATTAACGATACACTTGGACATTCGGCAGGTGATTCCATATTGGAGGAAGTAGCAAAGCGACTCCAATCATGTCTTTCATCAGGTACTCATGTATCAAGAATCGGTGGCGATGAATTTACAATTTTAATTGAAAACTATACTGATCGTGATTCCTTATACCAGTTATGCAACCAATTATTTGAAGACATGAAAAAACCGTTTGTCATACATGAGCATAAATTAACTTTATCACTTAGTATCGGTATCGCTATATATCCATCTGCTGGAATCGATACCGCTACACTCTTAAAAAACGCTAATGTTGCAATGTATGACGCTAAGGAAAAAGAGCTTAACTCCGTCTCTATTTATGACGATGTAATTGCTAAAAAAATCGAAAGACGATTACGATTAGAAAAAGATTTACCAAGTGCGATTCAAAATGAAGAATTGTTCCTTTTATATCAACCTCAAGTTGATAGCGAATCTAATAAAATTATCGGTGCTGAAGCTTTAATCAGGTGGAACCATCCAGAATTAGGTGTTATTTCTCCATATGAATTTATTCCGATTGCTGAAGAAACACTGCAAATTATTCCAATTGGGAAATGGACATTGCAACAAGCTTGTCAGCAAATGAAACGTTGGCATACATCTGGCTATTCTCATTTAAAAATAGGAGTAAATTTATCTGCTAAAGAATTTGAGCAAGAAGACTTTGTAAATTCTATTTCTTCTACTTTAGCAACTACAGACTTACCAGCAAGTTCCCTTGATCTAGAATTAACAGAACGAATTGCAATGATGGATGAGAAAGAAACATTACTAAAACTACGTACACTAAAGAATTTAGGGGTTCACATATCAATTGATGACTTTGGTACAGGCTATTCTTCATTAGCATACTTACCTTTATACCCAATCGACACTTTAAAAATTCCAAGGGAATTTATTACAATGTCTGAAGCATGTGAGGATGGAAAAGAGATCATTAAAACGATCATCACATTAGCACATACATTAGAAATGTCAGTTATCGCTGAAGGTGTAGAAACGAAAGAACACGTGAATTTCCTCCAAAAAAATAAATGTCAGTTTATTCAAGGTTACTATTACAGTAAGCCTATTCATACTAATGCATTTACTGAGCTATTAGAAATCGGTATTCACCCATAGTACATAGCTAATCGGTATAAGTAATAATGAATTTGAACAACTATAGTAAAAAGGAAAGAAGATACCTTCTTTCCTTTTGTTTTTCTATTTAAATTTCTATTACTTCACCACTTCATTTATTATATCTATTAATTGATGAATCCCCTCATCATTTGTTTTCTTATATCCATTCATGTTTTGAACATAACTCTCCTTATTTGTATACAACTTATTTACTGCATGTATAAATATATTCGGACTTACTCTATCTTGGAGTAACACTTCCGCATATCCTTTTCGGGCAAAATATTCAGCATTTAAAACTTGATCACCTCTACTGGAACTGTTAGTTAACGGAATAAGCAACATCGGTTTCTTCAAAAATAACAATTCAGAAATAGCAGTAGAACCCGCTCTGGAAACTACAACACTCGACATATTCAATATATGCGGCAACTCTTCGCCTATATATTCAAATTGCATATAACCTTCCATTCCAATAGATGGATCCACCTTCCCTTTGCCGCACATGTGAACAATATTAAAATTTAATAATAATGTATCCAAACTTTTCCTTACCATATCATTTATCCATTGAGCACCTTGACTCCCACCCATAATTAACAATACTGGTTTATCTTGCTGAAATTTACAATAGCTTTTTCCACGTAGTACGTTACCTCTCTCAATTTCTTCTCTTACAATTGGCCCTATATAAACCTTCTTCTCTTTACTTACATTCTCCCCTGTATGAGGAAATGTTGTGCATAGTTTTGTAGCAAAAGGTAATGCTATTTTATTTGCTAACCCTAACGTACTATCTGGTTCACGTATTATTACGGGTACTTTATTCATCCATGCTCCTATTACTACAGGAACGGAAACAAATCCTCCTGCCGAAAAAATAACATCTGGTTTTATTTTTTTCATTAATTTATAGCTTTGTATGCAGCCTTTTATTATTTTAAAAGGATCTTTAAAGTTTTCCCAATCCCAATATCTCCTAAGCTTCCCCGTTGAAATACTATTGTACTTAATATTTCGAACTAATAATTTTTCAATTCCATTTTGAGATCCAATATACTCAACTCCCCATCCTTTTTCCATAAATTTAGGAATCAGTACCATATTAATCATTACGTGTCCGGCCGTACCGCCCCCAGTAAAGAGAATCTTTTTATTCATAATTTATATCCACCTTTATCATTAAAAATCTTGCTTTATACCAATCTACTAAATGTAAGTAAACTTACTTTTATTTATATAAACATTTAACTCAAATCCTATATCTTGCAAAAAATCTTTGATGAGTTCATAAAAATCTTTTCCATACTCACTACATTCATATTGAGCAAAAACTTGGATTACAGGCCTAGTTCCCGTATTTATTGCTGGATTTTTCCGATCAACCTTTTTTCCTGCCACATATGCTCGACATTTATTTATCGCCTCATAGATGCGCAAAACATGCTCTTCTTCATCTTTCCAATCCAGCGTATCAACAATCGAAAGAGCAACTATATTTTGATTATTTATAGCTTCATAACAATTCATATATTTCTTACATCCTTTTATATTTTTATTAAATACAGATATCACTACACTTCGCATACTCAAGTACATCTTGTAATGATTGCTGAAATTGGATTTCTGGGATCCATCCTAATTTTTTTATATCCTCTATTACTAAACTCTCATTTGAGCTGCTCCCACTATTCCCCGTTTCTTTTATAGTAAAATTAAGGTGTGTTAATCCTTTAAATTGTTCCGTTACATCTAATAAAGATCGTTTTACTCCTGATCCAATATTATATTGTTTTCCATTTATACCATCACGTAATAACACATGATAAGCTTTAACTGCATCACGTACATCCAGAAAGTCTCTACTATCTTTCAAACTGTTTATTTCAATAATTGGTTCACTTATACCCGACTGTATATCTATCATTTTTTTTGCAAGAAGAGTACAAATGCCATTCGATACTCCTGGACCAATTAAGTTCGAGGGCTTTGCAATGATAATATTTGAATTCATTAATCCGCCCCAAGCCTTTGCAATAATGACTTGCATCGTTTTACTTAAACTATATGGATTAGAAACTTTTAAGTTGTTCATATTATCTGCTTGCAATGCAGATCCTGTAACTAATGCTCTACAATGCGGCGCTTCTTGCTTAATTGCTTCTAATAAATACAACGTCCCTATTACATTAATCTCCATATATTCAAGAGCAGATGTCCATGACTCTATAACCGAATTCCTTCCTGCTAAATGCAATACATAGTCTGGCTTTATTTGTTTCATTACCTTCATTACTTCGCTCTTATTTGTTAAATCACAAGTAATACCATTTTCGATTTCCCTTCTATGTGAACGGTTTTGAAACATAGGAATTACACGAAAACCTTGCTCTAAAAAATATTGGCAAGCATGGCGTCCTGTGAAGCCATTTGCACCAGTTATTAAAAGGCTCGCATTTTTTTTCATCGTAAAAAACCTCCTTTTTCTAACATTTGTTTCACCTCATGTTTTGCAAGTAAGTCTTGTTGAGAACTAAAACTCTTCACATCCACAAGCGGATAACTAGCATAATATTCTTGAAGTCCTTCTATAGGAATAGTCGGTAGTACAACAAAATAATTTTGATCAAAACTTATACTTGTTTTACTCTCTACCTCAGATAAAAGCATTTCACTTAATTTTTCACCCGGTCTTATCCCTACCTCTTTTATCTTCACGTTATCTTTTTTCGAACTTTCAATTAACACTTCTGCCAAATCTGTTATTTTACATGCTGGCATTTTCATAACAAAGATTTCCCCACCTCTACCTTGAAATGCAGCTTTAAATAACAATCCAACAGCATCTTCAATTGTTAAGAAAAATCTAGTCATATTTTCATTGGTAATCCCTACTTGTGAAGACTTTTTAATTTGCTTTTTAAAAAGCGGTACCACACTTCCACTCGTCCCTAAAACATTTCCACCACGAACACAAATAAATTTTGTTTTCTTTGTTTGCAAATTTGCATGAACCATTAACTTTTCACCAATTGCTTTTGTCATTCCATACGTATTTGATGGATCGGCTGCTTTATCCGTTGAAACATATATAACTTTCTCAACTTGCTTCTGGATAGATGCTTCAATTACATTTTGCGTACCATGTATATTTGTTTTTATAGCTTCATACGGATAATACTCACATACTGGAACGTGTTTTAAAGCTGCAAGATGGAATACATAATGTACATCTTGGCAAGCATATACGAGTTGGTCTTTATCACGAATATCTCCAATAATAAATTTCAATCTATCTTCATTTATAAACTGCTGCTGCATTTCAAACTGAACCGTTTCATTCCTTGAAAAAACCCTAATTTCTTTCGGTGATTTTTCTAATAGTTGTTTTATAAGTTCATGCCCCCACGAACCTGTACCACCAGTAATTAAAATTATTTTATTAAGCATTCCTTTTCCTCCTACCACACATTTCAATGAAAATTGTATTTATTAAAGTTATTGAATTATTTTCAATTGATTCAAATCATAATTGCCGTTTGTTACATTAAATTGACAAAATAAAAAAACAGAAACTATTAAACATAGTTTCTGTTTTTTTATTTCAGTTCTTAACAGTAAGATTTTTTCATACTGTTTGCACGATAACTATATTACATGTAGAAAAACACCGTTCATTTATTTCTTATACTCGTAATAAAATAAATAGAATGATTCATAGCCAATGCCATGTTTAAATTCATGAAAAAGGGAGGTAATGGAATGTACCGAAGCAATTCTAATAACTCAAATAATACATATAACGAACCTTCCAAAGCACTTCCTCTCTCCCTATTTGATGTGAAAAATGAGTTAAAACAAAAATGCACACTCATTCATTCTGGCACCATGTATAATTTAACGAAAGAAGAGCAACTCATCATAGACAACATAAAAACACATACAAAACAACTAAATAAAAATAACGTCACAAGAACACGTGCATACTATCAATTTTACATTCAATATCCAGAAATACACTGGGCACTACTTGGACATATGGTATCACGTAACGGCGGTTGGAATATGACTGATTTAAAGGGAGACTTATATACGAGGATTTTATCAGAGAAGGATCAAATTACATTTTTTTCTTTTTTAGAAAGAGGAAATTGGCTCATTTTTCAAGATGTATATCCCCAATTTTTGCTATATGAACAAAGTGTAAAAAGATCACAAAAGCTATTTCACCTTCTTCCTCACCTAAATGTTTCTACATTTATGGAAACGATGTGGAACAATTTTTGGAAAACAGGTAACAAAAAAACATTAGCGATCGCAACTATTATTAATGAACAAAACTACTTAGAAAAAAGAGTTATTCAAAATGCACACTTTCAAAAGACTGTACTAAATAGTATCGGATTTAAACTCTTTGATTTCTTTCAGTTTAATCATATCCTTTTCCCATTCTACGAAAATAATACAAAACAAAAAATATTACTATTTGGTGATACAATGAAACATTTTACATCCTTACATGAACGAATCTTAATTGGAAAAAGGTTGTATTCATTATTATTTCGGGATACACATATTTTATCTCAAATAATAAGTTGGGCCCAACACCATCCTCATACAGGCTCAAGGAAAGATTACTGGCCTCATTTATTTTCAAGTGTAAATGAATCTTTTTCCCGTGAGTTTTATAAACGCCGAATAAAGAAATGCCAGTTGCGTAATGGCGCTTATCGTATATACAGCCCTGCACTCATCTATGCATGGCGCGATATGAAGCATGAAGAAGTTGAAAGTGAAGATTGGTTTACTGATTGGCGAGTTGTAAATTACTTAGTTGATAAGGAGGAAAATATAAATGGACAAATTACAGAAGACTACTGTAAAACACTCGAAAAAATTGAACTTGCAATTCTCGCAAAGAAAAATGTCCTCCTTCGAGAAGAAGAATGATTTTCTAGCATTAGTAGTTACAATCTTTCTCTCTTCTATTATTGGAACTTGTTTAGATGCTTTCTTTGTTAATAAACAATTATATTCATTTCCAGTTAGGCCCTTCTCATCCACATTTTCAGTCAACATAGCTTTTACATTGTTCGTACTGCCAATTTTAACAGCCTCGTTTATACAAATTTCAAAAAAATTATCTACAGTTTCTAGAATTCTATTTATTATTTCAATAGGCGTTTGCGCTAGCATTTTTGAGCAAGTTGCTGAGAGATTAGGTTTATTTATACATAGTACGGATTGGCAGCATATATATTCTTTCTTTGGATATATCATTTTCTTTTCTCTTATTTGGAAATTTTATAATTGGATGCGAAAAATAAAGAGACCGTCTTTATAACGGTCTCTCCTTATGCATAATCTTCAGTTACTCCAACTGAGCGACTTTGAAGACTTTTAGATCGTAAACGATATGCAACTACTTTCTTCTTATATTGCTTTATTACATCAACGTGTTCCTCATAGCTATATATAGAAAATCTAATCATTTTCTTTCCTTTCTTCGTATCAATAACTAATGGTGTTCCTTCTCCTTGCGGCGGAAAATAATGTTTATCTAAAAATAAAGCCTCGTTAAATTCGTGAATAACTTGAAGTTTCATTTCTCCTTCTATACTTTTTCCATCAACCGTTACAGTAGTGTTTTCTTCATCAAGTTTTTGATGTAACTCAAATCTACTAATAATTGATTCTACAACAGAAGTTGGCATACTAGAAACTAGTACTTTAAGAGCACCAAAAATAAATAACGTAACTATAAACCATGTTGTCACTTTAATCATCCCCATTACTTTCTAAAATAAGTAGTGTTATACTACTTATTACGATTCATTGATTTTTAAAATAAAAATTTCATTCCATAAGGCACTAATATACTAATTAGTACCCTCGTTACAATCATCGTTACCGAACCGATAGTTGCTTCTTTCTCTCCTTCTTTCACTAGACGACTCACACCAATGATATGTGATGCACAGCCCATCCCAACTCCTTTTCCAATCGTACTTGTTATACGGAAAAGCTTAAGTACTGTCGGTCCTATAATAGCACCTGTTATTCCTGCAACAACTACAAAACTAGCTGTCATAGATGGGATACCACCAATTTGATTGGCTAGCGAAATTGCAATAGGCATCGTCGCTAATTGCGGTATAGTTGTTAATATAAGTTCCTTATCTATATTCAACATTTCCCCAATCACTACATTCAAACTTATTAAAGCCACTATACCGATTACTACCCCTACAAGTATTGAAAAGAAGTTTTTCATAAGTATCTTTCGTTCCTTAAATAGCGGTATTGCTAAAGCTACAATCGCCGGACTCAAGAAGCTAGAAAGAATATCTCCCCCATTTCAATACTAGATTTTCCCACACCTATAACATCTTTATCATCAAATCTCTTTTAAAGTCTCCGCGAGTCTTGTAATCCCAACCTGAATTTGTTCTACATTCGCTCTCCCAAAAGTAAATCGTATATATTCACTTTTCGAGCCTAGTACACTTCCTGGGACAAATGCTACTCCATTTTGAATAGATTTGCCTAATAAATGATATTCGTCAAATGAGCCTTGAACTTTACACCATAAATGTATTCCGCCCTCTGGAACGAAAAACTCAACTCGGTCCCCTAATATTTCTTCAAGACTTGCAATTAACTCATCTCTTCTTTTTTTCAATTGTCCACGAAGCATTGTAATATGCGTATGAAAATCCTCTGATTCTAAAAATTGATTTGCTACCCACTGTGTAAATACACTATGACCGAAATCAACTTGCTGCTTCGCATCTGCTAAACGTTCTATTACGCGCGTAGGGCCAATTATCCAGCCAATACGTAATCCTGATGCAACAATTTTTGATAATGAACTTATATACAGAACATTTCCATTTTGATCCATTGATTTCAATGTTAGATTCACTTCTCCATTAAAAGAAGTTACACTATATGGATCATCTTCTACAATCGGTATACCAAATTCAGAAGATAGTTCTAGTATCTTTTTACGTCTCGCCAATGAAAGCACCGTTCCAGTTGGATTTTGATAATCCGGATTTAAAAAAATCATACGAATGCGGTGCTTTTTGTGCAGATCAATTAAGTCATCTGGATTCATACCGTGCTGATCTACAGGTAAATGGAATATTTTTAACCCTGCTGATTTAAACATCGGCAGCGAAAAGCAATAGGATGGATCCTCAATTGCAATCGCATCACCAGGCTTTAACAAACATTGAACGATAAGATTAAGTGCCTGCTGAGCCCCAGATGTAATAAGAATAGAACGTGAATCCGCTTCTATTTGTTTATATTGCTGAACATGTGTTGCAATTGTTTTTCTTAGCATTTCATTCCCTAGTGGGTGATCATAACCGAGGTTTTCCATAAATGTTTGTTCTGATAAAATTGTTCGAAATTGACCAGTCGGAAATAACTCTGGTGATAATTCGCCACTCGCTAAATTGATTAAATCATCTTTTTGTGTTTCCGTTCGAATTTGTTGAACAAGTGGTAAATTAGGTAAAAACGATCCATCCTCTACGTATCTCCCCCAATTTGGTATACGTTTATGTGACACACCCCATATGTCTGTATTTACCCGCGTTCCGCTTCCTTTTTGCCGTTCTACTACCCCAAGTGATTTCAATTCTTCATACGCAGCTACTATCGTACTCCGGTTTACTTGTAATTCCTTTGCTAACTTACGTTCAGAAGGTAACTTACTATTAGAAAGAATTTCACCTGAAGAAATGCCTCTTTCAATATAATCAGCGATTTGTTTATAAACAGGCGTCTTATCTGCACGATTCGGTTTCCATTCCATCTAGTGCCCCCCTTTCAAAACTACCGTCCCTCATTCACTAATAACAGGATTCATTGTAATAATAGTATTAATCACCTTCATCATATACAAACTCTATAAAATAACGACCGCATACCACGTAACTCCTACAAGTAACCCTAAAAGAAGGATGATATAGATAGCGGATAAGTTTTTCACATTCCTTTTTGTAGACTTACCGTAATTCTCCTCCACATTTCGTGCGACTAGTACGGTCCCAAACAGCGATACAATTACAATAATTACAACTAGTGAAATTGCAAAACTCATTGTCTTTTCACCTCTCTAAGGCCAGTCTATTTAAACAAAGGAGATATATAAAAAGCGTCCTCCTTAAAGCATCAATACAGTACTACCTTTCTTCTCTTATCATAATAGAAGTTTGCAAAAAACGGACCAACCACTTTCAGGTTTTTTTGCTCATCCACTTTAATAATAAAAAGCAACTGATTTTTCTTATCAGTTGCTTTTTTCACAGAGTTATTTATATTCATTTTCACTTAAAATTAATCCGATTTAAAAGTTTGGTCTTTTCATAATGAAACATCGATTGAGATAATTCAAAAATGGTTCCATTTACAAGATGCACTGTATTTTCAATAAGAAGTGCCGGATCACCTTCATTTATTTCTAGAAGCTGTGCGTTTTCTTTATTTACTTTTTCGCAACTAATAACTTTATCGGCAAAACCAATATTTAGTCGCAAATCTTCAATGAAATAACTGTATACAGAGCTTAATGCTATTTCTTCATTCAAATATGGAATTATATCCTTTTTGAAATAACTAATTTCAATAGAAAAGGGTTTACCGTCTACAATTCTTAAACGTTTCAAAAAATACAACCTAGTTCCAACGTCACATTGCATCCGTTCTGCTATTTCTTCATTCGCATCTATTATTTCAAGCTCTAACACTTTCGTTTCAATATTTTGTGAAACGAGGTTTTTCGTTAATCCACGTAAACTGCCTAAATTAATGTAATCTGTTACAGAAGTTTCACGTAAAAACATGCCACTACCTTGTACTTGAAAAATATAACCTCTATTAACAAGCTGACTAATTACTTTACGTATTGTATTACGACTTACCTCAAACCGGTTCATCAATGCTTCTTCTGTAGGTAATTTTTTCGTTTCATTAAAAAGTCCATCTCGAATGTTTTGCTCTAAAATATCTGCAATTTGTTTATACTTTGCACTCATACACTTTCTCCTAAAATACTCTTTTATAGATCTTCTCCTCTCGTTTCGATAATATGCTTATACCAATGAAACGAAAGTTTCTTCTTACGTTTTAAGTTATCATTATGATCGACAAAAATAAAGCCATATTGCTTTTTATATCCGTTTAGCCAACTTAACAAATCAATAACTGACCATGCATAATACCCTTTTAAATGAATCCCTTCTTGAATCGCACGCTTAATTACTTTTAAATGTTCTTCAATAAATTTAATTCTCGGAACATCTACAATTTCTCCGTCAATAATTGGATCTTCGTCACCGAGTCCGTTTTCTGTCACATACATCTTTATATCACCGTAACGCCCTTTCAACATATGCAAGCCGTCTAAGAAACCTTCGGGAGATATTTCCCATCCCCATTTTGTATATGTTTTATCATCCATTTTAACCGTTCGATAAAATCCATCAAAGGAAGGGTTACCTGGAGCAAGTGTTGAGTTTTCTCGAGAATGCTCCTCGTTCTTTATATCCATATCGTATCTTTCTACTCGTATTGGTTGATAATAATTCAAGCCAATAAAATCATTTTTTTCGGCATTTTGTTTAATGATTTCTAATTCTTCAACCGTCCAATTAGGAGTCCATCCTTTTTCCTTTAATTGTTGCACAACATAAGATGGATACTCACCTTTTAAGGCTGGATCATAGTACCAATACGTTTCATATTCATTCGCATGATTTGCTGCTAGTATATTTTCTTTTTGATCATCCACACTATAAGCAGGTAAGAAAACATGCGTAATACCAATCTCACCATATTGTTTTAACTGCTTGTACACTGCAACTGTTTTCGCATGCGCATAAAATACATAATGAGTCGCTTGAAAGTACTTTGGAACATCATTTTGTATCCCTGGTGGATGTGCACCTTTTAAATACCCTAATCCACAAAACATTACTGTTTCATTAAAAGTAATCCAATGTTTAACTCTATCACCAAATGCCTTAAAGCAAATCTCTGCGTACTTTACAAAAGCTTCTGCTGTTCGTTTATTCGTCCATCCACCGTCATTTTCTAAAGTTAATGGTAGATCCCAATGATATAAAGTTACAAACGGTACAATCCCGTATTTTAAACATTCATCAATTAAGTTGTTATAAAATTCTATTCCTTTTTCATTTACCTCTCCATCTCCAGTCGGCAAAATTCTCGCCCAAGAAATAGAAAAACGATACGATTCTAATCCCATCTCAGCCATTAAGTGGACATCTTCCTTATATCGATGATAATGATCAACAGCTACATCACCATTTGTCCCATTGTATGTTTTGCCAGGAATTTTTGAAAACTCATCCCAATTCGTAACACCTTTTCCATCTTCATTCCATGCACCTTCTACTTGATAAGAAGCTGAAGCAGCCCCGAATAAAAAATCATGTGAAAACTTCATAGCATATACCTCCATTTCATCGTAACAAATCAAATTCATCACTACACATAAAATTTATAGGTACAAATTTTATGTGTGTAATTATAGCGTAAGTTTTGATTTTTTTCTATCATGAAAGTACGATATCTAAAACTATACCTGATGTTAATTTTTAGAAAACAAAAAAGAAGCGACATATTTTATCGCTTCTTACTATCACAATCTTTATTCTTTTATAAGTGACTTATTCGTTCTTATAACTTCTTGATAAAGTATCGGTGACCATTTTTCATTTATATAATCTTGAATCATCCATCCGACTCTTGTAGGATTCTTTTGTTTCATATAGTTTGCAATTTCAGGATTTATATAAGAGGCATAATAATATGGACTATTCCATGCTGTACCACCGGAAGACAAGCTTGTAAAATTAATATACAGATGATTAAAATCTTCACTATTGTTATTCGTTTCATTTATCGTATCTTTAATAGACTCTAATTTTTCATCATAACTTACTTTATATTTATCTTGTACCGTTATGTTTATATTTTGATTTAAAGTTGCGGTGAATGTTTGATTATCTGGCCATGGAAAATTATTATACCCTCCAGATTCATTACTGCCACTATATCTTTTTAATAATACAATTTTCCCACGAGCATCTCCAAGACTTATATTCCCTTCCGTTTTTAAAAAGATCGGATCAAGAAAGTAATTTTCTTCGAAAGTACTACTAAATGAACCTTCTGCTCCTTTCATATCCTCGTACTCTTTTTTTAAAGACATTATAATCGTTTCACTCGGACTATCTTTCAAAAATTGTTTCGCTTCATTTATAAATTGGTGCAATGTTACATAAAGATACAGTGGTCCATGATGAAGAACTATAGTATTATCATCTGTTAAACGTCCTCTTATATCAAAAATTCTAGCTCCATGATTCATTTGATAACGAAAATCATATTCTTGCGTCATTCCCCATACTTGCTTTATCGGATTTTGCAACTTGGACGTACCACTATCATGTGTTCCTGGAATTGAAATTCGTGCTAACGGTACGTTATCAGGTATAGGTTGCATCCATTTTGACCAATTTTCAAGCTCATTAACAGAGCTAGCTGCAACTACTTGCTTATCATGTAAAGCAAATACAAATGTGCTAAATATAGTACTACATATGAATAATTTCAAAATAAACTTCTTATTGCTCATTATTATTCCTCTCTTTTTCTGTTTTTATATCAAACTTATTGAATATGATATAAGCTAGTGAATAAAAAATAAATAACATTTCACAAATATGAAATATTGCATAGAAATAAAATTTAAAAATCATTCACATATCCTCAATACATGAGAAAAATTTAAAGGAACTTCAGCAGAAGTTCCTTTTGTTTATTTTATGTTCAATACATACGAACCATCTTTATTCTCGTACTTATAGACATATAAATAATATTTACCCGGCTTTGCATTATATGTTCCTTTAATTACATTCCCTTCATTTTGACCATATGCTACATAGTTGTTTAAATCTGATTCATGATGAAGTACCCACGTCATTCCAATATTTTGTTCATTTAGTAGAGAAATATTAATATTTTCTAGTGAGTCAATTTGAAAAGTAAATACATCTACGTTATCACTATTATGTAGTGTTCCTTTCATTGGTGTATTAAAGTTAACTTTATTTGCCTGTCTAGGTTCATTATTTGGTTCATTTTCTGTTACTTGTAACTCATTCCCACCGTTCGGTTCTCTTCGTTCATACCCTAAGTTTACTAGTATAGACTTCAAATCTGGTAAAACACCAATTTTATCTGAATATGGATTTTTAGATTTCGTTCCTGTGTTTGGGCTACTTAGTATCGCTCTTAGTTCACTTGGTCTATATGGTTGTCCTAAATGTTCTTTAGCAATACTTTGTACTAAAGTCGCCGCTCCGGCAATAATAGGCGAAGCACTCGACGTGCCACTAAAGCTTGAAGTATAAAGATTTACAGCACTTCTACTTTGCTCAGCTGTAGTTGTATCTACGTTTTCTCCCCAGCCGTACACATCAATACGGCTTCCATCATTCGAAAACCACATACGTTCATGAGGGAAAGATGAAGAGCCCGCTCCTACCATAATTGCACCCGAATCTTTAAAATCTTTACTATTACGATTTAAAACTTGTTTACCATTTCTATCTTTAAATTGATCTAAATCATTCCAACCATTTGCTCCAGCCTCTATAATTACAACACCCTTATCTGTACCAGCACGAATTGCATCAAAGATATCTGGTTGTACTTCAACAGGTAAATATTTATCACCGTATCCATCAAAGGATGCTTGTGCCTCTAATAATAAAATATCCCCAGCTTCTAAATGATTTACAGCACTTAGTATTGCATCAGCTGTATTATACTGTCCGTTATCTCTTATTTGAGAAATCACTTTTGCTTTCGCTTTTGGCGCAATCCCAATATTTCCAACTTCATTATCTTCAGATGAAACAATTCCCAGTACAGACGTCCCATGACCGACATGCTGATCTATATTTCTTCCAGACATCAATTCAATATTTTGATGTACTAAATCCTCATGGTTTAATAGCCATCCATATTCCATATCAACAAAGGTTATATCATTTCCATTACCACCTTGAACTCCCCAAGCGAAAGGCGCATTAATACCGTATGGTGCTGCTTCAAGATAACCTTGTTTTTTAAATCTAGGATTACTATTAGGAGTAAGAGATACACTTGATGGTTGCACTTCAGGCGGCGTTATTTTTTCTTGTTTCTTAATATACACATCTTCTATTAAAGAAGATGCTTGTAACTTATCTACTAGCGTTTCTTCACGCCCATCATTTTTGGTTTGAAGAATATAGTAGTTTAATAAGCTTGTAGATACATTATTAGGTGCTTTCACTTCAAGGTTTTGTATTTGTTCCGGACTTACAGATATGAATAAACGAGTAAATGTTACATCTGGATATTCTGCCAAAAAATCTTCTAGTACTTTATCGTTCGTTTGAGATTGTATCTGTTTTTCAATACCATCTTCATATGGAAAGTTTAAATCCGCTCTGAATTTTATAATGATTTGCTTATCTGTTTCTTGTTCTATCCCTAATTTACTCTGCTGTTCTATAGAATCAGCATTTACAATATTGATAGTGCCTCTAATTCCTATAAATGTTAAAACAATTACAGCTGAAACACATATTCTTTGAAATATTTTCATTACATCAATCCTCCAACCGACAATTATTAATCATTATATTAAATTATAATGATTTTATTTCTATAACATATAAAGTTACCTTTCTACTAAATAGATTATAGTAATCAGCAATATGAACTTCAATGTATTTTCATATGCAATATTTCATATTCGGATTCTAAATTGCATATATATAAAACTTATAATGATTTTTTATTTCATATATGTTAATATTCTTACATTGAAATATTACATATATACATTTCGAACCATATTACTCAACAGTTACACCTTAATTTTTTAGGAGGATTTACAATGAAATTATTCAAAATAAAACATATAATCCCTTTTTCTGCAGCAGCAATTACATTCGTATGTAATCAAAGTGCAGCCGAAGCTTCCACCATTCATACAGTAAAAAAGAATGATACACTTTGGGGCATTAGTTAACAATACGGAGTTTCAATACAATCCATTAAACAAGCGAATCATAAAGGAAATGATCAAGCTTTCATTGGGGAACAGTTACATATTCCAGGATCCATGAAATCAAATGAGATCACTGTTCATCAAAACGCCAAACCTGCGAACATTTCTGGACAAATTATTTATCAAGTACAACCGGGAGATTCCTTCGAAACGATAGCAAAGCGTAATAATGTAACCGTTCAATCTATAAAACAAATCAACAACACAATTGGAAACAAGCTTTATACAGGACAACATTTAAAAATCAATTCAAGTATTTCGGAAAAAGAAAAAGACCTAATGGCACGCTTAGTCACTGCAGAAGCAGGTGGCGAATCATATAAAGGAAAAGTAGCTGTAGCGAAAGTGATCTTGAATCGTGTACATGCAAAAGGATTATTACAGGGGTTATTTATGAACCTATTAAACACGGATATGCATTTACTCCTGTTACAGATGGAAGAATTAATCAACCTGCAAGCGCAGAAGCCAAAATGGCTGTAGAAGAGGCTATCTCTACAAACGGAATAAATTCTGATTGGCTTTATTTCTATAATCCAAAAACTTCAACAAGCAAATGGATTACTACACGACAAACAGTAGCAGTAATCGGTAACCATGTCTTTGCTAAATAAAAATACGTAATAACACTATAATCAATTTCAAATTATTAACAGACCTCTTTACTTAAAAGGTCTGTTCTTTTTTATTTTTATATCTAAGCTTTTATTAACCATATGATAAAATGATTATTTAAAACTATCTCTCTTTTCAAATAAAAAACTGTTGTATCTAATTCACCATTCAGAGTAATTGAGAGAGCAAAAAATCCACAACTATGACT
This sequence comes from Bacillus sp. H1a, assembly GCF_000633475.1. Taxonomy (NCBI): domain Bacteria; kingdom Bacillati; phylum Bacillota; class Bacilli; order Caryophanales; family Bacillaceae; genus Bacillus; species Bacillus sp. H1a. The sequence continues at coordinate 150,922 of NZ_AYMH01000020.1, read as the reverse complement.
TTATTAATACAAGCTATTTCTTAACTTTGTAAAATTGTTATACACTAAGAAAATAGCAAACAAACTATTCGTTAGCAGGTGAGAGAATATGTATGATGTTACAATTATCGGCGCTGGAGTTAGTGCCATTTTTATGGCCTATGTATTAGCTAAAAGTAACAAAAGAGTTTTAATTCTTGATAAAGGGAAACCGCTAGAACATCGGAATTGTCCTATAGACCAAGGGAAAACATGTAACTGTAATACATGTGATAAATATTTGGGTTTTGGTGGCTTAGGAAAATCTGAAGGGAAATTTAATTATACAAATGGATTTGGAGGAGAACTTGAGCAAAAAGTAGGTAAAGAAGGTTTTATGCAACTAATGGCTGAAGTAGATGAAATTCTATGTCAGTTTGGCGGAAGTTCAGTTTCAAAATATTCTACAGAAAATCTAGATCTCACTAAGAGAGCTGAAGCGTGTGATTTACAAATGCTAACAACAGAAGTAAGGCATCTAGGTACTACACTTTCAAGTAACATTTTTCAGCAACTCTATGAATTTTTACGTAACAAAATAGATATCCGATTTCATATAAATATACAACATATCGTTAAGCAGAAAGACCATTTTAAAATATATACAAATCAAGAAACTGTCCATTCTAAGAAATTAGTATTTGCAACTGGGCGTTCTGGGACGGATTGGTTAAAAGAAATGTGCTCTTCCCTTGAAATTGCACAGGAGCAAACCCGTGTAGATTTAGGCATTAGAGTAGAGATGAAAGAAAACCAATTACGTTCTATATTAAAAGATACGTTTGAAACAAAACTTTCTTATCAACATGATCATCTCATAGCAACTACTTACTGTATGAATCCAAAAGGACGCATTATTCGGAAGTATGAGGAAGGTTTAGTTATGCCTGACGGTCAAAATTTTCGAGAGCAAGGAACTGGCACTCCTAATTTAAATTTCACTTTATTTATTCCGCGCTATTTTCCAACTCTCAAAGAAGCGAATGTATATGCAAATTCAATTATTAAAGGCATTAACCAAGGACGAGATCGAATTGTTATTCAGCGCTTAGAGGACTTAATAAAACAACAACCTACAAGGGCGAACAAGATGAAACATAATCGTATACACCCTACATTAAACGGAGATTATGGAGATCTTAATAAAGAAATCCCTCAATTATACATTGAAGGACTCAAAGGATTTTTATTACGTTTAGAACAATTCATCCAAGAACCTATTGATGAAGATACTTTACTATATGGAATTGATGGAAAGTTCTATGCTCCTACAATAAAAATCAATAGCCATTTTGAAACAAGTATGAATGGGTTATTTTTAATTGGAGATTGTTCAGGCGTCACTCATTCATTATCTCAAGCAGCTGCAAGTGGTCTGTATGTTGGAAAATACTTATCTGACATTAAAATATTATAGTTAAGATGTGATTTCAAATCATTTAAGGTTTTATCAACACTCTACTTATCTAGCAATAGCATACATCAGTAAAAGCTTTATCCACCCCACTGATTATGCCCCCACAACCAATCGCGCTTTTACCGAATAAATTTAAAACTGGAGAAGTAAAAACTAAAATTAAAAAAACTGAAAAATAATCTATATATGCGAAGGGAGCAACTAATTACGGTTGCTCCCTTTTTACTCTCTTATAACACATGATGCAATTTAATATTAAAAAAGACCTGACATATTATACGGATGTAAGCAAAAAACAACTCCAAAATCCACTTTTATTGTATATTTTGGAGTTGTTTTACGTTTATTCTATGGTTGTTTCTAAAGTTAAATCTGTATAGGCATTATCCTCACCTATATTTAAGATTACTTCACATTGACGTAATCTCAATTCAAAGAGCGTTATAGAATCATGATAGACTTCAGGATTTGATTTCATTTTATGTAATATCTCTTGTTTTTCTTTTATTTCTAAATGAGTATTTTCTACAGCTTGTTTCAAGGAGTTAAATGGATTCCTAAAGAACATATTAATATCCCGCTCTTGTGTGTTTTCAAACAGCTCAAATTGCAAGAAAAATTTCTTCATAATAGAAGCCGTTACCTCGGTATAATCTTCATTTTCTAAATACTGTTTGTATTTGTTATATAGCATAGCTTTATTTTTAGGAAGAACCCCAAATAATTTACCGGCACTTTTCAGTAAAAATTGTGCTGGCGTAAATCGGCGTAAAATATTTACTTCTTCCATTTGTATTCTAGTCGTCATTCTATCAGTATCTCTGCGCCAGTCATCAAGCACTTTAAAGTCACATTCTAACTGTATTCGATTTTCTCCAAATAAAGAATTAAGTCCTTCACTGAGTTCTTCTAAGTGCGATTGACTTTGAAGAAACTCATTATTAGAAGTTTCAATCCAATTTTGCATAGAACGAGCAAAATTAGGTAATACAGTTTGTTCTAAATATTTGTGTACTCTTCCGTTCATCGCTGTATTTAGTTCAATATCAATGTGCCCGAAATCGCTTTCTTCACTAATTAAATCAGAACAACCCTGTAATAGCTTCGGAATACGTTCAGTAAGATCATTAGTAATTTCAGTTTTCATTGCACGATATGATTCTGTAATTAAATGAATTTTTTCCTTCTCAAAAGCAGTAAGGTTATTAATACAACCATTTAGTTTAACTAACATATCTTCATTCCAATTAATAACATCCACTAGATTGTTTTCCTTCTCAACTCGTTTATCCAAAAGATATGTAATTGTTTTTCGAATGAAAAACAATAGCTTTTCAGTACGTTCTGCATCGATATTTTTATGGTTAAAGTTAAAACGAAGAAACTCAGTTAAATCATTTAGTTGTTGACTACTTGTATATAACGAAGAGTAAGGGAAAAGTCTCGCATGCGGGAAATATGCGTTTATTCTCGCTTGCGTATCATGTAATACTCTTTTTATTTCTGCTTCACTGTAAATGTTATCTATTTTATTTAATAAGAAATGAATTTGTAGATTTGGTGTATGTTCTTGAATGCTTAACAGAATGTCACGTTCTTTATCAGTAAAAGGTGAATCCGCATTCAATACGAACAATAATTCGTCTACAGAATTTAGATATTCAAATATCTCATCTCTAGTGTCGTTATTCCTATTAAAGCCAGGTGTAACTACGAATGTAAGTTTATTTTTGCTTAAAAATCTGCATGGTAATTTAAATTCAACACATGCTCTATCTCTATATGTTTGATGGTGTAGAGACATCATATTATGGTAATCAGAGAAATTCTCAGTTGTCGTAATGGCTGAATCTGTTATAGCGTTAATTTCTGTATGAGCATCATTTTTTAAAACCACCACATTCGAGATTGAGTTTTCTAATATATTTTCTCCTAATATGGAGTTAATAAATGCAGTTTTTCCGTTTCCTGAAGTTCCCGTTACTAAAATACGATTTGTTCTTAAATCTGCAAGCTCGCCAACTAACCATCTAAATCGGTGACCCATTTCTATTTCATGCTTTTGTGCCCACTGTGTAATAGATTCAAAAAGATGTAAACTATACTCTAAGCCATCCACATGATTAATAGAATATAACAGTAGGTTTTCCGCATGTTTTATATTTGCTGAATCTATTTTGGAAGGGAAAATCTCATCCCATGCCAATACAGCTGCTGATGGAAATACAGCATGAGACGGATTGACTACCTTTAACCAATTTGTTAACAGATTTGGAATGATATCATGTAATTGTCTAAGCATGTATTGACCTTGAATTAATTCAAAGTACGTTTCTTCGTAAAGAGAAGAAATTTTGTCCCATATATCGGACGAATGTATTTCGATATGTAAGAAAAACTCATTTATTGTGTTAAGCCATAATAAGTAATTTTGTTCATTTTTATAACTGTTCCAAAGTGCTGAAACAATTTGCGTAAATTGCACTTGATCTACATTATTTAATGTAACTAATACTTCATAAAAATAATCTGGTGAAATATTTTTAGTAAATCCTTTATCGATATATCCTTTTAGAACCTCAAACCACGGATAAGATTCTGTTCGAATTAACTCATTCACAGCAAGCTCTACTGCACTATCAAAATCTTGTTGTTCCTCATAAAAGGAACGGGCAATTATTGTGACGTTTGGATAATCGGGATTTAAAGAAACTGCTTCTTTAATAACAGTGAAAGCTGAATCAAAGTTATTTTGCTCGATGTAAAGAGAAAGTAATTGCAGTCCAATTTCGGTCATCAATATTTTGTTATCAGTAGTAATGGAAGTATAAACATCTTCTGCAACTGATAATCGGTTAAGTTCGAAGTAAGCATCCGCAATATTTTTTTGTGCCCATGGTGCTAGTTCATTACTAACTTTCTCCCATTTAAAAATAGCTGCTTCAAAATCTTGATGGTGATAATAAAATTCACCCTGTGCAAAACGAATATAAGACCCATCGGAAATCTCATCTTTTTCTTCGTTTAAATAAGATTCTCCAAGTACTTGAAGAGGTGGTTGTGTTTCATTCTCCATTAGGAATGTTTCATAATACATCTTTTTTATTAATTGTTTTTCTAATCTCATCTTTTCCCCCACTATATCTTGAAAATACGTTTTTCTCCAAATGTCAATACTTTTTTGTATGTATGCTTTTTATCTTAACAAAGAATTTCTTTTGAAAAATTTCATTTTCCTTTCATTTTTCAAGTAAGATTGAATTTTTATGAGAAAAGTTTCAGTTCTTTTTCAATTCCCTTTCAGTTATGAAACAACATTAAATGTTCCTAATAACCTAATAACAATATAATATTTCACATTATATTATCAGGAAAACCCCATATAAATAACATTATAAAAACAATCTATAACGAATATATATGCAACGTTTACTTCGCTGACAAATAAAAAAAACTCGCATAATGATTATTAGATGAACCTACATGCCACATCTCTTCAAAATTTCAAATACATCACGATAACTTAAAACAACAATAGTAGTCAACTGCTATTAATACAATATCTTTCTCGAATTGTTTTCCTTTAAAATATTTCAGTAGTTATGTTATTAAATTCCATTAACCTATATAAATAACTAGTCCAAAAAAATATATATGCATATCATGTTATAGTAAAGAATTTAGGAAACCCTAAAAAGGAGGCATTTTCATGCTTGAAGATAAATCTAAAATAAATTACCCATATGAATTTACCGAAACTACAACAATCCCTCTAAAAAACCCCATTGATAAAAAATTCAAAAACGGCACAGGTACACATAATTTCCCAATTAAGAAGCATTACAAAGAGCAAGTTCTATACACTAAAAAAATTAATAATAATAAAAATAAATAATCGTATAGATCTTTATAATAATTAACCAAATAAGAATCAATATTTGGCCATGCATAGTTACGTTTTTAGTAATGTATAAATCTTTATTATACAATTCACGTACCTTTTAAAAAGTGCTGGTATACAGCGCTTTTTTATACATAGATAAATTAAGGCCGCACTAGCCAAGAAATGAATTACTTATAACATGAAGTATGATGAGCTTAAATTTAAATAAACAGCAATAATACTCCATCCCATTCTCATTTAACAATTACAAGTGTACATAGTAAGAGGGGAGCAACATTAATATGTTGCTCCCCTCTTACATCTAATTTTATTAACCCTACATAACCCTCTTAAACATCTTCTCCAATTCATAAGTAGAATGATGCACAAGAATCGGTCTTCCGTGCGGACATGTGTATGGGTTCGTCGTCGTACGAAGTTCTTCGAGTAAAGCGAATATTTGATCGTTCGTTAAATATTGATTTGCTTTAATCGATGCTTTACAGCTCATCATGATGGCAGCTTCTTCTCGTAGTTTTTTAATATCTACTTTTTTTAGTTTAACAACTTGCTCCATCATTTCATCGATGATTTCTGTTTCTTGTCCTTTCGGGAACCACGTTGGGTGCGAGCGGACTATAAAGGATTGATGGCCGAATTGCTCTAGAAATAGTCCGACTTTTTTTAGTTCTTCTAACTGTTCTTCAACACGTAAAAATTCGGTAAGAGATAAATCGATGCGATACGGTACAAGTAATTCTTGCACTTCTTGCGTAACTCGTCCCACTTTATCACGGAAATATTCATAATTAATGCGCTCTTGTGCTGCATGCTGATCAATCATATATAACCCTTTATCGTTTTGAGCGAATATATAGGTTCCGTGCATTTGTCCAATTGGATAAAGTGGCGGTAAATCATTACCGTTCATTTCAATCTCTTCTATTTCTCGAACTTCTTCTTCCAATTCCTCTAATTCAAAGTCCTCTTCATTGCTAGTCCATTCTTTTTCCTCTTGAACTGTTTCTTCTACTACCGGTTTAGAGGTTGGTTGCCAACTTTCTTCTTCTCTTACTAGCGACTGTGGTGGTTGCCATTCTTGCTTCGGCGGTTGCCAAAGTTGTGCTGGCTGTTTCACAGTCGTTGTTTCTTCTTGTTTTTTATCCATGCCAGTCGGTAAAACGATGTTCGGCATTGTTGGTTCTTTCGGCTTTGTATGCTCAAACTGGAACTGCCCTTGTACACTTTCATCTTTTTCTTTTTTCTTCGTTGTTACTCCAGCATCAGGAATCAGTTGTATTTTTTTAAATGCATCTTGCAATGTTTTTTCGATTAACTGTAGTAATTCTTGTTCTTTACTAAAACGAACTTCTAATTTCGCTGGATGTACGTTAACATCAACAAGCATTGGGTCCATTTCAATCGATAAGAAGCCGATTGGGTATCGTCCAACTGGCAGTAATGTATGGTACCCTTGCTGAATGGCTTTCATTAATACGAAATTTCGAACGTAACGGCCATTTACAATCGTTGACATATAATTACGAGACGCTCGCGTTACTTCTGGCAATGTTACATACCCTTTAATTGTGAAATCTAAAGATTCAGCTTCAATTGGAATAAGCTTCTTCGCAACTTGAATGCTATAAATCGCTGCAAGTACTTGTCTTACATCACCGTTCCCTGATGTATGAAGCAATTTCTTTTCATTATGAAACAGCTTTAACGATACTTTAGGATGCGACATCGCAATACGATACACAATATCTGTAATATTCCCAAGCTCTGTATGAATAGTTTTCATATATTTAAGACGCGCTGGTGTATTAAAGAATAAGTTTTGTACTGTAATATCTGTTCCTTTTCGGCTTGCCGTTTTCTCTTGTTTTATAATGTCTCCACCTTTAATGATAAGGTGTGTACCAGGCGCATCACCTGTGCTTGTGATTAATTCTAATTCACTTACAGAGGCAATACTCGGTAGGGCCTCTCCGCGGAAACCGAGCGTTCTTATACGAAACAGATCATTTTCATCTTTAATTTTGCTCGTTGCGTGGCGTTCAAATGCAACGATACAATCTTCTTCTGCAATGCCATCCCCATTATCAATGATGCGAATTTTCGATAACCCAGCTTCTTCTAAGTGGATTTCAATAGATGTACTATTCGCATCGATGGAATTTTCCACGAGTTCTTTTACAACTGAGGCAGGGCGCTCTACTACTTCCCCTGCCGCAATTAAGTTAGAGAGTTGATCATCGAGTTTGCGAATTTTCCCCATCTACTTACTCATCCTTTCTTTAACTTTTTCTGTAAACGATACAGTTCATTCATCGCTTCTAAAGGCGTCATATCAAGTAAATCAATCTTTTTAATTTGTGCAAGTACTGCCGTTTCTTTTTGATCTAGCACAGGCTTGTCTTGTTTTTTCGAAGATTGTTCTCCTCCAAAGAAAGATAGTTGTGACTCTTCTTCAGTCTCTTCTTTCTTTTCTTGTATTTCTGCTGGTTCTTCTTTTACAACAACTGGTTCTGAGGCAACTTCTTGTACCTTCACTTCAGCTCGCTTCGGAATAACAATTTCTTCCTGTCCTTCTAATTGTGCTAACACTTCTTTCGCGCGCGCGATTAAGCTATCTGGCAGCTCAGCAAGTTGCGCAACGTGAATTCCGTAACTTTTATCCGCCGCTCCATCTTGAATTTTATGAAGGAAAACTACTTTTCCATTTTCTTCAATAGCTGAAACGTGTACATTTTTCAGTTGGTCTAAACTTTCTTCTAACACTGTTAATTCATGATAGTGTGTAGAGAATAATGTTTTCGCACCAATTTGGTCATGAATATGTTCAATGATTGCTTGCGCAAGTGCCATACCATCATACGTAGATGTACCGCGTCCAATTTCATCGAATAAAATTAAACTTCTTTCTGATGCATTTGCAATTGCATTTTTCGCTTCTAACATTTCGACCATAAATGTACTTTGACCTGAGATTAAATCATCCGCTGCACCAATTCTCGTAAAGATTTGATCGAAGACAGGTAATACTGCTTCTGTCGCTGGTACGAAACAACCGATTTGCGACATAACAGTTACAAGTGCTAATTGTCTCATATACGTACTTTTACCAGACATGTTCGGTCCTGTAATTAAAAAGACATCCATCTTCTCCGGCATAATACAATCATTTGGTACATACAATTTCCCGTTCAATACTTTTTCAACGACAGGATGACGACCATCTTTAATAAAGATTTCGCGCTTAGTTGTTAAAACAGGTTTTACAAACTGCTCCTCTTCACTAACTGTCGCAAAGCTTTGCAGCACATCTAATTCACTAATTACTTTCGCTAAGTGCTGTAATTTCGGAATAAATACTTTTACTTCTTCACGAAGTGCCGTAAATAAATCGTATTCTAGTTGTACAATTTTCTCTTCTGCTTCTAAAATTAATGTTTCTTTTTCTTTTAATTCATCTGTAATGAAACGCTCTGCATTTGCAAGTGTTTGTTTACGCTCATAGCGTCCTTCTGGAAGTGCTGCAAGATTCGCTTTCGTCACTTCAATGTAGTAGCCGAAAATACGGTTGTACCCAATTTTCAACGATTTAATCCCTGTAATATCACGCTCTCGTTTTTCAAGCTCAGCGATCCACGTTTTTCCGTTTTTGCTAACGTAGCGATATTGATCAAGCTTGTCATTATAACCATCTTTAATAATATCTCCATCTTTAATAGAAAGCGGTGGGTTTTCTTGAATACTTCTTCCTAGTAATTCAGTTAAGCTCTCACATGGATCCGCGCCTTGAATTAATCTTGATGCATAAGCATTATCTAACAGACTAATCGCTTCTAAAATAGCTGGTACTTGAAGTAAAGAGCGTCTTAACTGTAATAAGTCCCGTGCATTTACATTACCAAATGCAACTTTCCCTGCTAAACGTTCTAAATCATATACTTCTTTTAATTTTTCTTTTAAATCTTCACGTAAGAAGTAATCATTTACAAATGTTTCAACCATTTCTAAACGCTCTTCCACTTTTTCTTTTTGGATAAGTGGACGTTCCATCCACTGTTTTAACATACGTCCACCCATAGCCGTTTTTGTTTTGTCTAATAGCCATAATAATGAGCCTGTCTTTTCCTTCGTACGAAGAGTCTCTGTTAGCTCTAAATTGCGTTTTGAATGCACATCAATTTTCATAAATTGATTTGTGTAATAAATTTCTACTGGTTGCAAATGATCTAACGAACGTTTTTGTGTTCTTATCACATAGTTAAATAAGCGTCCAATTGCTTTAATTAACTTTGCTTGTGAAACATTTTTCACAAGGTGTTCTAATCCTTCAGGAATAGTTGTTGCATCTTCATACGAAATCGTCATTTTTAATGTTTCAGTTAATTTATTTAATTCATCTTTTGAAAATGTAGAATCTACAACAATTTCTTTTGAACCAGTTGCATACACTTCTAATAAAATATCTTCTACTGAACCTGTTAATAACGTCACTGTATTTTGTCCAGTCGTTAAGTCATTACAAGCTAGCGCATAAGATCCATCTTCAAAATGTGTTAATGCTGCTAAGAAGTTATTCTCTTTCTCGTCTATTGTACGCCCTTCCATCATCGTTCCTGGCGTAATTAATTGTACTACTTCACGACGTACTACACCTTTAGCTGTTTTTGGATCTTCCACTTGCTCACAAACGGCTACTTTATATCCTTTTTCAACAAGTTGTTCAATATAATTTTTAGCTGCATGATACGGTACACCGCACATCGGTATACGTTCACTACTACCACCATCTCGGCTCGTTAATGTAATTTCAAGTTCATGAGCTGCTTTAACCGCATCCTCAAAAAACATTTCATAAAAATCACCTAAGCGGAAAAATAAAAAGGCATCTTGATAGTCTGCCTTGACCTTTAAGTATTGCTGTATCATAGGGGTATATTGCGTCATGTCTTTCCTCCATAATTCTTACATAATAATCTATATTCATATATGTCACACTTCACGGACACCCATATCTCCTATTTCAGGAGTCTTTCCTCATTATAGCACATTTCATAAGGAATCATGTTCATTCAGCACCACTTATGTAATGTAAAAAGCTAGGAAGAATTTCTCCCTAGCTTTCTATTACTCTTCTTCTGCATCGACAATAAAGTTCGGATCTAACTCTTCAAACTCATCGTCATCAACTTGGAAATCCTCATCTGATTCTACGCAACCTTCAGGATTTACACTTACACAAATTTTCGTTTCCCCAACTACTTCTGTTACAAATTCACGTTCTACCGTCACAACAATTTTATTACCATTTGGTGATACAAGAGCTTCTAAACAATTTGGCGGCTGAATTACACGAGCGATAATTTCTAAATCGTCACCAGAGAAGTTTTTATCACGATACCCAACGCTTACTTCATCAGTGTAGTTAACACGTTCTGTTACAACCTCAGTCTTTGTGTTTCCATCAAATGAATACCAAGTGTTTACATCATAGAAACCTTCAATTTCCACATATTTCCCATTCTTTCTCGCTTCGTACGTATGGTTAATTACCCAGCACCCTAAAATACTTGTTGGCTCATTATTCGATTCACATGTATGCGTTGACTTTGTATACTTACGACCTTTCCCAACCACTGCTTTTGTAATAATCTCTCTAAATTCGGACATTCGCAACCCTCCTCAATCACTATTCACTTAATCATATGCGTGACAATAGCGGAATGTGCCATTCTTTTTTTGAGAAGAATTTACGTTATAACCCACTAAAAAAGAGATGTCAATAAGACATCTCTTTAACAACCACAATTTCCTTTTTTATTTTCAACTGCTGCACCAGTTTCACCCTTCAACACATCGCCGCCAGTTGAAACTAATATTTCATCTGTTACATTGTTAGAAATGGTACTAGCAACAAGCTGTAGTAAGTCATTTACATATGTTTGTGAAGATTTAAATTCCTGCACAACCGGGATATTATCTAACTTGTCTTGAAGCGCATCAATTTCAGCTTCTACTTTTTTCAAAGCTTCCCATTTCCCATAATGTTGCAAGTTTACTGCTTGTTTTTGTAAAGCTTTAATTTCATCAATTGCTCGCTTTACATTTTCATTTTTATGAATTTGTGCTTCTGCTCGCTTAAAGAAATCGACTTCTTCTGTTTCAGAAATCATTTTCGCTAATTCTTTCGCTTGCTCAACAATTTCATCTTTCGTATATACTTTCATCTATTATTTCACCTCAATCGGCTCCTTAACCAATTCCCCGTTAAGAGACCAAGTTTTTGCTTCCGTTACTTTTACTTTCACAAGCTGACCAATTAAAGATTTTGAAGCGACAAAGTTTACAAGTTTATTCGTACGTGTATATCCTGCAAGTACTTCAGGGTTATTTTTACTTTCTCCATCAACCAATACTTCTACAATTTGCCCTATATAATGCTTATTCTTATTAATTGCATATTCATTTACTAATGTATTTAAGCGTTGCAATCGTTCTTTCTTCACTTCCATCGGCACATTATCTTGCATTTTTGCAGCTGGTGTACCTTCGCGTGGAGAATAAATAAATGTAAATGCCGTATCAAATCCTACTTCACGATATAGCGACATCGTTTCTTCAAATTGCTCATCCGTTTCATTTGGGAAACCAACAATAATATCAGTCGTTAGTACTGCATTCGGAATCGTTTCTTTAATTTTTCGTACAAGCTCTAAATAGTGCTCTCGTGAATATTTACGCGCCATAATTTTAAGCATATCTGTACTACCAGATTGAACTGGTAAGTGAATATGTTCTACTAGGTTACCACCTTTTCCAAGAACATCAATTAAATGATCATCAAAATCGCGTGGATGGCTTGTTGTAAAACGAATACGTGCGATATCGACTTTACGAAGTTCATCCATTAAATCACCAAGACCGTATTGTATATCTTCAAAGTCTTTACCGTATGCATTTACGTTTTGTCCAAGTAATGTAATTTCTTTATAACCGTTCGCAGCTAAATGGCGAATTTCTTGAATAATATCTTCCGGACGTCTACTACGCTCTTTTCCGCGTGTATAAGGTACAATACAATATGTACAGAACTTATCACAGCCATACATAATATTTACCCAAGCTTTAATATCACCACGACGTACTTTCGGAAGGTTTTCAATTACATCCCCTTCTTTTGACCAGACTTCAACTACCGTCTCTTTTGAGAACATTGCGTCCTTTAAGATATACGGCAATCTATGAATATTATGTGTACCAAACACCATATCTACATGCTGATTTTTTTGCATAATTTTATTTACAACAGATTCCTCTTGAGACATACAACCACATACACCAATTAAAAGATCCGGATTTCTTCGCTTTAATGATTTTAAATGACCAAGTTCACCGAACACTTTATTTTCAGCATTTTCACGAATCGCACAAGTATTTAATAAAATTACATCTGCCTCTTCCGTTGAGAAGGTTGGCTCATATCCAAGTGTTGTAAAAATCCCAGCCATTACTTCTGTATCATGCTCATTCATTTGACAGCCATATGTACGAATGTAAAACTTTCTTCCTGCGCCAAAATTGCGGAACTCTTCAGGTAAGCCAAAATCTCGTTCAATTTTAACTTCTTCTTTCCCACGCTTTTTCGCATCTTTCAAGGAAGGTGGTTGGTATACACTTTCAAAGTATTTACTATAATCTTTCTCTTCTTTTTTCGTAGAGGAATTTGCTTGTTGACTTGCTAATCGTTGTTGCTCGTTCATCGGTAATCTCCTTTCAACCTTAACTATACACAATTTGTAGTCCATTTTAATGCGCTTAGACCCATCTCAATAATGTTAGATAGCTTGAGAGATAACTTGTCCTTTGAAACTTGATTAATCGATCTAATCATCCATAAGAATGAAGTCTTCCCCACACCAATAGACATTCCCTTTTATTATTTCATCTTGTCCTATTGAAAAGCATATTGCTTTATCCCTATACACATTATCATAGTATAGAGCCTTTAGCCAACTTTAACAAAGAAGAAAGCTTATCCTATATTACATTTCACACTTAATGAACATGCTATTTTTATACAACGATTTATATATTATTTTATCATTCTGAATTTTCCAAGTAAATAAATCTATTAATTATTTTTATTCACTCAAAAAAAGGTTGCCAAGCGGCAACCTTCTCTTCTATCATTACATAAATTCAGCAACAAGCTCATCAAACATTTTCTGATCCATATTTAAATCAGCTTGCACTAAAGGCTTTTCACTATAGTCTTTTACAAGTTCTTGGTACGAAGGCTGCTCTGTATTTTGATAAATTAAACCTGTTACTAACCCGTTATTCTCCATTAATGTTTGCATAGCCATCATGCGATTAGATGGATCATATCCTTCTACTGTACTTAGCTTCGTTAAATTCTCTTTAAACCAATCATAAGTATTTACTTTATTGTAAGTAACACATGGACTAAATACGTTAATTAATGAAAATCCTTTATGATTAATACCAGCTTCAATAATTTGTGTTAATTCTTTTAAATCACTTGAAAAGCTTTGCGCCACAAATGTCGCACCAGCTGTTAAAGCCATTTCCATAACATTTAGCGATGGTTCAATTGAACCTTGTGGTGTACTTTTCGTTTTAAATCCAGCTTCACTACGTGGTGAAGTTTGACCTTTTGTTAATCCATAAATTTGGTTATCCATTACGATGTACGTAATGTCAATGTTACGACGAATAGAATGGATTGTATGTCCCATACCAATCGCAAAACCATCACCGTCACCGCCTGATGCGATAACTGTTAAATCACGATTTGCCATTTTCACACCTTGTGCGATTGGAAGAGCACGTCCGTGAATACTATGCAAACCATATGAATTAATATAACCTGAAATACGACCTGAACAGCCGATACCAGAAATAACAGCTAGCTCATCTGGATTTAAACCAACGTTAGCTGCCGCACGTTGAATTGCAGCTTGCACTGAGAAGTCTCCGCAACCTGGGCACCAGTTTGGTTTTACACTGTTACGAAAGTCCTTAAATGTTGCCATTTAATACAACCCCTTTTTTGCATTCGTTGTAAATCTCTTTTGGCAAGAATGGGTTTCCATCATATTTTAAAAGACTAGAAATTTTCTCACCATTACCAAGATTCATTTTCATAATGTTAGCAAGCTGACCAGTTGCATTGTTTTCTACGACTACAACACGCTTCGCCTTTTTCACAAGTGGATCGATTTCAGCCGTTGGGAATGGATGAATTAAACGTATATGTGCGTGGTTTACTTTCATTCCTTCTTGTTCTAAACGCGCCATCGCCTCTTCGATCGCACCACGAGTTGAGTTAAATCCAACAAGCAATACGTCTGCGTCATCATGCTTAGCATTTTTATAAACAGGGGTATTAAACTGCAAGTTCGCCATTTTACGGAAACGTTTGTCCATTTGATCTTTACGATTTAGCGCTGATTCAGATGGTTTACCCGTTTCATCGTGTTCTACACCTGTAACATGGTGAATACCATTTTTCATACCAGGTAAAACACGTGGTGAAACTCCATCTTCTGTTACTTCATAACGCTTGAAGTATGCTTTATTTTCACGTTCTGGTAATTCCACTTCTAAGTCAAGCTTACCGCGACGAATTTCAACTTTATCTAACTTAAGTGGTTCTACTGTTTGCTTTCCTAAAGAAAGCTGCAGATCTGTTAAGAAGATAACAGGAACTTGATATTCTTCCGCTAGGTTGAATGCTTCTACAATATCATAGAAAGCTTCTTCAACTGTACTTGGCGCCATTACGATTTTTGGAATTTCACCATGTGTTCCGTAAATCATCGCCATTAAGTCAGACTGCTCTTGTTTTGTTGGTAAGCCCGTACTTGGACCACCACGTTGTGTATCAACGATAACTAGCGGTGTTTCAGTAATACCTGCTAAGCCAATTGCTTCCATCATTAAAGAAAGTCCAGGACCAGCAGATGCAGTTAATGTACGAACACCAGCATAGTTTGCACCGATTGCCATTGTACAAGCTGCGATTTCATCCTCAGTTTGGATTACTGTTCCGCCAACTTTCGGTAATTTTTTAATTAAATATTCCATGATTTCAGATGCAGGTGTGATTGGATATGCAGACATAAAACGAGCACCACCAGCTACCGCACCAAATGCGATTGCGTCGTTTCCAATCATAAACATGCGTTTCTGACCGTCAGCTTTTTCAAGCTGCATCATGTTTACTTTCTCACCAAGCAATTCTTTCATATATTGAGAGCCGCGTTTAATTGCTTCCATATTCTTTTTAACGACTTGCTCTCCTTTACGGCCAAAGATTTCTTCAACAACCTCTAAATAAGCTGTTTCGTCTAACCCTAATACCGCACTAGATGCCCCAACAGCAACCATGTTTTTCATTAAAGATGTACCTAATTCTGAAGCGATATCTGTAAACGGTATCACATATAGATTTACATCTGTATTATCAGGTATTGTCGGATTAAATTTCGCATCCGCAACTACAATTCCACCTGGACGTAGTTCGTGGAAGTTAAAATCAATTGTTTCTTGATCAAAAGCAATTAAAATATCTAAATCATCTGAGATCGCGCGTACTTCTGTTGTACTTACACGAATTTTATTATTTGTATGGCCGCCTTTAATACGTGATGAGAAGTGGCGGTAACCGTATAGGTAATATCCTAATCGGTTTAATGCAATACAGAAGATCTCTCCTGTACTTTCAATTCCTTCACCTTGTTGGCCTCCAACTTTCCATGAAAGTTGACTAATCATCTCCTACACCCCTTTTGGCTGCATTCATTGTAGTGTATTTTTTTACAGTAATAGTTTAGCATTTTTTATACAAATAAACTACAATGGACGCAAATTATGCCTCTTCTGATTTCCCTGAATCTTTAGTATAATGCTATTTCGTTTACCATTCTAGTATTAGGTCTTAAAAAAATCAATAAATTCAAGTGAATTTATTTTAATTTTTCTGAATTTTTAAAAACTAACACTTAGAAAGTAATACGGTCAATAAAATTTTTATACAAAAATCGCTCTACAATTGATTCACTATACTTTTTACACAATTGATTAATTATATTTTCATAATCCCTATACGCTTCTACACTTACAACAGTTTCTATAATCCCATCAAAATCAGAACCAAATCCTATATGTTTTTCTCCACCCAATGAACAAATATATTCCACATGCCTTAATATATCTGTTATATTCGCTTGTCTTTCATCCGTTAAAAATTGTGGTACGAAAGTGACACCAATAATGCTATTTTTCTTTATGAGAGCTCTTATTTGTTCATCGTTTAAATTGCGTGGATGTTGACAAAGTTGATGACAGTTTGAGTGGGACACAATTGGATTTTTAGCAATTTCTATAACATCCCAAAAGCTTCTTTCATTCAGATGCGACAGGTCGGTCCATACATGTAACGTATTAAGCTCTTGTACAACTTGTCTACCAAAGCTAGTTAAGCCTGCACCACGTGTCTCTAGTGCCCCATCAGCTAATAAATTGGCATAGTTCCATGTTAATCCAAAAGAACGTACACCTAAGCGATAAAACAGACGTAATTTCATCGCATCTTTTCCAATTGCTTCGCATCCTTCTAATGTTAATAGCGCTCCAATCTCGTCCTGTTTTAGCATGTTAATATCATCTTTTGTCTGAATAAACTTCATTCCTGGTAGCGATAGAATTTCACTATGAAAAATATCTATCATTTGTAGCGCAACTTCAAAGCGATTTTCATACGCTACTGTTTCTGGTACATATATAGCAAAACATTGTATACTTCCTTTTCTTTGTTTTAATTGTTCAAATGTTATATGTAATTGTGAATCATTTTGAAAATCTTTCTTTCGCTTTGCACTCCATAACTGAAAGAGCACATCACAATGAGCATCAAAAATTTTCATTTTCATTCCTCCATTATAAAAACAACCTGTTTGCATACATGCAAACAGGTTGTTTAAACTTAACGAGGTTCTACAATTAATTTTATCGCTGTACGCTCTTCACCATCAATCATAATATCTGTAAACGCTGGGATACAAATCAAGTCCAAACCGCTAGGCGCTACAAATCCTCTTGCAATTGCTACTGCCTTTACCGCTTGGTTCAATGCACCTGCACCAATAGCTTGAATTTCTGCTGTTCCGCGTTCGCGAATAACACCTGCAAGTGCACCAGCTACAGAATTAGGGACCGACGTTGCTTTAACTTTTAATATTTCCATTCCGCGTTTCCTCCTCGTTTCTATAAAAAGTAATAGCAATTATTTCACTTTAACTTATATTCACGAGGAATGGCACGTATTCCTGCTAAATTTCTGTAATTTTTCTAAAAAATTAAAATATAATGACTTCTCTAACTTTCCGTTAAAACTCACTCAAAAAACGGCTGGTCATCATTAATTAAAATGCGCTCAATTTTCTTCGCTTTCCCTGTATTAGGATCCACATCAATTAACACTGCACTTAATTGTGTTCTACCATTCGTTACTTCAAAACGTACTGGTAAGTTCGTTAAAAACTTCTTCAATACCGCTTCGCGATCCATACCTAAAATCCCATCATATGGGCCTGTCATACCAACATCTGTAATATAAGCTGTTCCGCTTGGTAAAATACGATTATCAGCTGTAGGAACGTGTGTATGTGTACCTACTACCGCTGTAGCGCGACCATCTACATACCAACCTAACGCCTGCTTCTCACTTGTCGTTTCAGCATGAAAATCAATAAAGATAATGTTTGTACGTTTTTTTGCAATGTTGATTAGCTCATCCACTTTACGGAATGGACAATCAATTGGAGGAAGGAAAGTACGTCCTTGCAAGTTAATAACTGCAACTTCTGTTCCGTTACAATTTACAAAGATAAGCCCTTTTCCTGGCGTCCCCTCTGGGAAGTTAGCTGGTCTTGCAAGATATTTTGCATCATCAATAAACTCAAATACTTCACGGTTATCCCAAGCATGGTTTCCAAGTGTAACCGCTTGTGCCCCGCACTCTAAAAAGTTTCGATATATTTTTTCCGTAATTCCACGTCCACCCGCAGCATTTTCTCCATTAATGATTGTTACTGTAGGTGTATATTTTTTCTTTAATGCCGGTACGTACTGTTGAATCATGTCTCTACCAGGAGATCCTACTACATCCCCAACGAATAATATTCTCATATGTCTTACCCTTTCTATGTACTACATTTTTTATTACCATTCTATAACTTGAAGCGATTTCCTTACAATTGTAACAATTTATCTATTATAAGTTTCTTTCACTTGTATGCAGCTCATAATTAATTTTCTTTATTTTACCCAATTCCAACACAAAAAAATAAAGTGGTGTTTCACCACTTTATTTTGCGTATTCCACTGCACGCGTTTCACGAATAACAGTTACTTTAATATGTCCTGGATAATCCAGTTCATTTTCAATACGTTTTCGAATATCACGAGCTAAACGATGAGCTTCTAAATCATCAATTGTATCTGGTTTTACCAAAATACGAACTTCACGTCCTGCTTGAATTGCGAAAGATTTTTCTACGCCTTCATAAGACTCTGAAATCTCTTCTAACTTTTCAAGACGACGAATGTAGTTTTCAAGCGTTTCACTACGAGCTCCTGGTCTTGCAGCTGATAATGCATCTGCTGCAGCAACTAGAACTGCAATGATAGAAGTTGGTTCCGTGTCACCATGGTGAGATGCGATACTGTTTATAACAACAGGATGCTCTTTATATTTCGTTGCAAGTTCAACACCAATTTCAACGTGGCTACCTTCTACTTCATGATCAATCGCTTTTCCGATATCATGTAATAGACCCGCACGTCTTGCTAGTTTTTCATCCTCGCCAAGTTCCGCTGCCATAAGTCCAGTTAAATACGCTACTTCCATAGAATGTTTTAAGACGTTTTGCCCATAGCTTGTACGGTATTTCAAACGACCTAAAATCTTAATTAAATCTGGGTGTAAACCATGAACACCCACTTCAAACGTTGTTTGCTCTCCGACTTCGCGAATATACTCGTCCACTTCACGTCTTGATTTTTCAACCATCTCTTCAATACGCGCTGGATGAATACGTCCGTCCTGTACTAGTTTATCAAGAGCGATACGAGCTGTTTCACGACGAATTGGATCGAATCCTGATAGGATTACCGCTTCTGGTGTATCATCGATAATAAGGTCAATACCTGTTAACGTTTCTAGCGTACGAATATTACGACCCTCACGTCCGATAATACGCCCCTTCATTTCGTCGTTTGGAAGATTTACAACCGAAACGGTTGTTTCAGCAACATGATCAGCTGCACATCTTTGCATTGCAAGAGATAAAATCTCTTTTGCCTTCTTATCCGCTTCTTCTTTCGCGCGAACTTCACTTTCTTTTACCATAACGGCAATTTCATGAGAAACTTCACTTTCCACTTTACCAAGAATAATTGCTTTCGCTTGTTCGCGTGTCAGATTGGAAATGCGCTCTAATTCCGTTTGTTGCTTTTGAACTAACTCTCCCACTTTGCTTTCCAACTCTTCAATCTGTTGTTGTTTCGCTACAAGAGATTCCTCTTTCTTTTCTAACTGTTGCTCGCGCTTATCGAGCGTTTCGTCTTTACGATCAAGGTTCTCTTCTTTTTGCATTAAACGATTTTCTTGTTTTTGTAATTCGCTTCTACGGTCACGAATTTCTAATTCAGCTTCTGTACGAAGTGTATGAATTTCATCCTTTGCTTCTAAAAGCGCTTCTTTCTTAAGTGCTTCAGCATCGCGATTCGCTTCGTCTAGAATACGTTTCGCTTCATTAGCTGCACCGTTGATCTTCGCTTCAGCAATAGACTTTCGAACAAAAAAGCCAACAACTGCACCGACTGTTGCAAGCAAAATGGAGATGAGTATCCAAACTGTACTACTCGTCATGATTTCACCTCCCCTTGCTATGAATGAAAAAAGACTGTCGACATGTACATTGAATTACAACGTACAGCAAAGACCGTCGTCCCGCTTTTTTAAGGGACTTTCTTCATTTCACAATTAAAATGTCATATTATTATTTCGGCAAGATTTAAGTCTTACTCCGAATATTACTTCTCTTCTTGAGAAGAGTGTATCGTATATAAGAAAAAATATACATTCTCATTGTATCTATCGCAATTTTCATTGTCAAGCGTTGTCTACTTTTACTTTCTTTACCTTCAGCCCTGAATCTTATCTGAATTCGAAAAGTAAATAGCATATTATCCTGGAAAACCTTAGTGAATCCCAATTCATTTACTTAAAATATATAAATATTCCCCTTTACACATAGCCTTTTGGTTAGAATAAATATTTTATCTCCAGCTATATACAGCGCTTTCATAGCGAATTAAAAATAAAAGACACGGTCCCGTGTCTTTTATTTTTAATCTTGAAGAGTTGAATCTTCCGTGTCTTCAACACCAGAGTCTTCACCAATTCCGTGATGTTCACGAACAAAGAAGGCAATTTCCTCTCTTAAATCCGTATTCTCTTTTAAGAATTGCTTCGAATTTTCACGACCTTGTCCTAAGCGTTCTTCATTATAAGAGTACCAAGCACCACTCTTTTGAACGATATCAAGTTCAGAAGCCATATCTAAGATTTCACCTTCTCTTGAAATACCTTCTCCGTACATAATATCAACTTCAGCAACACGGAATGGTGGTGCTACTTTATTTTTAACTACTTTTACTTTCGTTTTATTACCAACGATGTCGTTACCTTGCTTTAATTGCTCAGCACGACGTACTTCAAGACGAACAGTTGAATAGAATTTCAACGCACGACCACCTGGAGTTGTTTCTGGGTTTCCGAACATAACCCCAACTTTTTCACGAATTTGGTTGATAAAGATTGCGATTGTTTTTGATTTATTAATTGCACCTGAAAGTTTACGAAGTGCTTGTGACATTAAACGTGCCTGTAAACCAACGTGTGAGTCACCCATATCCCCTTCGATCTCAGCTTTCGGTACAAGAGCTGCTACAGAGTCAATTACGATAATGTCAACCGCGCCACTTCGTACAAGTGCTTCTGCGATTTCTAGTCCTTGCTCCCCTGTATCAGGCTGCGATAATAGTAATTCATCGATGTTAACACCTAATTTTTGTGCATATACAGGATCCATCGCATGCTCCGCATCAATGAACGCTGCTTGTCCACCTTGACGCTGTACTTCCGCGATTGCGTGTAATGAAACTGTTGTTTTACCTGAACTTTCAGGTCCATAAATTTCAATAATACGGCCACGTGGGTATCCGCCTACCCCTAGTGCCACATCAAGTGCTAAAGAACCACTTGAAATTGTAGAAATTCTACGTTCCGCTTGTTCTCCCAATTTCATAATTGAACCTTTACCGAATTGCTTCTCTATTTGTTTTAACGCCATATCTAATGCCGCTTGACGATCACTCATTCAAAATTCCTCCTTAGCTGAATTGCTAATCTTATTATACCTATTTTCAATTCAATTTGCCAACAAAAATCGAACATTTATTCGATTTTTTTATTTCCCATCAAATAAAACTCGATTTACCCACAAAAAAAACTAGAAGAAATTTATATCTCTTCTAGCTTTTTATATAAATGATAAAATCCATATTTTGCAGAGCGTTCTCTAATTTGTTGACGACTTCCACTCAAATTAAGCGGGAAGACTACAGCTGGTTCATCTTTAATCGCCAATCCAACAAATACTGTTCCTGGTTCTTTATGTTCTGAAGCATCCGGTCCTGCCACCCCAGTAAAACTAATTCCGATATCCGCTTTTAACAATTTTTTTACATTTTCAGCAAGATAACGAGCACACTGCTTACTAACCGCACCATCAGCACGTAATACTTCTTCAGGTACATGTAAAATTTGTTGCTTCACATCATTTTGATAACAAATGACACCGCCTTTAAATACAGATGAAACACCAGCATTTTCTGTTACTTGATTTCCAAAGAGACCACCTGTTAAACTTTCTGCACATGCTAAAGTTAACCCTTTTTTCTTCAATAACTCTATTGCCATGTAATGAAGGAAATCTTGGTCATATCCGTAGAAAAATTCTCCTACTCTTTCTAAAATCAAATCTTCCACATGCTGAATTAGTTTCTCAGCCTCTTTAGCATCATGATGTTTGCCAGTTAAACGTAATGTCACTTCTCCATCATTTGCAAGTGGTGCAATTGTTGGATTCGTTTGTCCGTCAATTAAATCTTGGACTTTCACCTCTAATTGAGATTCACCAATACCAAAAAAGCGAAGAACACGAGAATAAATATTTTCACCCGTTGTAAAGTTACGTAAAAAAGGCTCTACGTAACTTACATACATCGGCTTCATTTCTTTCGGTGGTCCCGGTAATAAAATATAAACTTTCCCGTTCTTATTTAATCCCATACCTGGCGCCATACCGTGATCATTCGCAAATACTGTCGATCCATTTAAAACGAGCGCCTGCTTTTTATTATTCTCCGTAAATTCACGGCCTGTACGCTTAAAATAATCGCTTATCGATGTTAATGCCTTTTCATCATACACAAGCTCTTCATTTAAACTAGATGCTATTGTTTCTTTCGTTAAATCATCTTTTGTCGGTCCTAATCCGCCTGTAAAAATGAGCATATCAGCGCGTTCTTCAGCAACTTCAATTGCCTTCTTCAATCGCTTGTTATTATCCCCAACCACAGTATGGTAGTACACGTTAATTCCGATTGAAGCTAACTTTTCAGATAAAAACTGGGCATTTGTATTTGCAATTTGTCCAAGTAATAATTCAGTTCCAACCGCAATAATCTCAGCATTCATCCCGATTCCCCCATAAACTTCTATTTTGAGTTTACAAAAGCAGCTCTATTTTTCCAGAAATAATCCCATCCTGAAATAACGGTAAAGATTAATGCAATCCATATGAAAATATCTGCAACTGGGATATGGATTAAATTTAACGGTACATCGTGTAATAAATATGCTGCAATCGCAATAATTTGAGTCCACGTCTTAATTTTCCCTAGCTGATTTGCTGCAACTACTTCCCCTGTTCCAGCAAGTACAAGGCGTAAACCTGTTACTGCAAACTCACGGCTAATGATTACAATAACAATCCATGCTGGTACGTATTGCATTTCTACTAATGTGATAAGTGCTGCCGAAACAAGTAATTTATCTGCTAACGGGTCAAGGAATTTCCCTAAATTCGTTACAAGATTATACTTTCTTGCATAATGTCCATCAATCCAGTCTGTAGCTGAAGCAATAATAAAGATAAGTGCCCCTGCTAAATGCTGAATTGGTAAATCAACATCACCAATTATAAATGAGCCCCAATCAAACGGCGCTAGCATAATTACCATAAAAATTGGAATTAAGCAGATTCTAGATATTGTAATTTTATTTGGTAAATTCACAGCTATTCCTCCATCATGTCAAAAACATTTGTTCATTGAAAAAAGTCATCGAAGCGATGACTGTTATTGTGCAGGTTGCCCTATCCCTTGGTTTTTTATCACCAATCTTTGGTGATATTCTTTTTCTGGATCTAATGGGAAAGTAACCACTTGGCCATTCAGTTTAATTTCAACATTCGGTGCACTTCCAATATTAAGTCGCACTTCTTTTGCTGTTGATAAATCACGTTTTTCTGCTTGACCACTTTGTAATGTAGTGTTTAGAATTTCGTTACCCGCATCATCTTTAACATCTACATAACTTGCACCCTTTGCTGAGATTTCCAGTTCTAATGTTTTATTATTATGAATTTCCAAAGTAGATACCTTACCAGTTGTTCCAACTACTTTCACTTCTTGTTGTCCAGTTGGTTGCGCTGGTTGCTCCTCTTTCTTTGGTTCTTCTTTTTTAGGTTCTTCTTTTTTTGGCTCTTCCGCTTTTACTTCATCTTTCTTCGTATCTAGCGGAGAATCTTTTGCTTTTTGAACTTCAATTTTCTCACTCTGAGCATTTGGAACTTGTCCGTCATCTTTTCCAGTTAACATTTGAATCACAAACCAAACTACTACTCCAAATACGATTACTAATAACGCAATTAAAATCTTTGGCATATGATCTGCAATTGGCCATGATGAAGATTTCTGCATTGTTTCTTGTGTTTTTTGTCCAGTTGATACTTGTGGAACTTCACGATTTTCAGATTGTGGTATTGTGCTCTGATATTCTACAAGCAGTTCCTCTCCATTTAATCCAACAGCATCTGCATATTGTTTAATGAATGCACGCGCATAAAAAGCTCCTGGCAACACATCGTAATTGCCTTCTTCAATCGCTACTAAATGGCGTTTTTGAATTTTTGTAATCTCATGCAGCTGATCCATAGACAAGCCTTTTGCTTCTCTTGCTTCTTTCAGCTTTTGTCCTAATTCCGTCACTACTAACACCTCAATATTTCTTTAAAAGTCGAACATAGAGAAATTATTTTGCGCACCTTGCTCAATTTCATCTACTAAATTATATTGAATTTCTTCATCATAATCGTTACGCAATTCGATAATATAATCAAAATCATCCAACGTGTACTCTGACTGACTCACAAATACATCCGGATGTTCCACAACTTTCGTTGCAGGCAATCTCATTATTTCACGAACGAGCTGCCAATGCCTTTCATTTGCACGCTTTGTTGACACGATTCCATCTAATATAAAAATATTATCGTCGCTATACTCATCTTCAATCAATTGACTACGAACAGTTTGCTTAATAAGAGTAGATGATACGAATAACCACCTCTTATTTGCACAAACACTTGCGGCAACAATGGATTCTGTTTTTCCAACACGAGGCATTCCTCGTATTCCAATTAGTTTATGACCTTCTTTTTTCATTATCTCCGCCATAAAGTCTACAAGTAATCCTAATTCATCACGCACAAATCGAAATGTCTTCTTATCATCTGCATCTCGTTGTATGTACCTACCATGTCTAACCGCTAGCTTATCTCTAAGCTTTGGCGGACGATATTTCGTTACCGTTATATTATCCATAGTATTTAAAATTGATTCAAGTCTAGAGATTTGCTCTTGATTACCACACATAAGCAAAAGCCCACGTCGTGCATTATCTACACCATTAATTGTGACAATATTGATGCCAAGCATACCGATTAACGAAGAAACGTCACCAAGCAAGCCAGGTCGGTTCTTATGTATTTCATATTCAAAATACCATTCAATCATCCAAGATCACTCCCCCACGCTTACTTTACACCTACGTACTATATTATATGATTTCACCTTAATAGGGAAGCTAAATGTATAATCTATTCCGTGTAATTATTATACAAAAAAAGTAGAGAGGAGCTTCTCCTCTCTACTTTTACTTATGTTGTACAAATTTCACCATTAAATTTGCAATCGTATGTTGCTCTTGTTCATCAGCAACTTTCCAAAGTTCAGCTAACAATTTTTCTTGGTCATTGCGCGCTTCCACTTCATTAGCTAGATAATCTCCAACGCGAAATGCCATATCTGATACTGCACCACCATCAAGCCCTTTTCCTTCCGCTTGTTCTAAACGTTCTCCTAAAAAGCTCTTCCACTGATCAAAGTTTTCTAACACTGTCATGTTTAAGCACCTCACTATTAAGTAATAGAATCATGCTTAATTTGTACAATTTCTTGTTTTTTATGTAAGAATTTTTTAGCAATGCCAACCGCCATTCACTCCGATAATTTGCCCCGTAATATAAGAAGCTCCTGGTGAAACGAGGAAGGAGACTGTTTTAGCTACCTCTTCTGGCAACCCTAATCTACCTAATGGAATATCTTCAGCAATTTCAGTTTTATCCTCTTCTGAAAATACACTTAACATCTCTGTCTCGATTGCCCCTGGCGCTACCGCATTAACACGCAATCCACTTAAAGAAACTTCTTTTGCTAAAGCTTTCACATATGAATTTTGTGCCCCTTTTACCATTGAGTACAGTACCTCACAAGATGCTCCTATTTGCCCCCAAATAGATGAAATAATGACAACATTACCACTTCTCCGCCCGATCATCGGTGGAAGTGCCATCGATAGAAGTCTATATACACTCTTCACTTGAAGCTCCACCATATAATCTAATTCTTCATTCGTAACATCTGTTACTAATCCAAAGATACTCTTTCCAGCTGCGTATACGATAACATCAATCGGATGTTCGATTTGTCCCCATAATTCCTCAGCGCCATCTTTAGAAGCTAAATTCGCTTGAACAGGAATTACTTCACCAAATTTCTTCTGTAACTCCCTTACCTTCTCTTCGCTTTTATTGTAATGAATATAAACTGTATAACCATCTTCGATTAACTGCTTCGAAATAGCAGAGCCAATCCCTCCGCTCCCTCCAGTTACTAATGCATACTTTTTCATAAATTCCCTCTCTTATCTTTTACGTATAAATAAATAATACCCTCATCTTACCATTTGGCAATAACCAAACGTTAGATGAGGGATTTAGATACTGCGTTTTTTATTCAAATATCACTTTATTTTTTTGGCAACACTTGGCAAACACTCATTTTCTCTTCAATTAATAATGTTTTCGCTGCCTGTTGTAAGTCTTGAACAGTTAATCCTTCCAACACTGTAAGAGCATCAAATAAACTAGATTCATTAAACGCATAACGTGTAAACTGATTTGCAATGTACTCAGGTGAATTCAATGAGCGTAAGAAGCCACCAATTTTCTTTTTCTTCACTCGTTCCAATGCCGCCTCATCTAGCTGATCATAATTTGTTTGTAGTAAAATCCCTTTTAATCGATCTGCCAATTCATCAGGCTGCTTCGTATCGCCGCCCACCATTGCAAAACCGAAGTTATTTTCTTCTGTGTAGTCATACGAGAACGAATCATCAATAAGACCTTCGTTATATAGAGCTTCGTAATGAACTGACCCTTTCCCAAATAAATAATCTAAAAGTAATGTAAGCGCAATTTCTTGTTTTAAAAGGGCTTTCCCTCTTTCTTTTAAATTTGTCGCCTTAATACCAACTAGACATTTCGGAGTTTGAACAGGCATTGAAATAATCTTTTTCTTTTCATTTACTTCTTCTGGTTCCTCTTCAAAAGAACGCACAATTTCCGGTTGGTTTTCATAATCTTTTTTCGCTTGGTTTTCTCGTACTAAATCCATTGTTTTTTCAGGGTCAATTGCTCCAACAACAAACATTAACATATTGCTCGGATGATAAAATGTTTCATAACATTCATACAAAAGGTCTTTTGTAATTTTACTAATCGACTCAATTGTCCCTGCAATATCAATTTTAATTGGATGTTTAACAAACAAACTATCGATTAATCCAAAATATAAACGCCAGTCTGGATTGTCTTGGTACATTTGAATTTCTTGGCCGATAATACCTTTTTCTTTTTCAACCGTTTTTTCAGAGAAATACGGTTCTTGGACAAAATTTAACAACGTATTTAAATTTTGCTCTACATTTGATGTACAGGAAAAGAGGTAAGCAGTTCTCGTAAAGGATGTAAAAGCATTTGCCGATGCTCCTTGTTTACTAAATAATTGGAACGCGTCATGGTCCTCTTTTTCAAACAATTTATGTTCAAGGAAATGAGCAATTCCATCTGGTACACGGGTCATTTCTTCTTTTCCAAGCGGAACAAATGTATTATCAACGGAACCGTACTTCGTCGTAAATGTTGCAAATGTTTTGTTGAAGCCTTGTTTCGGTAAAATGTATACATCTAATCCATTCGGAAGTTTTTCATAATATAGCGTCTCTTTTAATTGCTCATACTCAATCTTCTCCATTTATTCTCCCTCCGTTCCATGTAAAAAGTAAATTGTATCTAGTTCAATATTATTAGCAACTTTCACAATTTCTTCTTTCGTCACGTTTTCTATGCCCGTTAGCCATTCTTCAACTGGACGCGTACGCTCTGAAATAACGCCGTGATAAAGCATTTCCACAAAACCACGTGGTGTATCAATTGCCTCTAATATTTGATTTTGAATTACACTTTTCGTTTGTTGAATCTCTTCTTCTGAAAAATCACCGTTTTGCATTGTTTTCATCTGTTCTTTAATAATTTCAACTGCTTTTTCAAAGTTCTTCGCTTCAATTCCAGACATAACAAAGAGCAAACCTTTATGACTTTCAAATCTCGATGCTGCATAGTACGCTAAACTATTTTTTTCACGGACATTTACGAATAACTTCGAATGAGAAAACCCTCCAAATAATCCGTTAAACAATTGTAATGCAAAATAATCTTCATCTTTATACGTAACGAATGTGCGATAGCCGATATTTAATTTACTTTGCTTTAATTCTTGTTTTTCAACAATTTCCTTTTCTTCATTATTTCGTTTATGAAGAAGTACATTCCGCTCTTTCACAGTACGAGGGGAAATAGAGAAATATTTACTTACAAGTTCAACTGCATCTTCTGAAATGTCACCAATGATGTATAGATCCATTTCATCTTCAGCTAACACTCTTTGATAAAATTGATACAAACTTTCATTTGTAATGGGAGCAACACTCTCTTTTTTCCCATTTGCACTTAAACGATACGGCTCTACTTTGCACATTTCTTCTACTAATCGTTCATTTGCATAACGCATTTTATCATCATAAGTTGCTTCAATACGTTGCAAAAGTGCTCGTTTCTCACTTTCTACTATAGAAGGTAAAAAACCGTTCCCTTCTGTTGCTGGATGTAAAACAATATCAGATAACATAGAAAGCGCTTTTTCAAATAGCGGCGGTGCATCGCGTAAGTATGTTTCATTTGCGATGTCTACATAAATAGAAATGATATGATCTTCCCCTTTTTTACTTACATCTACTGCTAGAGAAGATCCGTACAATTCTTCTAAATATTGACGAAGGCGAATTACAGAAGGCAGCTTTTCCGTCGCACTTTGTAACACGTATGGCAATAGGGCGCGCTCTGTCACCGTCTCCTCATTTAAAGGTGCTTTGAAACGAAATACAAAGGTATTTGTTTTATATTTGTCAGTCGGAATAATATGTACTCGCAAGCCACCTAATTCATGCATTTGCTGTTCCATTAGTTTCATTTATAGCCCTCCTTTACGTATATAGGAATATTCCTCTTCAATATACAGTTTTTAGAAATGAAAAATCAACTTTTCTTCCTTATTATGTTTACATATGACTCATTCTAAAAACTTTAATATGTAAGGAACATATTAAAATCCCGTATTAAATATATTCTATGTAAAAAAGCCCGCACTAATGTGCGAGCTTTTCTTATACTTTCTAAATACTCATCGTTTTCCTTTTTCATAAGGCGTTCCTAATGCTTTCGGAGCTTCAGATCGACCTACAAAACCAACAAGTGCTAATATTGTGAATACATACGGTAATATCGTTAATAAAACACTTGGAATTTGATCTAATACAGGAATGGTTCCACCTGTTACACTAAGAGATTGTGCAAAACCAAAGAATAGAGCTGCACCTAGCGCACCTAGTGGGTTCCACTTCCCAAAGATCATAGCAGCTAAAGCTAAGAAACCTTGTCCTGTAATAGTTGCCCCTGAGAAGTTATTAGAAATTGACATTGCAAAAATCGCTCCACCAATCCCAGCAAACACTCCTGATATACAAACGGCTATATAACGCATTTTATATACATTAATCCCCATCGTATCCGCTGCCATTGGATGTTCACCAACAGCACGTAATCGAAGACCGAACGGTGTTTTATAAATAACATACCAAACAACAAATGCTAAAATAATGGCAATATACGACGTTATTGGTACGTTTGAGAAGAATACTTTTCCGATAACTGGAATATCTGAAAGACCTGGAATGTCAATCTTTTCGATACGGTACTGAATAAAGTCAGTTTGCCCTTTATCAAAAATTTTCTTGATTGCAAATACTGTTAAGCCAAGAGATAAGAAGTTAATCGCTACACCACTTACAACTTGATCAGCTCGGAATGTAATAGATGCTAACGCATGAAGTAATGCGAATAATCCACCACCAATTGCCGCAAATAATAACGCAATCCATGGGGTCATCGTTCCCCAAGTATCACCCATTAATAGGTTTGTAACAACTCCAATAAATGCACCAAATAGCATTAGTCCTTCTAACCCGATATTTACAACACCCGATCGTTCACTAAATACACCACCTAATGCTGTAAAAATTATAGGCGCTGATGTATATAACGTCCCAGTTACAAGAATGGCTAATATATCTAAAAAGCTCATTTATTTCCCCTCCTTGCTCATGCGTGTAAGCGCCCATCTTAAAACATAACTACATGCAACAAAGAAGATGATACATGCAATAATTACATTAATTAGCTCTGATGGTACGTCTGCCTCAAAGTTCATTTGAGGGGAAGCACTTTTCAAACCACCAAATAATAATGCTGAAAGAATAATACCAAACGGGTTATTTCCTCCAAGTAATGCTACAGCAATCCCGTCAAATCCTACTCCTGTAAACGAAGACATCGCTGTCATACTTTGGAATGTTCCTAACCCTTCCATTGCTCCACCAATCCCCGCAAATGCACCAGCAATTGTCATGGAGAATACTACATTACGGGAAACTTTCATACCTGCATATTGAGAAGCATTTTGATTAAACCCTACCGACTTTAATTCATAGCCTAAAGTTGTTCGGTCTAATAAGAACCACATTAAGATAGCTATTAAAATTGCTACAATGATTCCCCAGTGAAGGCGTGAACCATCAGTAATGGAAGCAAGCCAATCTGAAGATAGTGATGCACTCTCTTTAATGTCGTACGTTTTATCATTACCCGCATGTAAGAAACGCTTAATAATGTCATATGTTACATATAACGCGATATAGTTCATCATAATTGTTACAATAACTTCATTAACTTGAAACTTTCCTTTTAAATACCCAGGAATGAATCCCCATATTCCGCCTACCAATGCTGCAAATAAAATAGATAATGGAATATGAAGAAAAGCTGGTAGGGAAACTGCATAACCGAACCAAACCGCCGCAAGCCAACCAACTAACAATTGACCCTCTACCCCGATATTAAATAAACCTGTACGAAATGCAAATGCCACCGATAATCCAGCAAGAATAAGTGGTATCATAGTGCGAAGCGTCTCACCAATCGCGCTTGCACTACCAAACATACCTGTCCAAAGTGCACTATAACCAACAATTGGATCATAGCCACTAACCAACATTACAATCGCTCCAACAATTAAACCAAAAATAACGGATAGTACTGGGACTAAAATATTTATCGTTCGCTCTGTTAAAAGTTTTTTAGTCATTTGTACCCACCTGCTCTTTCTTTGTTCCTCCAGCCATCAATAATCCAAGCTGTTGTTCGTTCGTTTCTTTCGCATCAACAATTGCTACAATTTTCCCTTCATATATAACAGCAACTCGATCACTTACATTTAAAATTTCATCCAGCTCTAAAGATAGGAGCAATACTGCCTTACCATTATCTCTCTGCTCAATTAATTTTTTATGAATAAATTCAATCGCACCTACATCTAAACCACGTGTTGGCTGTGCTGCAATTAATAAATCCGGATTACGATCTACTTCACGTGCAATAATCGCTTTTTGTTGATTACCTCCAGATAGAGCGCGTGCTAGCGTTTGTTCACCGGGTGTACGTACATCAAATTGTTCAATGAGTGCCTTTGCTTTTTCTGTGATTTTGCTGAAATTTAAAATCCCCTTCTTTGAAAATGGATTTTTATAGTACGTTTGCAAAACTATATTGTCTCTAACAGAAAAATCAAGAACTAGTCCGTGCTTATGACGGTCTTCTGGAATATGACCAATTCCTTCTTCTGTAATTCTTCGAACAGGCCAATTCGTTATTTCTTTACCTTTAATTGCAATAGAACCTGACTCAACTTTTCGTAAACCAGTAATTGCTTCTATTAATTCGCTTTGTCCATTTCCATCGATCCCTGCAATACCAACAATTTCCCCCGCACGAACAGTTAAGTCAAGGCCTTTTACAGCAGGTAATTGGCGTGCATCTTGAACAACAAGATTTGCAATAGAAAGTACTTCTTCTTTTGGCGTAGCGTCTATTTTTTCTGTTTTAAAATTCACTTGACGTCCGACCATTAATTCTGCAAGTTTATGTTCATCCGTATTTGCAACGTCAACAGTTCCAATCCCTTTTCCTTTACGAATAATCGTACAGCGATCGCAAACTTCCATAATTTCTTTCAATTTATGAGTAATAAGAATGATAGATTTTCCTTCTTGCACAAGCTTTTTCATAATTTGAATAAGTTCATGAATTTCTTGGGGAGTTAACACCGCAGTCGGCTCATCAAATATTAAAATCTCTGCACCGCGATAAAGTGTTTTTAATATTTCAACCCTTTGCTGCATCCCAACCGAAATATCTTCAATCTTCGCATTTGGATCAACAGCTAAGCCGTACTGTTCAGATAATTGTTTAATTTCTTTCGCAGCTTCCTCAACAGCAATTTTCCCTTTTTTCTTCGGTTCATTTCCGAGAATAATATTCTCTGTAACTGTAAAATTATGAACAAGCATAAAGTGCTGATGGACCATTCCAATCCCAAGGTCATTTGCTATATTCGGATTTGTAATTTTTACAGAATTTCCTTTAATTTTAATTTCACCTTGTTCTGGTTGGTACAAACCAAATAGTACATTCATCAATGTGGATTTCCCTGCACCATTTTCTCCAAGTAAAGCATGTATTTCTCCCCGCTTTACTTGCAGCGTAATATCATCATTCGCTACAATGCCTGGGAATACTTTCGTAATGTTATTCATCTCAATTACGTATTCCATTGTGTTCCTCCTTTTAACAGGGAACATTCCCCTATTACACTATTAACTTATTAAGCAATTCGGAAGTTTTATACATACAAAGGTTAGTTCTATGAACTAACCTTTGCTATTTCTCTATTATTTTTTTAGAGAAGCTTCATATTCTTTATACTCTTTATCTGTAGCTGGCACTTTAATTTCACCATCTGTAATTTTCTTTTCAAACTCTTCTACTTTTGTTAAAATTTCAGGGTTAACTTTTTTCACATTGTCAGTTGTTTTTGCAATACCAATACCCTCATCTTTTAAACCAAACGCTTCTACTTTACCGCCTTTTAACTTGCCGTCTTTCGCTTCTTTCGCTACTTTTTCTACAGCGATATCAACGCGTTTTACCATTGAAGTTAACGTTACATTTTCAGGCATACCTTCTTGATTTTGGTCACGGTCAACACCAATTACCCAAACATTTTCACCTTTTTTCTTACGGTTTTTCGCTTCAGTGAATACACCGTTACCAGTACCACCAGCAGCATGATAAATAACATCTACACCTTGACCGTACATTGCTGATGCAAGAACTGTACCTTTTTCAGGTTTATCGAATGCTTCTGCATATTCAGATACGATTTCAATATTTGGATTTACTGCCTTTGCCCCAGCTTTAAATCCATTTTCGAATTTACTAATTAAATCACTCTTCATTCCACCAACAAATCCTACTTTATTCGATTTTGTTGACATAGCTGCTACAGCACCTACAAGGAATGATCCTTCATGATCTTTAAATGTAATACTTGTTACATTCGGTGCATCTACAACAGTATCTACGATTGCAAATTGTTGTTTCGGAGATTCTTTTGCCACTTCTTTAATTGCACCCTCTAATTTATAACCAATTCCGAAAGTTAAATCATATTTATCTTTTGAGAATTTTTTTAAATTCGGAATATAATCAGCTTCTTTTTCAGACTGAAGATAACGATAATTTGTCTTTTCTTTTAAGCCATTATCTTTACCAAACTTTTGTAACCCTTCCCAAGAAGATTGGTTAAATGACTTATCATCAACGCCCCCAACATCTGTTACCAAACCAACTTTAAAGTCTTTATCACTCTTTTTATCACTACTCACCTTATCCGAATTACCACATGCACCTAACACTGCACTTGCCGCTAACGTTAACGATAATAAAAGACCTGTTTTTTTCTTCATACTAGAAACCCCTCCTGAAATGATATGTCTATTTTTTATACGCTGCTGTCCCCTACTTCTTGCTGTCACCTCCCTAAAAAGGAACTTACCTACATACGTTTTCTTAATACGTGGAAGCTAAACTTGTCAGCTCTAAAGTAATTAATAGAATATAAGATTGGCTCATCATTTTGATCATAGTGCATTTGCTTTAAAACTAGCAGTGCCGTTTCAGGCTCACATTCTAAAATCGGTGAAATTTTCGGATGATAACCTATTGGCTCAATGTGAGCAACTGCGTATGTGATACGCTTGTGCGTGTTATTATGTATGACTGTAAGCAATGATTCCTCATTGTATCCCGATAAATCTGGTAGTATCTCTTTCGCTAACTTATCGATACAGTACACAACAGGTTCCCCATCTGCTGTACGAACACGCTCAATCATGACTGCACTAAATCCATCTTCACTATTAAACTTCTCTTTTTCTTCTTCTGTTAAAGTTGTTGTAGATGATGATAAGAAGATTGTTCCTGGTGTTTTCCCCACACTAGAAATCATATCTGTAATACTAGAAAGTTGCTCTATGCCAGAAGAGAATAGTGGCTTCGCATTTACAAATGTCCCTACACCATGTCTACGAATAACAACATTTTCTTCTTCTAAAATACGCAATGCTTCCCTTAAAGTTGCCCTACTTACACCAAGTTCTTTCGCTAGATCAAACTCTGAAGGTAGCTTTTGTTTTTCTTTGTAAGCACCATCTTTAATTTTTTCTTTGATGTGATCAATCACCCGTAAATATAGGTGACGACTATCCGATTTTACTGACATAAGACTCCCCCGCATTTCAATTATTCGACCTCTGATGTAAGACTTCTTTTCTCTTTTTTCAACTTACAACATAGTATAAATTACTACATACTAAAAATAAGCATAATTGTCGAATAAATATTAATAATTTTTCAAAATGAAATTTTCACTCTTTATCGCATAAAAAAAACTTTGCACCATAAACATTCCTCATATCGAGAAAAAGTTCGGCACAAAGATCCCTTACATCCTTTGTTACACACTTTTCCCCTCATAGTCTAGCAATTCATGGTTGCCAGGTAGAAACTTATGGACCTTATCTCCAAGATTATATGAGGCAGTGATTCTTTTCGAAGTAATCGTACCACTTGCTCCCATATGTGTCAACATAATTCAACACTTTTCTACATTGAATATCGAACATTTAAAAAAACTTAATAAAAAGCATTCGTATTCTAAAGGACACTCTCAAATGTAAGCCCTTTCTTAATTACTGACTATAGTATATAACAGAAACAGCATATAAAAAAAGCCTAATTGTAAAAACAATTAGGCTTTTTTTAAGAACTTTTTTCTTGTACATCTTTAATGAGCACTTCTCTCGGTTTACTACCTTCATAAGGACCTACTACACCATTCATTTCCATGGCATCAATTAAACGAGCCGCTCGCGTATATCCTACTCTAAATCTACGTTGTAACATAGAAACAGATGCTGTTTGCATTTCTACTACAAGCTGAACTGCTTCATCATACAATTCATCTTCTACTTCCTGTCTTGTTTCAGGAACATCTTGTGGAATCATATCCTCTTGATATTGCGCTTTTTGTTGTGCAACAACATATTCTACGACTCTCTCAACTTCATCATCAGATAAAAATGCCCCTTGTACACGAACAGGTTTCGATGCACCAATTGGTATGAACAACATATCTCCACGACCTAGCAATTTCTCAGCACCACCACCATCAAGAATCGTCCGAGAATCTGTTTGGGAAGATACAGCAAATGCAATACGTGATGGAATATTCGCCTTAATAACACCCGTAATAACGTCAACTGACGGACGTTGTGTCGCAATAATTAAATGAATACCAGCAGCACGTGCCATTTGCGCTAAACGCATAATTGCATCTTCTACATCAGAAGAAGCCACCATCATTAAATCAGCTAACTCGTCCACAATTACTACAATATATGGCAATTCAGGTTGTTTCGCTTCTGATTGGCTATTATGTTCTTTAATATAATCGTTATACCCTTCAATATTACGCGTTCCACTATGCGCAAATAACTCATAACGACGTTCCATTTCACTCACAACTTTTTTTAATGCTTGTGACGCTTTTTTCGGATCAGTTACAACTGGTGTTAATAAGTGCGGAACCCCGTTATATACATTTAACTCTACCATTTTCGGGTCAATCATCATTAATTTTACTTCATGCGGTTTCGCACGCATTAAAATACTAACGATAATTCCATTAATACATACACTCTTTCCGCTACCAGTTGCACCAGCCACTAGTAAATGAGGCATTTTATTCAAACGTGCCAACACAGCTTCACCGGTAATATCACGTCCAAGACCGATTAATAACTTCTCTTCTGGATGGTTATTCGCCTTTGAATCTAGAACTTCTCTAAGCGTTACCATAGAAACTTCTGAATTCGGAACCTCAATCCCTACAGCTGATTTCCCGGGAATAGGCGCTTCAATACGAATATCTTTCGCAGCTAAAGCAAGTGCTAAATCATCACTTAAACTAACAATTTTACTTACCTTTACTCCCATATCAGGGTACACTTCATACTTCGTAACTGCAGGACCTCTATGTACTTTTGTTACTTTCGCTTTCACACCAAAACTTTGGAATGTACGTTCCAATTTACGAGCATTCTCATAAATTTCCGCATTTTCATTTGTAAGTTGTTTATTCTTTGGAAATTTTAATATATCAAGAGCAGGAAGCTTATAATCTTTATTTTCCACATTAGAAAATTGCATAGGTGGCGCTTTCGTTTCACTTTCTAGCGATTCAACGATTTTTTCTCCTCGTTTCTTTTGCGGTTGCTCTACTGGCGTAGGCGGAACTGCTTCTTCAATAAACGGAGATGTAATTGAATCATTTTCGTTCTCTTCTTCAATACGCTTTTCCGTCTCTTCACTTATTGGATAATTCTCAGTAAAATTCGAAATAATTGGTGGACCAATTTCTATTTCTTCTACCGGCTCAATATCTTCTTCTTGTTCGGCAACACGTTCACGGCGCGTGCTTCTTGTTGTTTTTTTCTTTTCAGTTTGCTCGGCGACCCTTTTAGATCTCCAATCTTTATAATCCCCTTGCATCACTTGAAATTGACTTCTAAGTATTCTTCCTACTGGAGCAAGCACTTCTCCAATATGCTTATTTGTTATACAAAGTATTCCGAGGATAACTAAAATAATTCCAATGATATATGCTCCTACTTCATCAAATAAGAAGTAGCATGTTGCAAACATAAGCGCACCAAACATACCACCGCCTAAATGAACGCTATCTGGACCCTTTTTCATTTCAAGAAAGAAGTTATCTTTTGTACTAACAATAACAGATGTATTTTGCACTGCTCCATCTTTTGTAAGAAGATTAAATAATGTAATATGACTAAACATTAATATCGATAATACAATTAAATAAACACCAATTAGCCGTTTATTTAAAAGGTTCGGCCACCCACGCTTTATGACGAACGCAACTGATAAAGCTATTACACCTAACACACCAATTATGTACCACTCACCAAAGAAGAAGCGAAAAAACAACACAAACGATTTCCCTACAACACCTAGCTGTAAAATCGTAATAATTGAAAGTGCAAAAAGAGTCAAACCGACGATTTCATAATACAAAGTTGGCTTTATCGTACGTCTTGCCTTTGCCTTCGTCCCTCTTTGCTTTTGTTTTGCCATTTCTTCACCTCATGTTCTAAAATTAAGTACAACTTCCTTATAAAAAAGCTCTACTTATATGTCTTTCTCTCTATTTTTCAGGTCTTTATATCTTCTATTTTTACACTTCTTGTAAAATGTTAAATAAACAGAAGAAAGCAGCCTACTCATGGCTGCTCAACCGTCTTGTTTTTTATATTATACCATAGCTTCTAAACAAAATCCTTCTTTTTACTAAAAGGTTATTTTCTGCCCAGGCTCAAATTCTAAGTAGTGAGATGGATTCGTACTTAACACCCGTACAATAGAATAACATTGATGACCCTCTTCAGAGACCATTAATTCTACACCGTTTATATTTACAACTTTTTGGCTTTCGCACTGTGAATAATCGGCCGGATATACAAGTTGTTCTGGCATAATTGTATATAAGATCATTGTAGCATTGTCCCTTCTGTATGATCGTCCATGCGCGCATCAATTAATTCGTTTAATTTTCGAAGTGCACTCCCAATACCACCGACATCATCTATAAGACCATACTTCACTGCATCTCCACCAATTACATTTGTCCCAATATCTCGTGTCAAATTCCCTTTCGCAAACATAAGTTCTTTAAAGCGATCTTCTGTTACTTTCGAATGCTTTGTCACAAATCGAATGACTCTTTCTTGCATTTTATCCAAATACTCAAATGTTTGCGGCACACCTATAACAAGACCTGTTAAACGAATTGGATGAATTGTCATCGTAGCTGTTTCGGCAATAAATGAATAGTCAGTCGAGACAGCTATCGGTACACCAATTGAATGCCCTCCTCCTAAAACAAGAGATACAGTTGGTTTCGAAAGCGAAGCCACCATTTCAGAAATTGCTAGCCCAGCTTCAACGTCACCTCCAACTGTATTTAATATTAAGAGCAAGCCTTCAATTTTCGGATTTTGTTCAATCGCGACAATTTGCGGAATGATGTGCTCATATTTTGTTGTTTTATTTTGCGGCGGCAACTGAACATGACCTTCCACCTGTCCAACGATTGTTAAACAATGAATACGTGCTTCATTCATTTGTGGTACATTCGTTTGTCCAAGCTGTTGAATTTTCTCCACTATAGAAGCTTCTTTCGGCTCAGCTTCCTTTTCTTCATTTGTATAACGATCACGTTCTGTCATATCGCATCCCCTTTCACTCGTATATAACTATTATTTCTTAAGTTATAAATTTCATTCGATAGGGTTAAAAAAGAAAAAGATCACCTGTAAAGGTGATCTTCTTTATACTTCCATAATAATCGGTAAAATCATTGGCTTTCTCTTCGTTTCTTCGTACAAGAACTGCCCTAATAATTCACGAATATTTTGTTTCAACATAGACCATTCAATTGTATACTCTTTAATTGATTGTTCAACAATCATACGTACAATATCTGTAGATCGTTCGATTAATGCTTCTGATTCACGAACGTATACGAAACCACGTGAAATAATTTCTGGACCAGAGATGATTTTCTT
Organism: Bacillus sp. H1a; assembly: GCF_000633475.1. Classification (NCBI taxonomy): domain Bacteria; kingdom Bacillati; phylum Bacillota; class Bacilli; order Caryophanales; family Bacillaceae; genus Bacillus; species Bacillus sp. H1a. Next base: position 111,313 of record NZ_AYMH01000020.1, on the reverse strand, counting down.
TTCATCTTTACCAAGTGTCACAACGACAACTAAAATTCCATCTTGAGATAACATCTTTCTATCTCGAAGAACAATGTTACCAACGTCGCCCACACCTAATCCATCAATTAAAACATTTCCAGCTTGCACTTTACCGACTAAGTTTGCTTCATCGTCGCCAAAAGCAATTACATCACCTTTTTCTACGATAAAGATATTCTCTCTCGCAATACCTACATCTTCCGCTAAATATGCATGTGCTTTTTGCATACGGAACTCACCATGTACGGGTACAAAATACTTCGGCTTCATTAAGTTTAACATCAGTTTTAATTCTTCTTGGCTACCGTGACCTGAAACGTGAACTTTTCTTTCACCGTAGTAAACAACTTCAGCTCCAGCTCTAAATAACAAATCAATGATTTTCGATACAGATATTTCATTTCCTGGAATTGGAGAAGCTGCAATAATAACCGTATCACCTTTACGAATTGAAATTTGTTTATGAGCTTGCTTCGCCATTCTAGAAAGGGCTGCCATCGGCTCACCTTGACTACCTGTCGTTAAAATTGCTACCTTTTTCTCCGGGAAATTGTCTACTTCTTGTAATGAAATAATCATACCTTCTGGAACATCTAAATAACCAAGACGTCTTGCAATGTCTACCACTTTTACCATGCTACGTCCTACTACCGCTACTTTTCGTCCTGTTTCGGCAGCTGCATCAAATACTTGTTGAATGCGATGTACATTCGATGCAAATGAAGCAACAATAAGGCGACCTTCTGCACTATAGAACACTTTTGAAATCTCTATACCAACTTCTTTTTCCGAACCAGTATAGCCAGGACGTTCAGCATTTGTACTATCAGATAATAAGCACAGTACGCCTTCATTTCCGATTTGAGCCATTTTCCCAAGATCCGCTCCACTATTTCCGATTGGAGTTTGATCAAATTTAAAATCTCCTGTATACACTACAGCACCTTTTGATGTATGGAAACAAACACCAACAGAATCCGGAATACTATGTGTCGTTCCAAAGAATGACACAGTTGTTGAATTAAACTCAACAGTTGAATTCGAGTCAATTGTTTTTAAGTCTACACGGCCTAACATTCCTGCTTCGCCAAGCTTTTCTTGTATAAGTCCTACCGTTAATTTCGTCGCATATACTGGAATAGATAATTTACGAAGTACATAAACAATTCCACCGATATGATCTTCATGACCGTGAGTTATAAATAGTCCTTTTACTCGCTCTTGATTTTCTACTAAATATGTAATGTCAGGAATAACAATATCAATCCCAAACATTTCATCTCCCGGGAACATCAATCCTGCATCTACAATAAAGATTTCAGAATCAATTTCAACACAGTACATGTTTTTTCCGATTTCACCTACTCCGCCAAGAGCAAATACTTTAACAGACTCATTCTCTTTTCTCTTCATGTTGTTGCCTGGTTTAAAAATCTTGCAAACACTGATTTCACTAAAATTGCAGAGACACCAGGGGAAACTCTACAACCACCATATATTCACCGTCCAAGACGAATGTCCTTACCGTTATGCGATATCATGTCCTTGTTTATTTTTTAAACCAGGTTTCACCTCTCTTTCATTATATAAATCAAATATCTTATTCGATATGATATGAAAATTTCATTAAATCATAATTTTTTCCAATTTTGCTAAGCATACCCGTACTAAGCTACTTAGCCATATTATACCTGATACAAGAAATAGAACACAAGTTAAATTATGCGAAAGACTAGAGAAGAAGCTAAAGTGAGGTTGTAATTTACGAGGAAATCTTTCATATCGTACCCACTATTTTTCCTACTTAGATAGGAGTTTAATGGAAAAATATACATGTAAGTTCTTTACATAAACATGAAGCGATATTTACTAAAAACATCTTATCTCTGTAATCAGTTTCTAACCAATATTATGCCATCCCCTGCTGATTTTTACCATTCGCATATATTTAATTAAAATAAAAATGACCTAGTTTTTCACTAGGCCATTTTTATTAACGAGGAATAGATTGCATTACAGATTGTAACGTTGCTCTTTCTTCTTCTGTTAATGGAAGAAGCGGCAAACGTACCGAACCTACATCTAATCCAACCATTTGTAATGCTGTTTTTACTGGTGTTGGGCTTGGCGCCATAAATAGTGCATCCGTTACTTTTACTAGTAATTGATGTAATTTCTGCGCTTTTTTGAACTCTCCAGCTTGGAATGCAGCAATCATTTCTTGCATTTCATTCCCGATAACATGAGATGCTACAGAAACAATACCTTTTGCTCCAATTGCCATAGCTGGTAACGTTAAACCATCATCACCGCTGTATACCGCAAAGTCGTCCGCTGTTTTTTCAATGATTTCTGTCATTGTTAACACATCGCCGCCTGCATCTTTAATCGCAACAATGTTTTCTATTTCTGATAAACGAACAACTGTATCAACGGAGATTTGTACAATAGATCGTCCCGGAACATTATATAGCATAACCGGAATCGGAGTGCTTTCAGCGATTGTTTTAAAATGCTGATACATCCCTTCTTGACTCGGTTTGTTATAATACGGCGCCACTAGCATAACTGCATCAACACCAACTTCAGTTGCCTTTTTTGTTAAATCAACAGAAGCATGCGTATTATTGCTACCTGTTCCAGCGATTACGGGCACCCTTTTATCGACAACAGATACGACATGGCGATATAACGCTACTTTTTCTTCTGATGTTAATGTAGGAGATTCTCCTGTCGTTCCTCCTACCACGATTGCTGTTGTACCGTTATCCATTAAATAATTTACCAATTTCGTTGTCTTTGCAAAATCGATATTACCGTTTTTATCAAACGGTGTTACCATCGCGGTTGCAATTGTCCCAAAATCTATCATGGTCTCACTCCTTATTGTTCCAGTTGCTTTTCTTTTGAAAGCTCAAATGCACTATGTAATGCATTCACAGCCTCCACTAAATCGGCTTCTTTTACAAGAACCCAAATTGTCGTATGACTATCTGCTGATTGCAGAATTTGAATACCTTTTTCCGCTAAAGCTGTGACGATTTTCGCAGTAACCCCTGGAATACCTGCCATTCCAGCTCCAACAATAGATACTTTCGCGCAATGTTCTGTCACAATTGGCTCATATCCAAGTTGTTTTAAGACTTCCTCAGCGCGAGCTGATACACTATCACTTACTGTATAAGCTACGCCAGTAGGAGAAATATTAATTAAGTCAACACTAATGCCTTCGTTTGCCATCTCTTTAAACACATGTTGTTGCAAATCATATGCAGTTTCTTTTGCAAGTACTTTAATTTGCGTTACGCTTGATACGTGAGCAATACCTGTAACAGGACGTTCTTCTACATCCTGCCCTTTTGTAGCACCATCGTATGCCGCAATAAGAGTACCTTCACTATCAGAATACGTAGAGCGTACACGAAGTGGTACTTTTGCATGCATCGCAATTTCAACCGCACGCGGATGAACAACTTTCGCACCTTGGTAAGCCATGTTACAAATCTCGTTATACGTTACCGTTTGAAGATGACGTGCATCTTTAACGATACGAGGATCCGCAGTCATAACACCTTCTACATCTGTGAAGATATCAATATATTCAGCATGAAGCGCAACACCTAATGCTGAAGCTGAAGTATCACTACCTCCGCGTCCAAGTGTTGTCGTATCTCCATTTTTCGTTTGACCTTGGAATCCAGTAACGACAATAACATCTACATTTTGTAACTCTTCATGTATACGATCGCAATTCATTTCAACTATTTTCGCATTAGTAAAATCCGCATTCGTTACAAAACCAGCTTGTGCACCATTTAGCGCTGCTGCTTTTATACCATTCTCATTTAACATATTAGAGAAAACAATTGCTGAGATTAATTCTCCACATGATAATAATAAATCTTGCTCACGTTTAGAAATATTAGATTCCTCTTGATTTACAAGACTTAATAACGTATCAGTTGCATACGGTTCACCTTTACGGCCCATTGCTGATACGACAGTAACTACTTTATAACCAGCAGCTAACGATTTTTTTATATGGTGAAGCGCATGCTTACGCCCATTGTCATCACGTACTGATGTACCACCAAATTTTTGAACAATAATTTTCATATTTTGCACCTTCTCTTAGCCGTTTACACTAATTGTAATTTTACTAAGCGCTCTGCGATTTGAACAGAATTCCATGCAGCGCCTTTTAATAAGTTATCAGATACGACCCAAAGATGGAACCCTTTATCATTATTTAAATCTTTACGGATTCTTCCAACGAATACTTCGTTTTTACCTACTGCAGTAGCAGGCATTGGATATAACTGCTCTGCTGGATTATCTTGCAGTACAATACCTTCTGCATTTGCAAGTAAGTTTTTCATTTCTTCTACTGTTACGCCTTCTTTATCCACTTCAATGTACACAGACTCAGAATGACCTGATACAACTGGTAAACGTACACATGTCGCAGCTACTTCTAATTCAGGCATATGCATAATTTTTTTCGTTTCATTAATCATTTTCATTTCTTCAAATGTAAATCCATTATCTTGGAATTTATCAATCTGTGGAATAGCGTTAAAAGCGATTTGGAAATGCTTTTCATCACCTGATACAGGTAAAACATTCGCCTTTACTTCTTCTCCATTTAAGATTGCTTGTGATTGTTCATGAAGTTCTTCAATAGCTGCCGCACCAGCACCCGATACAGCTTGGTATGTGGAAACGATTACTCGTGTTAAACCATATTGCTGACGAACTGGCTCAAGAGCTACTACCATTTGAATTGTAGAACAGTTTGGATTTGCAATAATACCATTATGTTCTTTTAAATCATTTTCATTTACTTCAGGTACAACAAGTGGCACGTTTTCTGTCATACGGAATGCGCTTGTATTATCAACAACAATTGCACCGCGCTTTGCTGCTTCAGGTGCTAATTGTTTCGATACAGATCCACCAGCACTAAATAGTGCAATATCTACTCCTTCAAAACTTTCAGGAGTTGCCTCTTGAACTGTAAATTCTTCGCCTTTAAATACAAGTTTCTTACCTGCAGATCGTTTAGATGAAAGTAACGTTAACTTCCCAATTGGAAATTCTCGTTTCTCTAAAGTATTTAACATTTGTTCACCAACTGCGCCGGTTGCTCCAACTACAGCGACATGAAAAGTTTTTTGCTTTTCCATCACTATGCCCCTTTCTAGATACCAATCCTTCTATAACTTAGAATTAGAAGGAGCTACGATGCCCCTTCTAATCTTAATAACGTTAATTTTATCATATTCTACAGTAAGAATGATGGTTTCATCAAAAATTGTCCGTTTTTTTTCGTTTTTTAATTCATATATCTGAATTTTTCTACAACAACAGGTTGCAATTGCTTTCCTTGTAACGCCTCTAATACTGTATCTTCAAGTAACTCCATACGAGCTACCATTGAGTTCGGTTTTTTCTCTGGTGCATCTTGGCCGAACGGGACGAAGTATATGTTTTTTGTGGCCATTAAGCGCATAAGATTTACCCCATTAAGACCTAAAGCATCATTCGTCGATACAGCCAACACAACAGGCTTGCCATTTCTAAGCGTCGCCTTCGCCGCCATTAATACTGGAGAATCTGTCATCGCGTTAGCAAATTTACTCATCGAATTTCCAGTTAAAGGAGCTATTACCATACAATCTAGCGGGATTTTCGGTCCTAATGGTTCTGCTCCGACAATTGAATTTATTGCTTTAAATCCCGTTATTTCTTCAATCTTTTTAATCCATTCTGCCCCTTCGCCAAATCTAGTATTTGTTGATTCGACAGTATAAGAGACAACTGGACGCACTTCCGCACCTTCTGCAATTAACTTTTCTAGATGTGGCATAACTTCCTCATACGTACAATGTGAACCTGTAAATCCGAAACCAATTCGTTTCCCCTTTAAATTCATTTCTCATCCTCCTCCTTTGCACCTGCATCTGCTATTAATAATTGAGAAAGAACATTCGCTAAAATTTGCCCTGCTGTTTTCGGTGCAACAATTCCAGGAAGACCAGGTGCTAATAGTGCCTTCACGCCTCGCTTTTCCGCATAACGAAAGTCTGTTCCACCTGGCTTAGAAGCCAAATCTATAACTAACGTGTGAGCAGGCATCCGTGAAATTACACTTGCCGTTACCACGAGATGCGGAATTGTATTAATAACAATATCGATATTGCCTACTTCTTTCTCAATGTCTTGCATATGAAAAGGAGAAAACATCATTTCTGTAATACGAGCAATATGTTCCGAACGTCTCGCTCCAACTTTGACATGTGCTCCTAATGATTGAAAGGCTCTTGCTACACTCATACCAGTTCTACCAAATCCTAAAACCATTACATTCGACCCATGAATTGTGTAATCAGTATGTTGAATAACCATCATTAATGTACCTTCTACAGTCGGAATAGAGTTATAGATTGCAACATCATCACGATCAAATAATTTTACCAGTTTGCGATTTGTAGTAGACACGAGATTTTCCAAGTAAGGTGTACCAATACCTGAATATATAGTAAAGTTTTCTGGCGTCTTTTCAATTTGTTCTTTCGTTATGGAAACTTTTTCATTTGAAAAAATAGTATCTATTTCTCCTTTGGCATTCGTCCCTGCAACCGGCAAAATAATCGCATCTAAAGAAGTGAAATCTAAATCTTGTATACTTTCTTTTGCTGCCCCTGTGAAGCCATGATCTAACTGTTCAAACCCTATTAATGAAAGTTTCGCGTCCAGTTCGACTAGCTTGCGAATTACTTCTAGCTGCCGTGCATCTCCTCCTATGACAGCAATATGCATCTCAGTCAACATTCCCTAATTCACCTTCTTTTTCTTTCATTTATAAGAAAAATGCCTACTTTTTCTTTTTCCTCCACATCATATGTAATGTACGAGTTTGAGGTGATTGAAAAACAAAAAGCACACGTGATTTATCTTCTTTATCCCGATTGGTGTGGGCTAATAATCAGTGGGGGACGGACAAATCCCCCACTGATTAAAGTTTCACTTTATATAAAAATAAAAAAAGACAACCAAAATGGTCATCTTTCACTCCGATTTTGAATGGTTCGTAAGATCATAAAGTATCATATCATGTCCCACCTTCTTTATTTTGCTCCATTCTACTCTCATTTCTTGCTGTTCTCTTTTAAAACCTCCCCATTTCCCAACAGGTATAATAAGCGCTTGTATTTGTCCATCTCTCTCATCAATTTCTAAATCTGTATGACCTAAAACTCCCATTTTTTCCGCTCTTTCTAAATCCACAATCTCTTTGCCACTTAATTCACTTAAACGCATTAAATCTCCCCCTATCCTACTTTTCATGAAGGTTATCCTATAATAAGTACCTATTCTGCACATCTAAAAAAAATAACCGTATCTCATCTAAAAGAGATACGGTTATTTCCAAAAGCGAATGAATTACAAAACCGATTAAAGTTTCATTCCTTTTGGCAGTTTTCCATCTGGACTAATAAGTGCTGCAGAGAATTCATCGGTAAACATGTTGCGAATTAATTCGTCTACATTTTGTTTTGTTACAGTATTTACACTTTCAATAATCTCATCAAGAGAACGATGTTTACGAAGAAGCAGTTCGTTTTTACCGTTACGACTCATACGACTATTGGTACTTTCTAAACTTAACATTAAGTTTCCTTTTAATTGTTCTTTACTATTAACAAGCTCTTTTTCTGTAATACCTGTATTTTTTAACGTATCTAACGTTTCTTGCATTGTTTCATACAGTGTATCTAATTGTTGACTGCCTGTTCCACCGTAAAGCGTTAACATACCTGTATCTTCATAAGAAGAATGGTAAGAAAATACTGAGTATGCCAATCCACGTTGTTCACGTACTTCTTGGAATAAACGGCTACTCATGCTACCACCTAAAATATTATTCAATACAATTAAGTTATAAATATCTTCGTGTCCCATTTGCAAGCCTTTATATCCTAAACATAAATGAGCTTGTTCTGTTTCCTTTTTACGTGATACTTTATTAAAGTGGAAAATTGGGCTATGTACTTGTTCACGATTTGTTGTTCCTTCGTAATTACCGAAATATTGTTCCACAGTTTGAACAAATGCTTCATCAATATTTCCAGCAATTGATACAACTACGTTTTCAGGTGTATAGTGGTCTTTAATATATTGACGTAACGTATCACCTGTAAATGTTTCAAGCGTTTCCTCTGTTCCTAAAATAGGATATCCAAGCGGATGCGTTTCATATGTTGCTTTCGTTAACATATCATGCACAATATCATCTGGAGCATCTTCGTACATTTTAATTTCTTCACATACGACATTCTTCTCCTTTTTCAGTTCTTCCTCATCAAATGTTGAGTTAAAGAACATATCCGCTAATACATCTAAAGCATATTTAGCATGCTCATCTAGCACTTTCGCATAGTAACATGTATATTCTTTTGAAGTAAAAGCGTTTACTTGTCCGCCAATGCTATCAAATGATTCTGCAATCTCTCTTGCACTTCGCGTTTCTGTCCCTTTAAAGAACATATGCTCTAAAAAGTGCGAAACTCCATTATTTTTTTCATTTTCATTTCTTGAACCTGCATGGATCCATATCCCAATCGCAACCGAGCGTACAGTTGGTATATTCTCCATAACAATTCTTACACCATTTTTACAAGTATATTTTTTAATCAAAAACTTTCCTCCTACTGCCAGTTTCTCTAAATAATTGCTATTGTTTAATGATAACAAGTTTACAGATGAATGTCATGCAAATGTATTTAATCCACACGTTTTTCATCTAGTAATTCTGTAATATTCCCCACTTTATATCCTTGTTCCTTCAAATTTTTAATCATAGTATCTAACGCTTCTGTCGTAGATGAAGTAGGGTGCATTAGCACAATAGCACCTGGATGGATTTTTCGCATTACTCTCTGCAATAGTACATCCGGTTCTGGACGCTTCCAATCAATTGTATCTACAGTCCACATAATCGTCCCCATTTGGAAATCATCCGCTATTTTTACTACCTCATCCCGAAAGCTTCCGCTTGGCGGGGCAAACCATCTCACTTTTTGATTCGTAGCTGCTTCTATCATTCGATTCGTTTTTTGTAATTGGTCTCGTATTTCATCCGCAGATAGCGTTTTCATATTAGGGTGTGTGTAAGAATGATTTCCTACTTCTTGATTTGCATCCACAATCATTTTTGCAAACCGTAAATTTTCTTTCACCCAACGCCCTTCTAAAAAGAAAGTCGCCTTCACATCATGTTTTTTCAATATCTCTAATATACGTGGCAAATACTCATTACCCCAGGCCACATTAATTGTTAATCCCACCATTTTTTTATTTGGATGTCCTCGATAAATGGGAGCTGGTGATAAATCTGCTAAGTGGACACTTGGTGATACTTCCTTAAATTCAAGTTGTTTGTGATCAAACTTCTTGAGCTTCTTCATATTATTATAGGACGCTTCTATATCCACTTTTCTTCCATTATACCCAGGCGTCGCTTTCCAAATCTTATCAATCATCGCATTTTGCGGCATGATCTCGTACTGTTTTGCATGCTTTCGAATCTCTTCATACAAGTTATCCTGTGCAAAAACTGAATAAGAGCCAAAACCCACATATAAAGAAAATATAAATATGTATGCCAATATACGAACTTTCATAAAAAACCCTCCCATTAACTATAAAAAAAGAAACCATTTTCTTCTTATCTTTGTTAATTTGAGCGTTATGATGAAAACTATACCTATACTCACATAAAAATCTATATGAATCACATTTTTTACATAACAAAAAAAGCCAGCTAAACTGGCTTTCACTTATTGTTGTTCTTGTGCGTTTTCTTCTTTAGCATTTTCTTCTTTAGCAGCTTCTTTTTCTTGCTCTTCTTTTAGCAATACTTTTCTAGATAAGTTTACACGACCTTGTTTGTCAATCTCGATAACTTTAACTGAAATCTCATCACCGATTTTCACAACATCTTCTACCTTACCTACGCGCTCAAGTGCAAGTTCAGAGATGTGAACAAGTCCATCTTTACCGCTAAATAATTCAACGAAAGCACCGAATTTTTCAACACGTTTAACTTTTCCTAAGTAGATTTCGCCTACTTGTACTTCGCGAACGATATCTTCGATAATTTTCTTCGCTTTTTCATTCATCTCTTGATTAATTGATGAAATGAATACTGTACCATCTTGCTCGATGTCAATTTTAACGCCAGTTTCTTCAATGATTTTATTAATTTGTTTACCACTTGGTCCAATAACATCACGAATTTTATCTGGGTTAATTGTCATTGTAATAATCTTCGGAGCATACGCAGATAACTCTGTACGAGGTTCAGCGATAACAGATAACATGTGATCTAGAATGTGCATACGACCAACTTTCGCTTGTTGTAATGCTTCTTCTAAAATCTCACGAGATAAACCATCGATTTTAATGTCCATTTGTAGTGCAGTTACACCTTTTGCAGTACCTGCTACTTTAAAGTCCATATCACCTAAATGGTCTTCCATTCCTTGAATATCTGTTAAAATTGTGTAATGCTCACCAGATTTCACTAGACCCATTGCAATACCAGCAACTGGCGCTTTAAGTGGTACACCCGCATCCATCATCGCTAATGTACTACCGCAAATACTCGCTTGTGAAGTAGAACCATTTGATTCTAATACTTCAGATACAAGACGAACTGTATATGGGAAATCCTTTTCAGATGGAATTACAGGCTCAAGAGCACGTTCTCCTAGTGCACCGTGACCAATTTCACGACGACCCGGTCCACGCATTGGTCTTGTTTCACCGACACTAAATGAAGGGAAATTATAATGGTGCATAAAGCGTTTTGACTCTTCTACACCTAGACCATCTAAAATTTGCACATCACCTAATGCACCTAATGTACAAATACTTAATGCTTGCGTTTGTCCACGTGTGAATAGACCAGAACCATGTGTACGAGATAAAATGCCAACCTCTGATGCTAAAGGACGAATTTCGTCACCTTTACGACCATCTGGGCGGATTTTTTCAACTGTAATAAGACGACGTACTTCTTCTTTTACAATTTTATATAAAATCTCATTTACTTGTCCTAATGTGTCAGCATCAGCTTCTTCTGCTTCGTAATGCTCAATTACACGCTTTTTCACTTCATTAATTGCATCTTCACGTGCATGTTTTTCGTGCACTTGAATTGCAGAATGCATATCTGTCTCAGCCATTTCACGTACAGCTTGGTTCAAATCAGCATCCACTTCATAAAGCTTCACTTCTGATTTCTCTTTACCAATAGCTTGTACAATTTCTTCTTGGAACGCAATTAGACGTTTAATTTCATCGTGTCCAAACATAATTGCTTCTAACATTGTTTCTTCAGGTACTTGATCAGCTCCTGCTTCAACCATGTTAATTGCATCTTTCGTACCAGCTACAACAAGGTGCATATCACTTTGTTCTTGCTGTTCTACTGTTGGATTAATAACGAACTCGCCATTAATACGACCAACTGTCGCACCTGCGATTGGACCTTCAAATGGAATATCTGAAATCGATAATGCTAATGAAGAACCAAGCATAGCTGCCATCTCAGAAGAACAGTCTTGATCAACACTCATTACGATGCTGACAACTTGTACTTCATTACGGAAACCATCTGCGAAAAGTGGACGGATTGGACGGTCAATTAAACGACTTGCTAAAATTGCTTTTTCACTCGGACGGCCTTCGCGCTTAATAAAACCGCCTGGGATTTTTCCGACTGCATATAAACGTTCTTCATAGTTTACTGTAAGCGGGAAGAAATCCACATTTTTTGGCTCTTTTGATGCAGTTGCTGTAGATAGAACTGCTGTGTCGCCATATCTTACTAATACTGCTCCGTTTGCTTGTTTTGCAAGCTGACTTGTTTCAATTGTTAGCTGACGACCAGCTAAATCTATCGAGAAGACTTGCTTTTCCTGACTCATTTAAGTACCCCTCTCAATTTAAAATATTCAATTCTTCTATGTAAATGGATAGTATATCACAATATTCTTCCTCTAGTATTGCCGAAAATTAAGTAAGCTATAAAGAGTAGAAGATATATTTTTACCTAACAAAAAAGCGGGAATATTCCCGCTTCTTTGACTATCGACGTAAGCCAAGCTTTGTGATTAATTCACGGTAACGTGTGATATCGCTATTACGAAGGTAAGTAAGTAAGTTACGACGTTTACCAACCATCTTTAATAGACCACGACGTGAATGATGATCTTTCTTGTGAGTACGTAAGTGCTCGTTTAGAGTGTTAATTTGCTCCGTTAGGACAGCAATTTGAACCTCTGGAGAACCAGTATCAGTCTCATGAGTTCTAAATTGTGCAATGATTTCATTTTTACGCTCTTGTGTTAAAGCCATCCTATTTCACCTCCTATTAATTAAACCCCCAATTACCTAGCAAGCGTCGGTGAGTCGCAATGCCAAGCAATGGTTGTCATAAAGTACATAACATAGAATACTACTTTTCATTTGAAAAAGCAAGTGTATTCTTTACGCTCGCAAAATATTCTTGGGCAACTTTTTTATCCCGAGCGATTTGTGCAACTAACTCATCAATACCATTGAACCTTTTTTCTTCTCTTATACGCATGTGCCACTCTACTGTAACACTTTGTTCATATATGTCTTTATTAAATTCAAATAGGTGTACTTCAATCGATAATTGACGCTCATTCTCTTTGAAAGTTGGTTTATATCCGATATTACATACGCCATCATGCCATTCATCATGGACTTTCAGCCTTACTGCGTATACACCTACAGGTGGCAACAAATATTCATCACTTAAACCTACATTTGCAGTCGGAAAACCAATTTGGCGTCCACGCTTATCACCGTGCACAACTGTTCCTTTTACCGTGTATGCTCTTCCTAAAATAGATGGAATTTGTTCCATTTCACCATTTCGAATTAACTTTCGTAATGAAGTAGAACTTACTTTTTCTTCTTGATATTCAACTTTTTCGATCACGGTCTGTGTAAACTCCCCTCTTGCATGAAATGGTAAAGTCTCCATCTTCCCTTTTCCTAAACGTCCATATGAATAATCAAAGCCTGCTACTACATGCTTTACATTTAAACCAATAATATAATCATCGACAAACTGTTGTGGCAATAAGCCAGCAAATGGTTCATCGAATTTCACTACATATAATATATCAATTCCTAAACTTGCGATGATTTCTTCTTTAAGGCGCATCGGTGTAATGTACTCCACATGCGCTTCTTTTTTTCCTAATACAACAGATGGGTGTGGATGAAACGTCATGACAGCACTTTTACATCCTCTTTCATCCGCTATTTTTTTCGCTGTTCGAATTACACGTTGATGTCCTAAATGAATGCCATCAAAATATCCTAATGCCATTACAGTAGGTGGTAATTCTATTTTATTTTGTTCATGTGGATGAGTTAAATGAATAAGTTTCACGCTTGAATTCACCTTTTTCTGTAATAATCCTTCCAATAATTCATTATAGCTTTAGTTCTTGATTATTCACAAGTACTTTCATTGGCTTTAGCATACCAAGGTGTTTTGGATGATGCTCATAAATTGCTAAGCAACGATCATTTTTATCAAATACTGTAATAAATGGTGCTGTTATTTCTAATTCATTCTTTAAGAACATACCATTTTTTATTTTCTCTGCTTGCTTTTCATCTACAACCATTTTCGGAAACTTGCTTAACGCTTCATCAATTGAAATGAAAATAGACTCTACTGTTCCATTTTGCACGTTTTCTTCAATTTCTTCAAATGATATGCAATCTTCTAGTAAAAATTCACCAGATGCTGTTCTTACAAGGTGAGACATATGCGATGGAAAACCAAGTTTTTCACCAATCATTACTGCTAGCGTTCTTACATAGGTTCCTTTACTACACGTTACACGGAAGCGGAATGAAATGTTTTCCCCTTCAAAAACGTCACGCTCATCAAGTAATACAAATTCATGAATTGTAATTGTACGAACTGGACGTTCAACTTCTTGTCCTGCTCTTGCATATTCATATAGCTTTTTCCCGTTCACTTTTACAGCTGAGAACATCGGTGGCATTTGTTCAATAGTCCCTGTTAGTTCTGCTAGTACCTCTTCTACTTCTTTGCGTGTAATGACACGATTTACATCGTGTTGTTCCACAACTTCACCTGAAGCATCTTCAGTTGTCGTAGAAAACCCTAATGTTACTTCACCTTCATATGTTTTCGTTTCACTTGTTAAAAATTGTGCAATCTTCGTCGCTCGTCCAACACAAATAGGTAATACTCCTGTTACATCTGGATCTAATGTTCCTGTATGACCAATTCGTTTCTCACGCAAAATCTTTCTTAATTTAAATACACAATCATGTGATGTCATGCCCTTTGGCTTATGTAATAATACTACACCTTCCATATATTCACCTCATCGTTATTCTGTTAATTATGCAAAACTTATTTTACATTGAAAAAATGGATAGACAAATGTCTATCCATTATTCTTCACGTTTACCGTCTTTATTAATTTCATGTAAAAGTGTATCAATTCGATGACCATATCCGATAGACTCATCAAACTCAAAGGAAATTTCCGGTGTTTTACGAAGACGAATACGTTGGCCAATTTCTGAACGAATAAAGCCTTTTGCCTTCGCTAAACCTTTTAATGTATTTTCTTTCTGTTCTTCGTCACCTAAAACAGAAATATATACTTTAGCAATTTGCAAATCTCCACTCACTTGTACATCTGTTACTGTAACAAATCCAACACGTGGGTCTTTAATTTTACGACTGATAATGTCGCCTAATTCTTTTTTCATTTGCTCGCCCACACGGTTCGCACGTAATTTCATAATTCTTCACCTCATTCAATACCATTCCAATTGTGTTATCGTACGTTCAATTTCAGGAAATGAATCGATATACTCAAGTACACGATTCATTTCTTTTTCACAGATAACACGATTTGAGGATACGGAAACAATTGCAATTTCTGTACGTTGCCATACATCTTGATGCCCAACTTCAGAAACAGCTACATTATAGCGCTGTTTCACACGAGTTAACACACGTTGCAAAATTGCTCGTTTCTCTTTTAAAGAATGCACATCGTAAATCATACACTCGAATGAGAGTGAAGCGATAATCATCGCTTCACTTCTTCCATAATGTACGCTTCAATGATGTCCCCTTCTTTAAGATCATTATATCTCTCAATTGTAATACCACACTCATAGTTTTGTGCAACTTCTTTTACGTCGTCTTTGAAACGTTTTAACGTATCCAGTTGTCCTTCGAAAATTACTACGCCATCACGGATAATACGAACGCCACTATCACGTGTAATTTTACCGTCTATTACGTAACAACCTGCGATTGTTCCAACTTTTGTTACTTTGAACGTTTGACGAACTTCCGCTTGACCGATTACTTTTTCTTCGAATTCTGGATCCAGCATACCTTGCATTGCTGATTCGATTTCTTCGATTACTTTATAGATAATACGGTGTAAACGAACATCAACGTTCTCTAATTCAGCTGTACGCTTCGCATTTACATCAGGGCGTACGTTGAATCCAATTATAATTGCATTAGATGCAGAAGCTAAAATAACATCTGATTCTGTAATCGCACCTACGCCTGTATGGATAATTTTCACTTTTACGCCTTCAACATCAATTTTACGAAGTGATGCTGCCATTGCTTCTACAGAACCTTGTACGTCTGCTTTCACAATTAAGTTAATTTCTTTTACATCGCCCTCTTGGATTTGTTGGAATAAATCTTCAAGGCTTAATTTAGATTTCTCACCACGTTGTGCAACTAATGCTTCTTGTGCACGTGATTCACCGATTTGACGAGCTTTCTTCTCATCAGCGAATGCCATGAAACGATCGCCCGCTTGTGGTACTTCATTTAAACCTGTAATTTCAACAGGAGTTGATGGACCGGCAACTTTTACACGACGACCAATATCACTTACCATTGCACGAACACGACCGAATGATGTCCCAACAACGATTGGATCTCCAACTCGAAGTGTACCGTTTTGAACAAGTAATGTCGCGATAGTTCCTTTACCTTTATCAAGCTGCGCTTCAATTACAGTACCAGTTGCATAGCGATTTGGATTTGCTTTATATTCTTCTACTTCACTTACAAGAAGAATCATTTCTAGCAAGTTGTCAATTCCCTCGCCTTGAATTGCAGAAATTGGTACGAAAATCGTGTCTCCGCCCCAAGCTTCTGGAACTAATTCATATTCTGTTAATTCTTGCATTACACGATCAGGATTTGCCGCTGGTTTATCCATTTTATTCACAGCCACAATAATTGGTACTCCAGCCGCTTTCGCATGGCTAATCGCTTCTACTGTTTGTGGCATAACACCGTCATCAGCTGCAACAACCAGAATTGTAATATCCGTTACTTGCGCACCACGAGCACGCATCGTTGTAAATGCCGCGTGACCAGGCGTATCTAAGAATGTAATTTTCTTATCGTTTACTTCAACTTGGTATGCACCAATATGCTGCGTAATTCCGCCAGCTTCGCCAGCAGTTACTTTTGAATTACGGATAGAGTCAAGTAAAGTTGTTTTACCATGGTCAACGTGTCCCATAATTGTAACAACAGCTGGACGTTCTTTTAAGTTTTCTTCATCATCTTGCTCATCGATGAATGTTTCAAATTCAGTTTCACTTACAACTACTTCTTCTTCTACTTCAATACCGTAATCAGTAGCAATTAACTCAATTGTATCTTTATCTAGATCTTGGTTAATTGTTGCCATAATTCCTAGCATGAAGAGCTTTTTAATAATTTCAGATGGCTCTTTGCTTAACTTTTTAGCAAGGTCACCTACTGTAAGGCTTCCAGAGAAAGTAATTTTATCTGGTGTTTCTACAACTTGTGTTTGTTGTCTTCCAGCAAAGTTATCTTGACGTTTGTCTTCATTTCCTTTGCCTTTTTTCTTCTTCTTATTGCTGTTCTTTTTACTGCGAACAACTTTCTCTTCTACTTCAAACTCATCTGCAACAGAAGGTTTTTCCGCTCCAGTGTTATATTGATTATCTAATTTGTTTACTACTTCATCTTCTAACATTGTCATATGATTCGAAACCTCGATATTCATCTCTTTTAGTTTTGTCATAAGATCTTTACTTGAGATATTATTTTTTTTTGCATATTCATGTACTCGAATTTTACTCATACCTTCACCCCCGGTAATTTGTATCGAGCATGCTACGTAGCTTTTTCGCAAAGCCTTCATCTAACACAGCTACAACGACTCGCTCGTCTCTCCCAATCGCATGCCCTAATTGTTGTCGATTTTCGACTTTTCTCATTGGTATGTTGTAGTACGTGGTTTTATCAATGATACGTTTTGTAGTGTTCGCTGACGCATCTTCAGAAAGCAATACGAGCTTTGCTTTGCCACTTCGTACTTCTTTTAAAACGAGTTCTTCACCCGAAATAATTTTTCGAGCGCGGTTTGCTAGTCCTAAAAACGATTTCCAATCGGACACTTATTTCGACTCCTTCTCAACAAGCTCAAGAAGCTCTTCGTACAGAGAACTGTCGATTTTCGCTTTTAGATGATATTCCAAAATATTTTTCTTTTGGGCTTGAATAATGCATTCTTTATCTTTTGACAAATATGCACCTCGTCCTGATTTTTTTCCTGATAAATCAATAGACACTTCGCCCTCTTTGGAACGAACAATGCGAACGAGCTCTCGTTTTGATTTCATCTCTTGCGTCGCAATACATTTTCGTAACGGAACTTTTCGATTGCTCATACTCATCACCTCTACTCGATTTCGTCTTCAACTGAATCGAATCCGAATGCGATTACGCTATCTTCTTCTGTCACAATACCAAGTTGTTTCGCATCAGACTCACTTTTAATATCAATTTTCCAGCCTGTTAATTTAGCTGCAAGGCGCGCATTTTGTCCACGCTTACCAATTGCTAATGAAAGCTGGTGGTCTGGAACAACAACAGTTGTTGCTTTTTCTTCTTCATCTACAAGTACTTTAACGACTTGTGATGGACTTAAAGCATTCGCAACATATTCAACTGGGTCATTTGACCAGCGAACGATGTCAATCTTTTCACCTTTTAGTTCATCTACAACGCGTTGTACACGTTGTCCTTTTGGTCCTACACAAGAACCTACTGGATCAACATCGATATTCTCTGCATATACAGAAATTTTAGAACGGTCGCCTGCTTCACGCGCTACAGAGCGAATTTCTACAGTTCCATCATAAATTTCTGGAACTTCCATTTCGAATAAACGTTTTAAAAGACCAGGATGTGTACGTGATACGTAAATTTGTGGTCCTTTCGTTGTCTTTTCTACTTTTGTAATGAATACGCGAATACGATCATGTGGTTTATATTGCTCATTTGGCATTTGCTCACTTACAGGTAATAAAGCTTCCACTTTTCCTAAGCTTACATAGATGAAACGAGCATCTTGACGCTGTACAATACCAACCATAATGTCTTCTTCACGATCACTAAATTCTGAATAAATAACACCACGTTCCGCCTCACGAACTCGTTGTGTTACAACTTGTTTTGCAGTTTGCGCTGCAATACGACCAAAATCTTTTGGCGTTACTTCAATTTCTAGTACGTCGCCATCTTGGTAGTTTGGATTAATTTGTCTTGCCTCTTCTACAGAGATTTCAAGACGTGGATCAAACACATTATCAACAACGTCCTTACGTGCTAAAACTTGAATTGTTCCCACTTCTGGGTTAAAGCTCACACGAACGTTTTGTGCTTGGTTAAAATTGCGTTTATAAGCAGATATTAATGCTGCTTCAATTGCATCAATAATAATATCTTTACTAATACCTTTTTCTGACTCTAATACGAGCAAAGCATCTAACAACTCAGTGCTCATGAAGATCCCCCTTCTTACTAAAACGTAACAGCAAGTCGCGCATTTGCAACTTTATCCATTGGAATTTGGATTTCTTTTTTACGTGTTTTAATTGTTAATAGTAGTGTAATTGTAGTACCGTCGTAGGAAAGTAGCTTTCCTTCAAACATCTTTTCACCATCAATCGGCTCATATGTTTTAATTGCCACTTGTTTTCCTACCGCTTGCTGGAAGTCTTTCTCTTTCTTTAATGGGCGTTCCGCTCCAGGAGATGATACATCCAAAAAGTAAAGATGAGGAATTGGATCCTCTTTATCTAAAGCTTCGCTTAAACGTTCACTTACCGCACCGCATTCTTCAATGTCGACTCCCTTTTCAGAATCGATGAATACGCGTAAGAACCAGTCTTGTCCTTCTTTCACATACTCTACATCTACAAGTTCAAGATTTAACTCTTCAACGATTGGCTGTGCAAATGCTTCTACAACTTCTGTGACTTTCTTATCCATAAACAGCCTCCTTCCTGCCGCCATGTACCATTTACAAGAAAAGATTCCGTTCATAAAGACGGTATATCTTATTCTTTCTCGTTAGCTAACAAAAGCCCCTGCCGTTAAGCAGGGAATATCTGTCTTAGTATTACCAAATTTAAGAAGTAAAACTTGTAACAAAATATGTATATACGACAGAAATATCTTTACTATCTACAGAAATAAAATGTAGATAGTAACACGAAAGAGTGGGTTTCCCCACTCTCTTTTTCACAAAATATACATGACATGGTTATCTCGGTTTATAGTATACCATAGCAAATGTTGATTTGCAAAGACTTTTCCTACCTATTAGAACAGTGACAATTGGTTTTGATCCGGTAAATCTCCTAGACAACCTTGACTATCTAAATACTCAATAATCGTTTTAGAAACCTTACTACGTTGCTGTAAGTCTTCTTTTGATAAGAAATCACCATTTTTACGAGCTTCAACGATACTGAAAGCTGCGTTTGTACCAAGACCAGGCACTGCATTAAATGGAGGAATTAAAGTATCCCCATCAATAATAAATTCGGTTGCATGCGAGCGATATAAATCAACCTTTTGGAATGAGTAGCCACGCTCACACATTTCAAGCGTCATTTCTAGTACCGTTAATAAACTTTTCTCTTTCGGTGCTGCATCCAACCCTTTTTGTGCAATTTCATCAATTCTTACACGTATGGATGCTGAACCTTTCGCCATCGCCTCTACATCAAAGTCATCTGCACGAACTGTAAAGTATGCCGCATAGAATAAAAGTGCGAAATGTACTTTAAAGTATGCGATACGTACAGCCATAAGTACGTAGGCAGCGGCATGGGCCTTAGGGAACATATATTTAATCTTCTTACATGAATCAATATACCAACCTGGTACATTGTTATTTCTCATGTCCTCTTCCCACTCTTCTGGTACACCTTTACCTTTACGCACCGACTCCATGATTTTGAAGGCTAATGATGGATCCAAGCCTTGATAAATTAAATATACCATGATGTCATCACGACAACCGATAACTTCACTCAGTGTACACGTGCCGTTATAAATTAATTCGTTCGCATTACCTAGCCATACATCTGTACCATGGGACAGTCCAGAAATTTGGACAAGCTCTGAAAACGTCGTTGGTTTCGTTTCTTCTAACATTTGTCTTACGAATTTCGTACCAAACTCTGGTATACCAAGTGTACCTGTTTTACAGTTAATTTGTTCTTCCGTTACTCCTAAAGATTCTGGACCTGAGAAAATCTTCATTACTTCCGGATCATCCGTTGGAATTGTTTTCGGATCAATACCACTTAAATCTTGAAGCATACGAATAACGGTCGGATCATCGTGTCCTAATATATCAAGCTTCAATAAATTATCATGAATGGAATGGAAGTCAAAGTGCGTTGTTCTCCACTCAGCCCCTATTGAATCAGCAGGAAACTGAATTGGTGAAAAGTCAAAAATATCCATGTAATCTGGCACAACGATAATACCACCTGGATGCTGCCCAGTTGTACGCTTTACTCCTGTACATCCCGCAACTAAGCGATCAATCTCTGCATTTCGAATTGTTAAGTTATGATCATTAGCATAACCTTTTACATACCCATAAGCGGTTTTTTCCGCAACCGTACCAATTGTTCCAGCGCGGTATACATAATCCTCACCGAACAGTACTTTCGTATAGTTATGGGCACGCGGTTGGTATTCTCCGGAGAAGTTCAAATCGATATCGGGCACCTTATCTCCTTTAAATCCAAGGAATGTTTCGAACGGAATATCATGTCCATCTTTCACGTATGAAACATTACATGTTGGACATTCTTTATCTGGCAAGTCAAAACCAGAACCTACAGAACCGTCATTAAAGAACTCTGATTGTTTACACTTTGGACATACATAATGCGGTGGTAATGGGTTTACTTCTGTAATTTCCATCATTGTTGCAACAAATGATGATCCTACTGATCCACGCGAACCTACTAGATAGCCGTCTACTAACGATTTTTTCACAAGCTTATGCGAAATTAAATAAATAACGGCGAATCCATGCCCAATAATACTTTTCAATTCTTTTTCCAGACGGGCCTCTACAATTTCCGGTAATTCTTCACCATAAATACTACGCGCCATTTTATAACTCATATCACGTGTTTCATCATCGGCACCTTCAATTTTCGGTGTGTATAAATCATCTTTTACTGGATGAACATCACCAATTAATGATGCAATCTTTTGTGTATTTGTTACAACAATTTCTTTCGCTGTATCTTCACCTAAGAATGAAAAACAATCTAGCATTTCATCTGTTGTACGGAAATGTACAGGCGGTAATGAATGGCGATTTAACGGATTTGCTCCGCCCTGTGAACTTACTAAAATTTTACGATACATCGCATCTTCTGGATCTAAATAATGCACATTCCCCGTAGCAACAACTGTTTTATCTAACGTCTCACCTAGTTTTACTAGGTTAGAAATAATTGTTTTTAATTGTCCTTCATCTCGAACAAGTTCACGTTCTACTAAATGACGTAACACCTCTGGAGGCATAACCTCAATATAGTCATAGAACTGTGCAATTTCTTCTACCTCTTCAGGTGCTTTTTGCATCATCGCTTCAAACACTTCACCTTTATCACAAGCCGTGCCTACTAATATACCTTCGCGATATTTTTTTAATAATGATCGTGGTACACGTGGTACACGGTAAAAGTAATTCAGATGAGAATAGGAAACAAGTTTATATAAATTTTTCAATCCAACGTCTGATGTGGCAAGTAATGTCATATGACTTGGACGCCCACGTTTATATGCATCCCCTTGCCCCATACTATCGTTTAGTTGATCGTGATATTCAAATCCCTTTTCAATCACATCTTTTAACATTTTCACAAGTAAATATCCCGTTGCTTCTGTATCATAAATCGCACGGTGATGTTGCGTTAATTCGATATCAAGCTTTTTACACATCGTATTTAACCGATGATTTTTCATTTCCGGGAATAAGAACCGTGCAAGTTCTAACGTATCAATAACTGGATTTTTCGTTTTTTCTAGCCCGGCCTTTTTAAAGCCGACATTAATGAATCCCATATCGAAGCTTGCGTTATGAGCAACAAGTGTATGGTCACCCATCCATTCCTCAAACTTCTTAAACACTTCGTCCACTTCTGGTGCATCAGTTAACATATCATCAGTAATACCTGTTAATTCAATAATCGTCGCTGATAATGGTTGATGGGGATTTGCGAAAGATTCAAAGCGATCAATAATTTCGCCACCTTTTACCTTTACAGCAGCTAACTCAATGACTGTGTCATATACAGCAGATAATCCTGTTGTCTCAACGTCAAAGACAACATATGTTTCTTCTGCCAGTAGACGATGTGCTTCGTTATAAGCGATCGGTACACCATCATTAACTAAATTTGCTTCTACACCGTATATAACTTTAACTCCAGCCTTTTTACCAGCAGAATATGCTTCTGGGAATGACTGCGCAACAGCATGGTCTGTAACTGCAATAGCCTCATGCCCCCATTTACCTGCTTGAGCAACAAGCCTAGAAACAGGAGTAACAGCATCCATTTGGCTCATTGGAGTATGAAGGTGAAGCTCTACACGTTTTTCGCCTTCTGGCGCTTTATCTTTACGAGACGGCCCTGTTATTTCATTAATATCATTTGCAATCATTACTAAATCTCGAACGAATGTATCATTTTGAACAGAACCACGTGCTTTCACCCACATTCCTTTTTTCAAGGATTGTAGCATTGGAATATCTTCTTTATCACGAGAGAACATTTTGATCATAATAGAATCCGTATAATCTGTTATTTTTAAGGTTAATAACGTACGGCCACTACGAAGCTCTTTTGTTTCTACATGGAAGACATACCCTTGAACCGTTTTTCTTCTTTCTTCATCTTGAATTTCTCGCATCGGTGTAATCTCTTCATCTGGCTTAATAAGATACCCGAGTACAATCGGTCCTTCATGCACAACACTGCTTTCTTCAGCCTGCTTCTTCGCCATTTCTTCCATAGCTTGTATAACACGCTGACGGTCTTCTTGCTGAGTTTGCTCACGAAACTTTTGCATCTCTTCTGCATTTTGCTTTATATGTGTGTCTAACTGAAAACGTGGGAATCCAAAAGCTTCGTATTGATCACCTACTGGTTTCGCAACGTTTTTCTTTAAGGCTGTAGATTCCAGTTCATTATTCACATTTAATAGTAACTTCACGCCATTGACCTGCGGAAGTTGCTTCTTTAAGTATGCGAACATAGGTGAAAATGTAATTCGTTCCGTACAAAGCGGCCAATACGCTTTAACTTCTTCTTCTGTAAATTGTTTATTCTCTGTTTCTAATGCAAATGTTGTTCTTGCAATATGAGAAAATGATTGCTTAAGCTTTGTTTCTAGCAATTCATATAATTCTGTCGGCAAAATACGTGGCACTTGTAAGTCAAAATGCCAACTTTTATTCGCTTTATCAATAACTAGCTTTTCAATACCGCCGCCATGTAAATATTGATTTATAAGGTCTTCTGGTATTTGCAACTGCTGGAGCAAAATTTGAAATCGCTCTTGTTGTTCATTTGTTAATGACATAAGCACTCTCCTTCCATTTGCTATTATAAATTGAAACGTACTACAAAGAAAGATTTCTACCTTCTTCTTTTACAAAATACGTTTACAAAGAAAGAGAAGGTACCTCATTACGAGGTACCTCTTCTTATTTTAAAATATTTGCAATATATGTTTGAAGTTCTTCTACTTTCACTTCTTCAGACTCGCCTGTAGCACGTACTTTCACTTCTACAATACCTTCATCTGCTTTTTTACCAACTGTAACGCGAACTGGAAGGCCGAATAAATCTGCATCTGCAAATTTAACACCTGCACGTTCTGCACGATCATCTAGTAATACTTCGTATCCTTGCTCTTGTAATGAGTTGTAGATGTTTTCACCCATTTCACGTTGTGCATCAGATTTCATATTTACTGGAATTACATGCACATGGAACGGTGCAACAGCTTTTGGCCAAACTAGACCGTTCTCATCATTAAACTGCTCTGCAATTGCTGCCACTGTACGAGATACGCCAATACCGTAACAACCCATAATAAGTGGTTTTGTTTTTCCGTTTTCATCTAGGAATGTTGCGTTCATCGCTTCACTATAACGAGTTCCTAATTTGAATACATGACCAACTTCAATGCCACGCGCGAAAAGAATTGTTCCGTTTCCATCTGGAGATTGATCTCCTTCTTGGATGAAACGTAAATCTGTATATTGACTTACTTTAAAGTCACGTTCTGGATTTACATTTACATAATGGAACCCTTCTTCGTTCGCTCCTGAACATCCGTTTACAATTGATGCTACAGCATGGTCAGCAATAATTTCTACATCGCCTGTCACACCAATCGGTCCTAATGAACCAACTTCACAATTTAATAATTCTTTTACTTCTTCATGAGAAGCAAGTTCAACAACTGAAGCGCCGTATACATTTTTCACTTTTACATCGTTTACTTCATGATCACCACGAACAAGTACAACTACTAATTTCTCGTCTATTTTAAATACCATAGACTTAATGCACTTTTCCGCTTCAATGTTTAAGAATACAGATACTTCTTCAATTGCTTTTTGATCTGGTGTTGCTACTTTTTCAAGTGCCTTTTCTGCTTCGTCACTCTTCGTATACGTAGCTACAACAGGAGCCATTTCAATGTTCGCTGCATAATTAGATGTATCAGAGTATGCAATTGTATCTTCACCAACATCTGATAATACCATAAATTCATGTGTATCTTTTCCGCCCATTGCTCCAGAATCAGCAATAACCGCACGGAAATTCAAACCACAACGAGCAAAGATATTAGAATACGCTTCGTATAAACGGCTATATACTTCATCTAAACTTTCTTGTGTTGCATGGAAAGAATATGCATCTTTCATTAAAAATTCTCTTCCACGTAATAAACCGAAACGAGGTCTTTGTTCGTCACGGAACTTTGTTTGAATTTGATATAGTGTTAACGGTAATTTTTTATATGATTTTACTTCATCACGTACAAGATCAGTAATTACTTCTTCATGTGTCGCCCCTAATGCAAATTCACGAGCGTTACGATCTTTCATACGCATTAATTCAGATCCGTAAGAATACCAACGGCCTGATTCTTGCCATAATTCTGCAGCTTGCATAGCTGGCATTAATAATTCTACAGCTCCTGCGCGCTCCATTTCTTCACGAACAATACGTTCTACTTTGTGTAATACTTTTAGACCAAATGGTAGAAAACTATAAATACCTGAAGCATTTTGACGCATAAACCCTGCGCGAAGTAATAATTGATGACTCTTAATTTCAGCATCAGCTGGAACTTCACGTAATGTAGGACTGAATACCATACTTTGTTTCATTGATTCGCACCTCTTCATTTTACTCTTACACGCAGTAAAACCCCTCACCTCGAGTTAGGTGAGGGATTTTATTCTACGAGCTCAATTTCATTATAAACTTCATCTTATTTTACAAGAAAAACTTACGGATGTCATTCCATGTTACAACTAACATAAGCAACATTAATAATGCAAAACCAATAAAGTGAACCATTCCTTCTTTTTGACGATCAATCGGTTTGCCTCGTAACGCTTCAATTAAGAAGAAGAACAAACGTCCACCGTCTAAAGCTGGGACTGGTAATAAATTAAATAAACCAAGGTTAATACTTAACACTGCCGCTAAACTTAGTACACGCGTAAATCCATACTCTACAACTTGATCTGTTAGATTATAAATTCCTACTGGACCAGACAACTCATTAATAGAAAATTGACCCGTTACTAATTTCACAAGAGAATCAAAAATTAGTTTCGTCCATTGGTACGTTTGTTCAAATCCTGATTTAATAGAACCCATCACTGTTTTCTCTACAGGAGAGTAAACACCAATTCTACCAACTTCTTCTTTTCCTTCTTTATCAACCGTTGGTGTTACTTTTACATTAAATTGCTCACTATCACGCTTTACTTGTAACGTAATTTCTTTATTTGGGTTTTCACGAACAATTGATACAACATCTTTCCATGTACTAGTGTTCTTCCCATTAATCGCTTGAATTGTATCATTTTCTTTTAATCCAGCTTGTTCTGCAGCACTATTCTCCATTACTTTTCCGACCATCGGTTTGTCAACAGGAACTCCTTGTACAAATCCAAGAATCACAAAAATAACAAATGCTAGAATAAAGTTCATTGCAGGACCTGCAAAAATTGTTAGAGCACGTTGGCCCAACTTTTTAGAGCCAAATTGTCTATTATACGGAGCGATTTGGATTTCTTCTCCCGCAGAAATGATACGAGCTTTTTCATTCACTCGGAATGTTTGCTGCTCTTCCTCGTACTCTTCATATCCCGAAATTGTAAGATTGTGTTCTAAATCAGCTTGTTCGACTTCAATGACACGAACATTTGGATATTTTTCATGTCCGTCAAAAACTAATTTCACAACTTCGTCTTTTTCATTTAATACAAGGCCAACCTTTTTCCCGGGCTTTAACTCAACTGTATCCGCATCCTCGCCAGCCATTCTTACATAGCCACCAAGGGGCAGTAATCGAATCGTATACACCGTTTCATTCTTCTCAAATGAGAATATTTTCGGACCAAAACCAATCGCAAACTCGCGGCACAAAATACCTGCTCTTTTTGCGAAATATAGATGCCCTAGCTCATGGAAAAATACGAGTGCACCGAAAATTAATATAAAGGCAATCGCTGTATTCAATTCCATAACCACCTTTGCTAAATTTGTTCCATCACAAACCGTCTTGTGGCTGCATCAATTTCCTGAATTTCCTCTAAGCTCGGACGCGCAATGACATTGTGATGGTGCATTGCTTTTTCAATGAGGTCTTCAACCGTTAAGAAACCAATTCTCTTTTGTAAAAAAGCTTCAACAGCTACTTCATTTGCCGCATTCATTACAGCTGGCATACTTCCACCTGTTTTTCCAGCTACATACGCGAAACGTAGACAACGGAAACGTTCTTGATTCATTTTCTCAAAATGCAATGTTCCCATTTCCCATAAATTTAACTGTTTCGTGTCTGAAAGAGGTAATCTATCAGGATATGTAAGCGCGTATTGAATTGGTACTCGCATATCAGGTGAGCCAAGCTGCGCCATTACACTACGATCTTCAAATTCAACCATAGAATGAATAATACTTTCTTTATGTAGAACAACATCGATTTGCTCATAAGGGATACCAAAAAGCCAGTGTGCTTCAATTACTTCTAGCCCCTTATTCATCATTGTAGCAGAATCAATTGTAATTTTCGAACCCATTGACCAGTTTGGATGACGAAGCGCATCTTCTACGGTCACATGATGCAATTCATCTCTCGTTTTATCACGAAAACTTCCGCCTGAAGCAGTGATAATTAGTCGAGAGATCCTTTTTTCATTTTCACCATTCAAGCATTGAAAAATAGCTGAATGTTCACTATCTACTGGAAGTAACGACACGTTATGTTTTCGTGCTGCTTCCATTACAAGATGCCCTGCAGTTACTAAAGTTTCTTTGTTTGCAATTCCAATTGTTTTTTTTGCCTCAATTGCGCGAAGTGTCGGTAACAACCCTACGCTACCTACAACAGCATTCACTACAATTTCTGTATCTGGGTGTAACGCTACTTCTAATAAGCCTTCGCTACCATATACGACTTTTGTATTACCAGAAACAGCTTGTAATTTTAAAACATCTTCCTCTCTTTGCACAGAAACAATTTGCGGAGAAAATTCTTGAATTACCTTTACTGCGTAGTCAACATTTTTCCCTACAGAAAAAGCAACGAGACGGAATTGGTCTGGGTGCGAGCGTAACACATCTAATGTTTGTGTACCGATTGATCCGCTTGCACCTAATAAACTAATGTTTTTCATGACTCCAACTCCTCGTTCATTTATTAATTATATTGTAATAAGAAGTATAGAATTGGTAACACAAATAACCAACTATCTGTTCGATCTAATATACCACCATGCCCAGGTAAAATTGTACCTGAATCCTTTACACCATAATGGCGTTTAAATGCAGATTGCACTAAATCACCAATTTGTCCAAAAATAGAAATGATAATCGTCAGAACGATTAAAACTCCTACATTCGCTTCAACTGGGAAGAACATGTTGTAAACAAGTGCAACAACAATTCCACAAACAATACCGCCTAATGAACCTTCAATCGTTTTATTCGGACTAATTTCTGGCCACAATTTTCTTTTTCCAAATGCTTTTCCTATGAAATATGCACCTGAATCAGTTGCCCAAATGACAAATAGTGCACAGAACACATATTTGATTCCCAATATTCTCGTTTCATTTAAATATAAGAATCCCATTCCAACATATGTCGTTGCCATAAGTAAAAATGAAGCATTGTCAAAAGTAAATGTATTCTTAGAAAGGACTGTATATGATAAAAGTAATAAAACAATCACAAATGTGATTTCTAATTTACCTAATCCAATCCGTGTAAACAGCTCTGATGCACTACTTGGAATTAAAATAACCCACAATAATACTGCAGCTAAAACTGTCGGTACCGAAATAAGCGTAAGCTTGTTCATACGAATTAATTCATATAAACCTATAGAAGCAAGTGCATACACTAAAACTGTAAAAGGCACACCACCGTAAATTACGATGGGAATGAATAGCGCGGCAGCAATCACTCCAGTAATAATTCTCTGTTTCACTACCAAACCCTCTCTTTCTACACGCCTCCGAATCTGCGCCCTCTATGCTGAAAGTCTGTAATCGCATTTAGCAAATGTTCCTCGGTAAAATCTGGCCAATACACATCAGTAAACCAAAATTCTGAATAAGCAATTTGCCATAACATGAAATTACTAATACGTAGTTCTCCGCTTGTACGGATTAACAACTCTGGATCAGGTAAAGAACTCGTCATTAAGTAAGAAGAAATTATTTCTTCATTTATTTCTTCAGTACGAATTTTTCCTTCCTCACTATCTTTCATCATATGTTGCACAGCAGAAACGATTTCATCTCGACTTCCATAGTTTAACGCGAAATTAAGAATTAATCCCGTATTCTCTTTCGTATCTTCCATGGCTTTTTCCATCGCTCTGCGCGTATGCGTAGGGAGACGATCTTTTTGCCCTATTACTCGGACTTGTACGTTTTCTTCAATCAATTCTGGTAAAAATGTACCTAGAAATTCTTCTGGAAGTTTCATCAAATAATCAACTTCCTTTTTCGGTCTTTTCCAGTTCTCAGTCGAAAAAGCATAAAGAGTTAATACTTTCACACCAAGTTTACTTGCAAATTTTGTAATTTTCTTCACAACTTGCATGCCTTCATGATGTCCAGCAATGCGAGGCATCGCTCTTCTCTTCGCCCATCTTCCATTACCATCCATAATAATAGCAATATGTTCTGGGATATATCCTTTTTTCACTTCTTCAATGAGATGATCAAACGATGTGACCTTTTTAGCTTTAAAAAAAGGAAACTTTTTAAACATCATTCATACCCTCCAACAAGCAGACGTATGCCTAAAAGTGTAAAAAGACCCCCTTAAGAAGAGGGTCATATTTGCGAAGTTATCGCTATTACACTTCCATGATTTCTTTTTCTTTGTTTTTTGCGATTTCGTCAACTTTTGCAATATATTTATCTGTTTCTTTTTGGATATCTTCAGTATATCCTCTTAAATCGTCTTCTGTAATATCGCCAGCTTTTTCAAGCTTCTTAAGATCGTCATTACCATCACGACGTACGTTACGAACAGCAACTTTTGCTTCTTCAGCATATTTTTTCACAACTTTTACAAGATCACGACGACGCTCTTCTGTTAATGCAGGGAATGCAATACGAATTACAGTTCCATCATTAGAAGGGTTTAAGCCTAAATCTGCTTTTAAAATTGCTTTTTCAATATCACCGATAGAAGTTTTATCATAAGGTTGAATTACAAGTAAACGCGCTTCTGGAACTGTAATGTTCGCTAATTGCACAACTGGTGTTGGTGCACCATAGTAATCAACTTGTACCTTATCTAATACAGACGAGCTTGCACGACCAGCGCGAACTGTTGCTAATTCACGAGAATAAGCAGCAACTGCTTTTTCCATTTTTTCATTTGAAGACTTCAATACTTGTTGTCCCATATTTATTTCCCCCTTACAACTGTTCCAATATTTTCGCCTAAAACGGCACGTTTAATATTACCTTTTTCCATAACCGAGAATACAATTAATGGAATATCATTATCCATACATAAAGAAGAAGCTGTAGAATCCATTACACCTAAACCTTCTTTTAATACATCTAAGTAAGTAAGTGTTTCGTATTTCGTAGCTGTTGGGTCAATAGATGGATCTGCACTATATACGCCATCTACATTGTTTTTCGCCATTAAAATAACGTCCGCTTCGATTTCCGCTGCACGTAATGCTGCTGTTGTATCTGTAGAGAAGTATGGGTTACCAGTACCTGCTGCAAAGATCACAACACGTTTTTTCTCTAAGTGACGGATTGCTTTACGACGAATGTAAGGCTCTGCCACTTGACGCATCTCAATTGAAGTTTGTACGCGAGTTTGAATTCCAATGTTCTCCAAGCTATCTTGAAGAGCTAATGAATTCATAACTGTTGCTAACATGCCCATGTAATCTGCTCCTGCACGATCCATGCCCATTTCACTTCCAATTTTCCCACGCCAAATGTTACCGCCACCAACAACAACAGCAACCTCTACATCAAGTTCTGCAATTTCTTTCACTTGTTCCGCAACTGACTTAATAACAGCCGGGTTAATTCCAAATCCTTGCTCGCCAGCTAAAGCTTCTCCGCTCAGCTTTAAAACGACACGATTATATTTCGGTGTACTCATAATGAACCTCCAATTGCTTACATCTTTATTTTAAAAAAGGGAACACAATGTGTTCCCTAATCTGTATTAGTTGTTACCTTTTACTTGGTTCATTACTTCTTCAGCAAAGTTGTCTTCGCGTTTTTCGATACCTTCACCAACAGCGTAGCGAACGAATCCTTTTAATGTTCCGCCTTTAGACTCAACGAATTGACGAACTTTCATATCAGGGTTTTTAACGAATGCTTGGTCAAGTAAGCAAATCTCTTCAAAGAATTTGCCAAGACGGCCTTCTACCATTTTTGCAACGATTTTTTCAGGCTTGCCTTCGTTTAAAGCTTGTTGTGTTAATACTTGACGCTCATGCTCAACTTCTTCAGCTGTTACAGCATCGCGGTCGATGTATTTAGGGTTAACTGCTGCAATGTGCATTGCTACATCTTTAGCAGCTGCTTCGTCAGTAGAACCTTCAAGAACTGTTAATACACCAATGCGTCCACCCATGTGTAGGTAAGCACCGAATGCATCTGCATCAGTTTTTGATACGATTTCGAAACGACGAAGTGTAAGTTTTTCACCAATTTTAGCGATTGCTTCATTGATGTGCTCTTCTACTGTTTTGCCACCTTCAATTGTTTGAGCCATAGCTTCTTCAACGTTAGCTGGTTTGTTAGCTAATAAGTGAGCAGCTAATTCTTTAATTAAAGCTTGGAAACCTTCGTTTTTCGCAACGAAATCAGTTTCAGAGTTTAATTCTAAGATTAAACCGTCGTTACCGTTTGTTTCGATGAAAGTTAAACCTTCAGCAGCGATGCGGTCTGCTTTTTTAGCAGCTTTCGCAATACCTTTTTCACGTAAGAAGTCAATTGCTTTCTCCATGTCGCCGTTAGTTTCTGTTAAAGCTTTTTTGCAGTCCATCATACCTGCGCCAGTTTTTTCACGAAGTTCTTTTACCATTTGTGCAGTGATTGCCATATTTTTCATCCTCCTAAAATATGTATTTATACCTTTTATAAAGGTGTTTATACCTTAAAAAAGGTGATAAAAGGCCGAACCCCTTATCACCTTTCCAAATTTGTTACGCAGTAACAGTTTCTTCACCTTGTTTTGCTTCAAGGATCGCGTCTGCCATTTTAGATGTAAGAAGTTTTACAGCACGAATTGCATCATCGTTTGCTGGGATAACGTGATCGATTTCGTCTGGATCACAGTTTGTATCAACGATACCGATGATTGGAATGTGTAATTTGCGTGCTTCAGCAACTGCAATACGCTCTTTACGAGGGTCTACTACGAATAATGCACTTGGAAGACCTTTCATATCTTTAATACCGCCTAAGAATTTCTCAAGACGCTCTAACTCTTTTTTAAGTTGAACAACTTCTTTCTTAGGAAGTACTTCGAAAGTACCATCTTCTTGCATTCTTTCGATGTCTTTAAGACGCTTGATACGCTTTTGGATTGTTTGGAAGTTTGTTAAAGTTCCACCTAACCAACGTTGGTTAACGAAGTACATACCAGCACGAGTTGCTTCTTCTTTAATAGCTTCTTGTGCTTGTTTTTTAGTACCTACGAATAAAATGTCTCCACCTTCAGCAGCGATGTCACGCATCGTTCTGTAAGCTTCCTCAACTTTTTTCACAGTTTTTTGTAAGTCGATGATGTAGATACCGTTACGCTCTGTGAAAATGT
Source organism: Bacillus sp. H1a (assembly GCF_000633475.1). Taxonomy (NCBI): domain Bacteria; kingdom Bacillati; phylum Bacillota; class Bacilli; order Caryophanales; family Bacillaceae; genus Bacillus; species Bacillus sp. H1a. Next base: position 78,202 of record NZ_AYMH01000020.1, on the reverse strand, counting down.
AACGCTTCATTTTTGGGTTCCAACGACGAGTTTGATGTCCGAAATGAACACCAGCTTCAAGCAATTGCTTCATAGAAATTACTGACATAATTTAGTTCCTCCTAAATGGTTTTTGATATCCTCCGTTTACTTCATCTCTAAGCGAAACTACGAACGTAGCACCAACACTTAAATCAGTAAACGTGTGTACTTTGTACTGACACCACTGCTTACTATATCATACTGAAATATTACAATCAAGTCGAAAATGCGAACAATGTAAAACTTTCTTTTTTTTACGCTCAAATTCTAGTATTACCAACCTTCAATTCCTTTAAGCAAGGAATTGAAGGTTAATTAATAGTTTTCTAATGAACGTTGTCATGACGCCTTACGTAAGCAAAATCATTCTCTTAAAAAACAAAAAACTCTCCTCAACCGAGGAGAGTTTTTTTATAAATTAGTTTGTTTTTAATTTAGCAAGTTCCTGTAGAAACTTGTCGTTTAGCACTTTAATGTATGTTCCTTTCATACCTAAAGAGCGAGACTCAATAACACCAGCACTTTCTAATTTACGTAGTGCATTTACGATTACAGAACGAGTAATTCCTACGCGATCAGCAATTTTACTTGCAACAAGTAAACCTTCTGTTCCATTTAATTCTTCGAAGATATGCTCGATTGCTTCTAACTCACTGTAAGATAATGAGCTAATCGCCATTTGAACAACAGCTTTACTACGTGCTTCCTCTTCGATTTCTTCTGCTTTTTCACGTAAGATTTCCATACCTACAACAGTTGAGCTGTATTCAGCAAGAATCAAATCATCGTCTAAGAACTCTTGACCCAGACGAGCTAAGACTAGTGTACCTAGGCGCTCACCGCCACCAACGATTGGTACGATTGTAGTTAAACCTTGACCGAATAATTCTCTATTTTCTACTGGGAATGCTGTGTAAGCACTGTTCACATCTAAGTTAGAAGATGTTTCTGTAATGTTGAATAAGCTTTGTGTGTACTCTTCTGGGAATTGACGCTCTGCAAGCATTTGCTTCATGCGTTCGTTCTCGATTTGTTGGTGAATCGCATATCCTAATAATTTACCGCGACGACTTACAACGAACACGTTCGCTTCAATTACTTCACACATTGTGTCAGACATCTCTCTAAAGTTTACAGGCTTTCCTGCTGCGCTTTGTAATAACGCATTTAATTTTCTCGTTTTTGCTAATAATTCCATTTCAAAAGTTCCTCCTACATGTTACTTACATATTTTTTCATCACTTGGAAACTAGGGCGAGTCACCTGATGACACTATTACAAAATAAACTGGCTCACATCTTTATTTTTAGCAATTGTCGCTAATTTTTCCTCAACATATTGAGGTGTTATCGTTATTTTCTCTAACGTAATTTCAGATGCTTCAAACGATAAATCTTCAAGGAGCTTCTCCATAATAGTATGAAGTCTTCTCGCTCCAATATTATCTGTATCCTGATTAACTTGATAAGCAATCTCAGCAATCTTACGAATAGCTTCGTCTGAAAATTCAATTTCTATACCTTCAGTCGCTAATAATGCCATATATTGTTTAATTAACGCATTGTCAGGTTCGATTAATATTTTAACAAAATCATCTACTGATAATTTTGTTAACTCTACTCGAATCGGAAATCTCCCTTGCAATTCCGGAATTAAATCCGACGGTTTAGACATATGGAACGCTCCAGCTGCAACAAATAAAATATAATCCGTTTTTACTGATCCGTATTTTGTTGCAACATTCGATCCTTCTACAATCGGTAAAATGTCACGTTGCACACCTTCACGCGATACATCTACGCTATTCGACTGCTTACCAGCAATTTTGTCAATTTCATCGATAAAAATAATCCCGAGCTGTTCAGCACGATAAACAGCCTCTTGTGTAACTTCATCCATATCAATTAAGCGCTGTGCCTCTTCATTTGTCAAGAGTTTTCTTGCTTCTTTTACAGAAAGTTTACGTTTTTTCGTTTTTTTCGGCATGATACTTCCTAGTGCATCTTGGAAATTCATTCCCATTTGCTCCATGCCAGTTCCTTGCAACATATCAAACATAGAAGACTGTTGTTCCGTCACTTCGATCGATACCACTTCATCTTCAAGAAGGCCTGCCGCAAGCTTTCTTTCCACATCTTGACGTTTCTTTTCGATTTCAACATCTTCCTGTGCATCAGATGTTTGGTTTGAATTTTGAGTACCACCAAAAAGCATTTCTAATGGATTTTTAAATCCAGATTGTTTCTCCGGACTCGGCACTAAAATTTCAACAAGACGTTGATTCGCTTGCTCTTCCGCTTTATCTTGAACTTTAACTACCATTTCCTCTTTCACGATACGAACGGATGTTTCAACAAGGTCGCGGACCATCGATTCTACATCTCGACCCACATATCCAACTTCTGTAAATTTAGTCGCTTCAACCTTAATAAAAGGTGCTCCAACGAGTTTTGCCATTCGTCGTGCTACCTCTGTCTTACCAACACCTGTCGGTCCAATCATTAAAATGTTTTTAGGTGCAATTTCATCACGTAAATTTTCAGCTAGTTTACTGCGACGGTATCGATTCCGTAGAGCTACAGCAACCGCTTTCTTTGCATCTTTTTGACCGATGATGTATTGATCTAATTTTTCCACAATTTGACGCGGAGTAAAATGTAAATGCATATAAAATGCCTCCCTTACGATTCTACAATTCTTCAACAACTATGTTGTGGTTCGTATAAACACAAATATCGCCTGCAATTTCTAAACTAGCTTTCGCAATTTGCTTCGCTGTTAAATGTTCACTTGCATGTTGCTTTAAAGCACGACCAGCAGCAAGTGCATAATGTCCACCTGAACCAATCGCTAAAATGCCATCATCCGGTTCAATTACTTCTCCTGTACCTGAAACAAGGAGCATCGTTGTTTTATCCATGACAATGAGCATCGCTTCTAGCTGACGTAACATTTTATCACCACGCCATTGTTTCGCCATCTCAACTGCAGCGCGCTGCAAGTTGCCATTATACTCTTCTAATTTTCCTTCAAACATTTCAAAAAGAGTAAATGCATCAGCAACTGAGCCTGCAAAACCAGCTAAAACTTTCCCTTGGAAAAGTTTGCGAACTTTGCGAGCTGTATGTTTCATTACAACAGCATTCCCCATCGTTACCTGACCATCTCCAGCCATTGCACATTCTCCATTATGATGAACTGCAAATATCGTTGTAGCGTGGAAATTTCCCATAGAAAAAACTCCTTTATATGTTTTTATAGCTTTAAAAGCAATTTATGCCCGCGGGTGATGCTTCATGTACACAGAACGCAATCTTTCTTTAGAGACATGCGTATAAATTTGTGTCGTCGACAAATTCTCATGACCTAATAGCTCCTGTACAGTACGTAAATCCGCTCCTTCATCCAACATATGTGTAGCAAATGTATGCCTTAACATATGGGGATTTATCCGCATTGTAAGTGAAGCCTTCTTAATGAGTTCGTTCAAAACATAACGTACACCCTGATCTGTTAACGGCTTACCTTTCGCATTTAAAAATACCCTATGAGATTGTTCTTCAGTCTTTTGAGCTAACTGTTTTCTCCCGTTCTCTATATAAGTAATTAAAGCATCTTGTGCATAGCTTCCGAACGGAATATATCTTTGTTTTTTCCCTTTTCCCATCACTAAAATTGTTCCCACTGCAAAGTCAATGTCGGTAAGTTGCAAATTAACGCATTCGCTTACACGAATCCCAGTTGCATACATCAACTCTAATAAAGCTTGATTTCTTTGACCTAATGGCGTCTCTGTATCAGAAACTTCAAACAATTCCTCTAACTCTTCAGCATATAAAAACTTTGGGATTGACAATTCTTTCTTGGGGAGTGACGCAAGTGCAAACGGATTATCTTTTTGATAACCTTCACGCATCAAAAAACGATATAAACTTCGTAAGCTCGATACTTTTCTTGCGACAGATTTACGGGCTAACTTTTCATCGTGCAACGTCGTCAAGTATAAACGAACATCCGCGTATGTAACATCTAAAAAAGAGGATATGCCTTCTCGCTCCATAAATTGCACAAAATGTTCTAAATCATTTTGATAACTTGCAATTGTATATTTTGAATAATTTCTTTCAATTTGTAAATATCCAACGAATAATTGTAACAATTTCTTCACATTCATATAACTCACCTCAATAAAGGCTACTAAATCGTATCACAACTCAGTAGCCTTTGCAAGAAATTTAATTAAATATTTACAAAATTTTGAATTGTTTCTAAAGCGCGTGTAGCATACGCTTCATTTCGCTCTTGTTTCTTTTTAATTTTCTTCTCTAATGGTGCAAATAAACCGAAGTTTGCATTCATTGGCTGGAAGTTTTTTGCATTTGTCGCAGTAATATAATTTGCCATACTTCCCATTGCAGTTACAGGTGGTAATACAACCGGCTCTTCACCTTGTACAAGTCGAGCAACGTTAATACCAGCTAATAATCCTGATGCTGCTGATTCAACATAACCCTCTACTCCAGTCATTTGACCAGCGAAGAATAAATCATCACGTTGTTTATATTGATATGTTGGACGAAGCAAATTAGGCGAATTAATAAACGTATTACGATGCATTACACCATAACGTACAATCTCTGCGTTTTCTAGTCCTGGAATTAGCTGTAACACTTCTTTTTGTGGCCCCCACTTTAAATGTGTTTGGAAACCTACAATATTGTATAACGTTCCTGCTGCATCATCTTGACGCAACTGAACAACTGCATATGGTGTTTTCCCTGTTTTCGGATCTTCTAATCCAACAGGCTTCATCGGTCCAAATACTAACGTCTGTCTCCCTCTACTTGCCATAACTTCTACTGGCATACAACCTTCAAAGAAAATTTCTTTTTCGAATTCTTTTAAAGGCACTGTCTCAGCGGCAATTAAAGCCTCATAAAAGCGATCAAACTCTTCTTCTGTCATTGGACAGTTTAAATATGCCGCTTCACCTTTATCATAACGGGATTTTAAATATACTTTATTCATATCAATGCTGTCTTTCTCAACAATTGGTGCTGCAGCATCATAGAAATAAAAATAATCTTCACCTGTCAGTTCTTTTAATTGTGCAGAAAGGTCAGGAGACGTAAGTGGACCTGTTGCAATAACAGTAGGCCCTTCTGGAATTTCAGTAATTTCTTCATTCATCACAGTTACGTTCGGATGATTCTTCACATATTCAGTTACTTTCGCTGCAAATTCATGACGATCTACAGCTAAAGCACCTCCTGCTGGTACAGAGCACTCATCAGCCGCACGAATAATAACAGAATCCATTAAACGCATTTCTTCTTTAATAACACCAACAGCATTTGTTAATGTGTTTGCGCGAAGTGAATTACTACATACTAATTCAGCAAATTTATCTGTGTGATGAGCTGGTGTTTGTCGTACCGGCCTCATTTCATATAATCTTACTTGGACACCACGTTTTGCAATTTGGTAAGCTGCTTCACTTCCTGCAAGACCTGCGCCAATGACGTTTACTACTTGTGTTGTCATATATATCACCTTTCCTTTTCTTCCCGAAAAAAATGTGAGCAGTTACGCTCACATTTGTTGTTCTTCTTCATAATCACACGAAATACATTGTACTTGCACGCCTTTTTTCAACTTCTTCTCTACAAGCATACCTTCACACTTCGGACATTTACGACCAATTGGCTTATCCCAAGATACAAAGTCACATTCTGGATACGTACCGCATCCGTAGAAAAGACGTTTCTTTTTATTACTACGACGTTCAATAATTTGTCCTTCTTCACACTTCGGACAAGTAACACCGATTTCTTTCACAATCGGTTTTGTATTACGACAATCAGGGAAATTCGAACAAGCCATAAACTTCCCGTATTTACCCATTTTAAAGACCATTGGATGACCACATAATTCACAGTCTTCCCCAGCTGGTTCATCTTTAATTTCCACTTCACGCATTTCTTTTTCCGCTTTTTCTAAGCGCGGTTCAAATCCTACGTAAAAATCATCAACAATTTTCACCCAATTCGCATTTCCTTCTTCTACTTCATCAAGGCTCTGCTCCATATTGGCAGTAAATTCAATGTTAATAATTTCCGGGAAAAACTCTAAAATAAGTTCGATTACTATTCCACCAAGTTCAGTCGGTACGAAGCGTTTATTATCTAAAGCAACGTATCCACGTTTTTGGATTGTTTCAAGTGTCGGTACATAAGTAGATGGTCTTCCAATTCCAAGCTCTTCAAGCGTTCTTACTAGACGAGCCTCTGTATAACGCGGCGGAGGCTGTGTGAAATGTTGCTTCGGTTCTATATCTTTTGAAAATACAGTTTCACCTACTTCTAACGGCGGCAACATCTTATCCTTTTCTTCCGCACCATCATCTTTCGATTCTACGTACACTTTCATAAATCCTGGGAACTTTACAACTGATCCACTTGCACGGAACTGAACATTGTTATTAATGAGTCTCGCTGTAACAGTATCCATTATAGCAGATGCCATTTGACTTGCAACAAATCGCTCCCAAATCAGTTTATACAAACGAAGTTGATCACGACTTAAGAAACTTTTTAGTTCCTCTGGCTTTCTCATTACCGAAGTAGGACGAATCGCCTCATGCGCATCTTGCGCTTTCGACTTTTTCGTTTCTTTCTTCTTCTCTGTTCCTATGTATTCCGCACCAAACGCCTCAGTAATGTAATTACGAGCCTCTGTTTGAGCTGTTTCTGAGATACGTGTTGAATCGGTTCTCATATACGTAATAAGACCTACAGTCCCTTGTTTTCCAAGATCTATCCCTTCATACAGTTGCTGTGCAAGCATCATTGTTTTCTTTGCTCGCATATTTAATTTACGCGCTGCTTCCTGTTGTAGAGAAGATGTTGTAAACGGTAATGCAGGATTACGCTTTCGCTCTTTTCGAGTTACATTTTCAACCGAAAACGCATTGTCTTTCATCTTTTCGATTATTTCGTTCACTTGTTCTTCGTTCGTTAATTGAACTTTTTCACCATCTACACCGTAAAAGCTTGCTTCAAATGTGTCTTTCCCTTTCACAAATTCTGTTTTAATTGTCCAGAATTCTTCAGGTTCAAAGTTTTGAATTTCTTTTTCACGTTCGATAATTAAACGAACTGCTACAGATTGTACGCGTCCTGCACTTAATCCTTTTTTTACTTTCTTCCATAATAAAGGACTAATATTGTAGCCAACAAGACGATCAAGTATACGTCTTGCCTGTTGTGCATCTACTAAATCCATATTAATTGCACGAGGATATTTAAATGATTCTTTTATTGCATCTTTTGTAATCTCATTAAATACAACTCGGCAATCTGATTCAACGTCCACATTTAACGTATTCGCTAAATGCCAAGCAATTGCTTCTCCTTCACGATCCGGATCGGCCGCGAGATAGACTTTCTTTGCTTTTTTTGCCGCTGATTTTAAATCTTTTAAAACGGGACCCTTACCACGAATGGTAATATACTTCGGGGTGAAGTTATTCTTTACTTCTATCCCCATTTGGCTTTTAGGTAAATCGCGGACATGTCCCATAGACGCGACGACTTTGTATTTTTTCCCTAAATATTTCTCAATGGTCTTCGCCTTAGAAGGCGACTCCACGATTACGAGGTAATCTGACATGCTAGTGCCTCCTTAAGAGGTGGATTCAAGTCTTCATTAATCTTATTGATTTCTCTTGTTTTTGTCAATCAAGAATGAATATACCATACAGTGCCAATCTACCATTTGTCAATAATTGTTTAATAAAAACATAAAAATATAAAGTTAATTTATAAATTCTTCAAGGATATCCTCTGCATTTCGCACTAGTTTTGCACCTTGTTGAATAAGATGATTTGTTCCCGACGCACTATCTATAAATATAGGTCCAGGAAGCGCAAATACCTCTCTATTTTGCTCTAACGCTAGGCCTGCAGTAATAAGTGATCCACTTCTTGATTTTGCTTCTACAACTAAAACACCTTTACTTATACCACTAATAATTCGATTTCTTTTTGGAAAATACCATTTTTTCGGTGCATAATGTGGGGGATACTCTGTCAATAACAATATATAGTCTTTCCACGTGTCATATAAACTTCTATTCTCTTTCGGATACATATAAGATAATCCATGTCCTAATATGGCGATTGTCGGGCAATGCTGCCTTACTGTAACTTCGTGAGCAATTATATCTATCCCTCTTGCAAACCCACTAACAATAAGCCATTCCTTTTCAAGTAAAGGGTGTAAAATAAACCTCATACTCTCCTTTCCATATAAAGACGGCTCTCTCGTCCCAACAATCGCTAATTTATTTACTTTACTAAGAAAATCCCTCTCCCCTCTTCCATATAAAACAAAAGGGGGATCTTGTATTTCTCGCAATAATTGTGGATAATCCTTATCCCAAATAGTCGTATAAAATATTCGATTTTCTTCCAAATAGGAGATATATTGCAGGGGATTTGAAGTCTGAAGAAAATTTACTAGTTCTGAAGATTTTTCCGAGGATATTCCAGCGTAATATTCAAATTGCTTCGTACTAAAAGTGTATATTCCATTCAATTCCGGATCAATATATAGTAGCCTCTCCATCGCCTTCCAATGATCCGCCAACATGTAATGAAGGTGCAATAATCGTTCTCTTTTCATCTCAATTCTACTTACCCATAATTTTTATTATGTAAACAGGAAAAGTGCAAAAAGACACCTTCAAACAAGAAGGTGCCTTTCAAAAAGATTAGTAGTTTTTACAAGTTTCAAATAATCCCTTTTCTTTTAAAACAGAGATTAATGTTTCACCCATAACAGCTGGTGTTTCAGCTACTTTAATACCACAAGCTTCCATTGTTTTAATCTTTTCAGCAGCAGTTCCTTTACCGCCAGAAATGATTGCCCCAGCATGACCCATACGTTTGCCAGCAGGCGCTGTTTGACCACCAATGAAGCCTACAACTGGTTTTGTCATATTAGCTTTTACCCATTCAGCTGCCTCTTCTTCTGCCGTACCTCCGATTTCACCAATCATAATTACAGCATGTGTTTCTTCATCATCATTAAATGCTTTTAACGCATCAATAAAGTCTGTACCGTTAACAGGGTCCCCACCGATACCTACAGCAGTAGATTGGCCAATACCTTCTTGTGTTAACTGATGTACAGCTTCATACGTTAATGTACCCGAGCGAGATACGATACCAACATGACCTTTTTTATGAATGTATCCTGGCATAATACCAATTTTACATTCATCAGGTGTAATGACACCAGGACAGTTTGGTCCAAGTAAACGTGTATGTTTACCCGCCATATATCTCTTTACGTTTACCATATCTAATACAGGGATCCCTTCAGTAATACATACTACTAAATCGATCTTTGCATCAACTGCTTCCATAATTGCATCAGCCGCAAAAGCGGGTGGAACGTATACAACTGAAGCGTTTGCGCCTGTTGCTTTCACAGCATCTTCTACTGTATCAAATACTGGTACACCTTCAATATCAGTGCCACCTTTACCTGGTGTTACACCACCGACAATTTTCGTACCGTATTCAATCATTTGTTTTGTATGGAATAATCCTTGAGAACCTGTAATACCTTGAACAATAACTTTTGTATCTTTATTAACTAATACGCTCATTTTTCTCCCCCGCTTTCTATTAGCCCACTAGTGAAACAATTTTTTGTGCACCGTCTGCCATAGATTCTGCTGCAACAATATTTAAACCAGACTCATTTAAAATTCTCTTACCTAACTCTACGTTTGTACCTTCAAGACGTACAACTAAAGGCAACTCAAGACCTACTTGCTTCGTTGCTTCAATAACACCTTCTGCGATAACATCACACTTCATAATGCCACCAAAAATGTTAACGAAGATACCTTTTACATTTTTATCAGAAAGGATAATTTTGAATGCTTCTGTAACTTTTTCAGCTGTCGCGCCGCCACCAACATCTAAGAAGTTAGCTGGGTCACCATGGTAATGTTTAATGATATCCATTGTAGCCATTGCTAAACCTGCACCATTAACCATACAACCGATATTCCCATCTAAAGGAATGTAGTTTAAGTCATATTTAGAAGCTTCAATTTCTTTTGAATCTTCTTCATCAAGATCACGAAGTTCTAAAATGTCTTTATGGCGATATAACGCATTAGAATCAAAGTTTAATTTTGCATCTAATGCCATTACTTTACCGTCACCTGTTGTAACAAGTGGATTAATCTCAGCGATAGAGCAATCTTTTTCGATAAACGCACTATATAAGCCCATCATAAACTTCACAGCTTGTCCTACAAGCTCTTTTGGAATATTGATGTTAAACGCGATTCGACGCGCTTGGAAACCTTGTAAACCTACTGCTGGATCAATATATTCTTTAAAGATTTTTTCAGGTGTTTTTTCTGCTACTTCTTCAATTTCTGTTCCACCTTCTTCAGATGCCATTAAAACAACTTGAGAAGTTGCACGATCTAATACAAGACCTACATAATATTCTTTTTTAATATCGCAACCTTCTTCGATAAGTAAGCGTTTTACTTCCTTACCTTCAGGACCTGTTTGATGTGTCACAAGTGTAGTTCCTAAAATGCCTTCCGCATATGTACGAACTTCTTCTAAATTTTTCGCAACTTTTACTCCGCCAGCTTTGCCGCGTCCACCAGCGTGAATTTGTGCTTTAACTACACATACATCCGTTCCTAATTCTTTCGCTGCTTCTACAGCTTCTTCTACTGTAAATGCAACCTTCCCGTTCGGAACGCTAACCCCATAGCTTCTAAGGACTGCCTTACCTTGGTACTCATGGATATTCATGGTCCCATCCTCCCCTGTTTTCCTGTTTTACTCGAAAAGTTTTTTAATGTTTAAAAAACATTACATTGCCATTGTATAAGATGATTGGCACGCTGTCTACAATAAAGTGTCAGAAAACTGAAATCGCTTTATTCTTTTTTGAAAATAATAATGTTCATATACCAAAATAAAAAAATAAGCTGTATATTCACAGCTTATTTTTGAATCATATCTTTAATTGGTGCGAATGATTTCCGATGTTCCTCTAGTACCCCATGCACTTCAATCGCTTCTAAATGCTGTTTCGTCCCATATCCCATATGTTGTTCAAATCCATATGCAGGATACTTTCCACCTAATTCTTTCATCATACGATCTCTCGTCACTTTCGCAATAATAGATGCAGCTGAAATAGAGACACTTTTCGCATCACCTTTAATAATTGATGTTTGCGGAATTGATGTAGGAAGCTTCATCGCATCGATTAATAAATATTCTGGTGTACATGATAAATTAGCAACAGCATCTAACATCGCTTGCTTCGTTGCTTGATAAATATTTATTTCATCAATAATTTGTGGTGATACAATGCCAACTCCAATCGCAATCGCATGGTCTTTAATTTCATCATAAAAACGCTCACGCTTCGCTTCACTTAATTTTTTCGAGTCATTTAATCCTGGAATATAAAAATCTTCTGGGAGGATGACAGCCGCCGTCACAACCGGTCCAGCTAACGGTCCTCGGCCCACTTCATCAATGCCAGCAATGTATGTGAGACCTTTTTCACGTAACGCATTTTCATACTTTGACATTTCTAAAAATTTTTCTCTTTCTTTTTGTGCTAATTCTTTTTGTTTATACCACTTCAAAATTAGTTTTTGAACACCTTTTCGCTCATCTTTCAATAACAGTTGAAAATGTCCATCCTCTTCACTCATAATTTCTTGCAATAAACATTCAGCTTCTTGAATAGTCATTTTTTGCATATATGTACACTCCCTTTTAAACGTAACCAAAAAGAAAAGACGCACAAACGCACGTCTTATACTTCTTCTACTTTTTCCACTTCTTCTACCTGCTCTGCAAATTCTTCTGGTGTCTCAAACGTCATTCTTCCAAGTTTACCACCACGAAGTTCACGAAGTATAAGCTCAGATGTTTTATCATAATCAATCATTCCGCCGCCCATTAAGCAACCTCTGTTTTTTCCGATTGCATCAAATAACTCCACGATATCTTCTGGAATCTCATTTAAATTATATCGCTCTTTCAAACGTTCTGGATAATGTTTCTCCATAAAACGTAATGCGTAAACAGCTACATCTTGTAAATTTAAAATTGAATCTTTAATTGCACCCGTTGTCGCTAAACGAAGACCCACTAATTGATCTTCAAATTTAGGCCATAAAATACCCGGTGTATCTAACAGTTCCATTTCTTTCCCAACTTTAATCCATTGTTGGGCTGTTGTCACACCTGGGCGATCTCCTGTTTTAGCAATATTTTTCTTCGCCAACTTATTAATTAACGTAGATTTACCAACATTCGGTATACCTACAATTAATGCACGAATTGCTCTCGGTCTAATACCTTTAGCAACCATTTTGTCAAATTTTTCTTTAACCAACACTTTACAAGCCGCTGTAATTTCCTTCATACCTTGTCCAGCTTGTGCGTTAATTGAAATTGCCATATGACCTTTTTCTTTAAAGTATGCAATCCACTGCTTCGTTAGACGGTCATCTGCCATATCCGCTTTATTTAAAACAACAAGTCTTGGTTTATGTGTAATAATTTCATCAATCATTGGGTTTCGAGATGATAAAGGTAATCGAGCATCTACAAGCTCAATTACAACATCAATTAACTTTAATTTTTCGGTTACTTGGCGTCTAGCCTTTGCCATATGTCCCGGGAACCATTGAATTACCATGTTGCCACCTTCTTTTTCTTTTATTTCACAATACGTGCATCTTTTAACGGCCAATATAACATATTTGCTTTACCAATCACTTGGTCCATTGAAATTGTACCAATTGAGCGGCTATCTTTACTAAAACGACGATTATCGCCTAAAACAAATAATTGACCCTCTGGAACAGTTTTCTTTCCTGTCATTTCTTCAAGAGTAAAATCATATGTAAGCGGTCCGTCAGCAAGTTGTTTTTTCTGCTTATCTAAATACGGCTCCTCATAAGGTTTCCCGTTAACATATAGTTTATCATTACGGTATTCGATTTCATCGCCTGGTAGGCCAATAATACGCTTAATATAATCTTTTTCTTCCGTCGCTCGGAATACAATAATATCAAAGCGCTTCGGATCACCTATGTGATAGCCAATTTTATTAACAATCATTCGATCACGGTCATGTAAAGTCGGCGACATCGATACACCATCTACGAGAATTGGGGCAAAGAAAAACTGTCTAATTACGCCCGCTAATACAATGGCAATCAAAATTGCTTTAATCCATTCCCAAAGTGAACTCTTCTCTTTCTTCATGCTTTTCCCCTCCACAGTTATGTAAGCTGTTCGTATTATATCAAAATTTCATATAGATTGGAAAAAGGGAGCTTGCGTATTTACAAGCTCCCATACATGTCTTATCGAATTTCTTTAATACGTGCTTTTTTACCGCGAAGGTTACGTAAGTAGTATAACTTAGCACGACGTACTTTACCACGGCGAAGTACTTCGATTTTCGCGATTCTTGGCGTGTGAACTGGGAATGTACGCTCAACACCTACGCCGTAAGAAATCTTACGAACTGTGAATGTTTCACTGATTCCGCCACCACGACGTTTGATTACAACACCTTCGAAAAGCTGAATTCTTTCACGAGTTCCCTCAACTACTTTTACGTGTACACGTAAAGTGTCTCCAGGACGGAATGAAGGAAGGTCAGTTTTTAATTGGCCTTTTGTAATTTCTGCGATTAATTGTTGCATATTAAATTCTCTCCTTTAAACAGATGCTCTTATAAAGTCTTATTAAATTACAGCGGAACATCGTTAATACGGCTACTGATTTCAGTAGCACAAATGTTATAATAGCATATTGTTAGGACTGTTGCAACAGAAAATATATTAAGCCCTTATTGGTCTTCTTTAATCTGTTCCAGCCATTTCTCTTCTTGCTTAGATAATTCTCGTTCTTCCAATAAATCCGGTCTACGTGTATACGTACGACGTAGCGATTCTTTCTGGCGCCATTCATCAATGTTTTTATGATTTCCTGACATTAGTACATCCGGTACCTTCATACCACGAAAATCAGCAGGACGTGTATAATGTGGGTGTTCTAACAAACCTGTGCTAAAAGAGTCTTCCACTTGTGACGTTTGATTCCCAAGTACTCCTGGTAAAAGACGTACAACACTATCAGTAACTACCATAGAGGCTAATTCTCCACCCGTTAATACATAATCACCAATAGAAATCTCATCTGTTACAAGATGTTCACGAATTCTTTCATCGTATCCTTCATAATGGCCACATACAAAAATAACATGCTCTTCTTCAGCAAGCTCTTCTGCCTTCTTCTGCGTGAAACGCTCTCCTTGTGGACACATTAAGACGATTCTCGGTTTACGGTCTGTTTCCTTCGTTAGCTCTTCCACCGCATCAAAGATAGGTTGTGGGGTTAATACCATTCCAGCGCCCCCACCATACGGATAATCATCTACACTATTATGCTTACTAGTTGTATAATCACGGAAATTGACAACACGAAGCTCTACCGCTTCTTTTTCTTGAGCCTTCTTTAAAATTGAAGATCCAAACACACCTGTAAACATATCTGGAAACAATGTTAAAATGTCAATTTTCATTATAGCAATCCTTCCATTACATGAATGGTTACTAGTTTATTTTCAATATTAACTTGAAGCACAACGTCATCAATGTAAGGAATTAAAAGATCTTGGCCCTTTGGACGTTTAATCACCCAAACATCATTTGCACCAGGGGATAGAATCTCTTTGATTGTCCCTAACGCTTCTCCTTCTTCCGTTACAACGTTGCAACCAATAATTTCATGATAGTAGTATTCACCTTCAGCTAGTTCGCCTAACTGCTCTTCTGGTACTTTTATTAAAGAACCTTTAAACTTCTCTACTTCATCTACATTGTTGTATCCTTCAAATGTTAATAAATCAAATGTCTTATGTTGACGATGAGAAGTTACCTTCACTGGAAGGTAGTCTGCACCTTTCTCATTCGATATGTATAACGTGTTTCCTACCTTATATCGCTCTTCCGGAAAATCAGTACGAGAAATAACACGAATTTCTCCTCTTACGCCATGAGTATTTACAATTTTCCCTACGTTAAACCATTTTGTCATAAATAGTATGTCACCCCTGGTTTCTATATAAATTAAGCATCTCCATTTCATATACGGAACATGCAGTTTCTCTTTAAATGTTAAAAAAGGGAGAGGAAATAACTCCTCGCCCTTTTTACGTTTATTGAATTTCCAGTGTTACTTTTTCATCATTATGATGTCCCACTGAATACAAGAGCATTCGAATTGCTTTCGCAACTTTCCCTTGCTTTCCAATGACTTTTCCAACATCCTCAGGATGTACAGTTAATCGATACTTTATCTCTCCGTTGTAAAGTTCCTGTGTAACTTTTACATCTTCAGGATGATCGACAAGAGGCTTGACAATCGTCTCGACTAACTTCTTCATAGTCATTGCCTCAATTACTTACCTTGTTTAGATAAGTGGAATTTCTCCATGATACCTTGGTTAGAGAATAGGTTACGAACTGTATCAGATGGTTTAGCACCGTTTCCTAACCATTTTAATGCTGCTTCTTCGTTGATCTTAACTTCAGCTGGTTGAGCAACCGGATTGTAAGTACCGATTTCCTCAATGAAACGTCCGTCACGAGGAGAACGAGAATCTGCAACAACTACACGATAGAAAGGAGTTTTTTTAGCTCCCATACGTTTTAAACGAATTTTAACTGCCATTTATAAAGCACCTCCGAATTTATTTCACACAGATAATTATATTAGCAAAAAGACTATTGCTTTGTAAAGTATTTTTTCTTAACAGAGCCATCTTTTTTTCCTTACATGAATGGAAACTTCAATCCACCTAGTCCTTTTTTCTTACCTTTTTGCATTCCAGTCATCGTCTTCATCATTTTTTTCATATCATCAAACTGCTTGATTAGACGATTGATTTCTTGTACTGTTGTACCGCTACCTTTGGCAATGCGCTTTTTACGACTAGCATTGATTATTTCCGGCTGTTCTCGTTCTAATTTAGTCATAGAACGAATAATTGCCTCAATATGCCCAATTTGTTTTTCATCAACTTGCGCATTTTTCAGCCCTTTAATTTTATTTGCACCAGGAAGCATTCCTAACAATTCATCAAGTGGTCCAAGTTGACGCACTTGTCCAAGCTGTTCTAGGAAATCGTCAAGCGTAAACGAAAGCGTACGCATTTTTTGCTCAAGTTCTTTTGCTTTCTCTTCATCAACTGTAGCTTGCGCTTTTTCAATTAATGTTAAGACGTCGCCCATCCCTAAAATACGGGATGCCATACGTTCTGGATGGAACGCTTCAAGTGCATCTAGTTTTTCACCCATACCAGCAAATTTAATTGGTGTGTTTGTTACAGCCTTAATAGATAATGCCGCACCACCGCGCGTATCACCATCTAATTTCGTTAATACAACACCTGTTAAACCTAACTGGTCATGGAAACTTTGCGCAACATTTACAGCGTCTTGTCCTGTCATCGCATCGACAACAAGGAAAATTTCATCCGGTTTCGCAACTTCTTTAACTTTCGCTAATTCATCCATTAGTTCTTCATCTATATGCAGGCGACCCGCTGTATCGATTAAAACATAATCGTGATGATCTTCTTTTGCTTTTGCAATCGCTTGTTTCGCAATTTCAACAGGACTTACTTGATCTCCTAAAGAGAAAACAGGCATGTCCAATTGCTTCCCTAATGTTTCAAGCTGTTTAATAGCTGCTGGACGATAAATATCCGCTGCAACAAGCATCGGTTTACGATTATGCTTTTTACGAAGCAAATTCGCAAGCTTACCTGTTGTCGTCGTTTTACCCGCACCTTGCAGACCAACCATCATAATAACAGTCGGTGGCTTATTAGCAACAGCAATTTTGCTTTGCTCTCCACCCATAAGTTCTGTAAGTTCTTCCTGTACGACTTTAATTACTTGTTGTCCAGGTGTCAAACTTTTCATTACATCTTGTCCGACAGCACGCTCAGACACACGCTTTACAAAATCTTTTACTACTTTAAAGTTAACATCTGCTTCTAAAAGAGCTAGACGAACTTCTCTCATCATTTCTTTCACATCGGCTTCAGAAACTTTTCCTTTGCCGCGGATTTTTTGCATTGTCTGTTGAAGTCGGTCGGCTAATCCTTCAAATGCCATATTGCCGCCCTCCTAATCTAATTTTTCGATAGCTTCAACAACTTGTTTCATTTCTTCATTCACATGCTCTTCTTCGCTGATTAGCTGTTTTAGCCTTGCAACAAGTCGCTGTCGCTCTTGAAACTTTTGAAGTAATACTAATTTAACTTCATATTCTTCAAGCATCGCTTCAGTCCGTTTAATGTTATCATACACGGCTTGGCGACTTACATCAAATTCTTCCGCAATTTCACCAAGAGATAAATCATCTAGATAATAAAGCGACATATAACTTCTTTGTTTTTGCGTTAACAACGATTGATAAAAATCAAATAAATAGTTCATTCTCGTTGTTTTTTCGAGCATGTTGGATCATCCTTTGTTAAGTGATTTCCCTTTACATGAATTAGTTTACATGGAGTATAAAAGAGTGTCAAGTTTTTTTCTTAACATCACATATTTTTTATACAAAAAGAAGCGGGAATACCGCTTCTTTCACTTACACTTCTTCTGTTTCTACTAAGTTCGCAAATAAACCATAAACATATTGTTCTGGATAAAACTGCTGCAGATCATCCATTTGCTCTCCTAATCCAACAAATTTCACCGGTACATCCATTTCGTTACGAATTGCTAATACGATACCACCTTTAGCAGTTCCATCTAACTTCGTTAAAACAATACCAGTAACATTCGTTGCTTCACGGAATGTTTTCGCTTGGCTTAAACCATTTTGCCCTGTTGTTGCATCAATAACAAGTAATACTTCATGAGGAGCTCCTGGTACTTCACGCTCAATTACACGCTTCACTTTCTCTAACTCTTTCATTAAGTTTACTTTGTTTTGTAAGCGTCCTGCTGTATCACATAGCAATACATCCACTTTACGAGCCTT
Source organism: Bacillus sp. H1a (assembly GCF_000633475.1). Lineage (NCBI taxonomy): Bacteria > Bacillati > Bacillota > Bacilli > Caryophanales > Bacillaceae > Bacillus > Bacillus sp. H1a. The sequence continues at coordinate 60,035 of NZ_AYMH01000020.1, read as the reverse complement.
TGCCGCTTGTACAGCATCGTACATTACCGCCGCTGGGTCAGATCCTGATCCTTGTTTAATTACTTCTACACCAACGCGATCGCCCCATACTTCTAATTGTTCAATCGCCCCAGCACGGAATGTATCTCCTGCCGCTAATAGGACAGACTTACCTTCCGATTTAAATTTATGTGCAAGCTTACCAATTGTCGTCGTTTTCCCAACACCATTAACACCAACAAATAAAACAACTGTTAATTGATTCTCTTGTATATTAACTTCATTACTAAAATCGCTGTCACCTTTGTAAATTCCCACTAACTTCTCAGAAATAACAGCCTGTACTTCTTTCGGATCTTGAATGTTACGACGTTGCACTTCTTCTTTCAGCTGATCAATTAATTCCATCACCGTCGAAACTCCGACATCTGCACTAATTAAAATTTCTTCTAATTCCTCAAAGAAATCTTCGTCTATTTTACGGTAACGATACACTAAGTCATTTACTTTATCAGCAAATGAATTTCTCGTTTTTTCTAATCCTTGTTTAAACTTCTCTGTTACCGTATCTGTTTGTTTTGAGATTTTTTCTTTTAATTTTTTAAAAAAGCTCATACTTCCCATCCTTCCTATTTACTTGCCACAAGTTCTTCGCCATCGTCTAAACGAACAGAAACAAGCTTAGACACCCCTGATTCTTGCATTGTTACACCGTACAATACATCAGACTCTTCCATTGTACCTTTCCGGTGTGTAATTACAATAAACTGCGTTTCATCACTAAATTTCTTTAAATACTGTGCAAAACGAGAAACGTTTGCCTCATCAAGAGCTGCTTCTACCTCATCTAGCACACAGAATGGAACTGGGCGTACTTTTAAAATACCAAATAAGAGCGCAATTGCCGTTAAAGCACGCTCTCCACCTGAAAGTAAACCTAAGTTTTGTAGTTTCTTCCCTGGCGGTTGCGCTACAATATCAATACCAGTATTTAATAAATCTTCCGGATTTGTCATTACTAAATCCGCTCTTCCGCCTCCGAATAATTCAGAGAATACAGATTGAAACTCCGTTCGAATGCCTTCAAACGTAGTAGAAAATCGTTTTTTCATCTCTTCATCCATTTCCGTAATAAGTTGATGCAATGTCGACTTCGCTTCTTCTAGGTCATCTCTTTGCTCTAGCAAGAATGTGTGACGCTCTGCTACACGCTCATATTCATCAATTGCCCCTAAGTTTACTGTGCCTAACTCTTCAATGGATAGTTTAATTAGTTTCACCTTTTTACGTGCATCTTCTGCAGGCATCGTCATTGTATACTTCAGTTTTGCTGCTTCAAATGAAATAGTATATGTTTCACGCAAATGTTGCAATCTATTTTCCAACTCTACATCAAGTCGGTTAATCTTCACTTCTTGATCTTTCAACATCTCAAGAATATATTTATGTTTACCTATTGTTTCTTTCACATTGCGTTCTAAATGCTCTACTCTCTCTTGTAATGTTACGCGTTGTTCACGGCGAGAACGAATTAACTCCGAAGTTTGATTACGATCATACGCTTTCTTCTCAATCATATTCGTAATTTGTTCTTCACCACTTGAATTAGATGTCATCTCTTGTTTTAAGAATGCTAAATCTTCTTTCGTTTTTACAAGCGTCGCATCTGTCTCTTCTTTTTCCTTCGTCAATCGTTCAACTTTTTCTTTTTGATTAGACAAACGCTGTTGTTGTTCAGCCGCTTGTACTTTTAGCTCAGTCATTTCCTTCTGAACTTTTTCTTTCGAAGAATGTTGCTCACTCTTTTGTTTCGTTAAAGCGACGATTTTGCTATCTAATTCCGTAATCTCTGCTTGAAGAGTCGCTAAAATCTTTTCTAACTCTTCTTTACGCCCTTGCATTTTTACTTGATCTTGTAAAAATCCTTCAATCTCTAAATCGTAAATAGATAAACGATCATTAATACGATGTTCTTCTAATTCTAAACGACTAATTTCTTCTCTTAATTTCTGTTCATCTACACGCTCTGTTTCTACACCTTGTCGTAGTTCGCGTATTTGTACTTCTTTTTCTTGAATCTCTTGCTTTACTGCTTTAACAAAGTTTTCTAGCTTCGTTGTTTTTTCTTCCATATCAGCTAGCTTATTAGTCCACTCTTCCAGTTCACGTTGACGTCCCAATATAGAGGATTTCGCTTGTTTTACAGCTCCACCAGTCATAGAACCGCCTGGATTCACTACGTCACCTTCGAGCGTTACAATACGATAGCGGTATTGCAGTTGTTTCGCTAATTCATTTGCTCCGCGTAAATCTTTCGCAACAACAACAGTACCTAATAAATTTGAAACTACATTCTCATATTTATTATTGTACTGCACAAGTTCTGCCGCCACACCAACAAACGATGGGTGCTGATTCACAATGCGTAATTGATCAAATGATAACGATCTACTTTTAATAACAGCTTGAGGTAAAAACGTTGCACGGCCATGTTTATTTTGCTTTAAAAATGCAATTGCATTACGAGCATGTTCTTCTGTTTGTACTACGATATGTTGCATCGCTGCCCCAAGGGCGATTTCCATTGCGATTTCATATTCTTTCGGCACAGTCAGAAGTTCTGCAACCGCTCCTTCAATGCCTTGTAACCTATTTTCTCTAGCCTTTAATACTTCACGTACTCCTTGATAGAAACCAGAATAGTCCTCTTGCATCTCTTCTAGCATTTCTTTTCGTGAGCGCGCCTGTTGCACAAATTGATACGCTTGATACAGTTTCGTTTCATTTTCACTATACTGCGACTTACATTTCCCAAGCGCAGCTTCTGTCTTCTGTATGCCGGAAATAATGCCAGCTACTTTCTCTTTCACTTGCTCATAACTTTCTACAAGTTTTGCCTTTTTCGCTGTAATTTCCATACGCATCTGTACATATTTTTCATTTTCTTCATCAAGTCGTTCATTTTTAGAGTTTTGCTGTTTAGATTGTTCTTCAATCATAGATAATTCATTCCGATGACTTGCTTGTTGATTTAAAAGTTCAATATAATCACCTTTTAAATTCTCAATCTGTTCCTCTAAATTCTCGGCAAAAGTTGCAAGTAGTTGCTCGTTATCATGCAATTTTGTCTCCAACTCTTTTACTTGATTCACAAATTGCATTAACGCTTCTGTACTTGTTTCAATTTCACCATCATAACTTTTAGCTTTCTCTGCCAACTCAACAATTAGTTGTTCAAGTTGCTCACAATGCGTCGTTGCATTTTGCTTTCTTTCCTTTAACAACTCACGCTGTCCTTCTAACTTTTCTAGCTCTTTACTAGAAAGAAGGAGAACTTCTTGTAAGGAGTCTACAGATTCATCAACCGCTTGTAATTGCCCACGTAATTCCTCAAGTTCTTCTTCACTTTTTTGTAAGTTCGTCGACATTTTGGCTTCTTCATCTTTATTATGCCCAAATTGATTTCGAAGCGCTTCCCACTTCTCATGTAATTCTTCAATTTCATGCACAATAAGCGCAGCTTCTACTTTCTCTAATTCTTCTTTTTTCTCAAGATAATCTTTCGCAATAGAAGCTTGTCTTTCTAACGGTTCTACTTGACTACTTAATTCGTGAATAATATCTTGTACACGATTTAAGTTTTCTTGTGTTTCCGCCAATTTCCCTTCAGCTTTCTTTTTACGAAGTTTGTATTTCAGCACACCCGCAGCTTCTTCAAATACACCACGACGTTCTTCTGATTTACTACTTAAAATCTCTTCGACTTTCCCCTGGCTAATAATTGAAAAAGCTTCCCTTCCCATACCAGAGTCCATAAATAAATCAATAATATCTTTCAATCTACAAGATTGTTTATTAATATAAAAATCACTATCACCTGAACGAGATACACGACGCGTTACACACACCTCGTTATACTCAATCGGTAATCGTTGGTCTTCATTATTTAAAGTTAATGTTACTTCAGCAACATTAACCGCTCTTCTCGTATCACTGCCGGCAAAAATAATATCCTCCATCTTTGCACCACGTAATGACTTTGCAGATTGTTCACCCAGTACCCAGCGAATTGCATCAGTAATATTACTTTTCCCGCTCCCATTAGGTCCTACTACGGACGTTACACCTGGAACAAAATCGACAGATACACGCTCAGCAAAAGATTTAAATCCTGCTATTTCTAATCTTTTTAAAAACACGAAAGGCCTTCCTCCTATTCTCCGTTGTTATAAATGTTGTCTGTACGAATACAAGCTACTATACGGATTTCCCTCTCCTTTTACTTACAAATAAAAGGAAAGTTTCATTCTATGCATAAGGAATCCCCCTCATTCAAAGGGGGATTCCTTATGATTGTTCTTTTAACTTTTTCAATGCTTCTGCAGCAGCTTGTTGCTCTGCTTCTTTTTTTGACTTACCACTACCAAGACCTAACGCCACGTTATTTAACGTAACACGTGACACAAATTCTCGGTTATGGGCCGGTCCTTTTTCTTGCAAAATTTGATACTCAATATTGCCACTGCCATCACGCTGAATCAATTCTTGCAATTGACTCTTATAATCCATCACATGAGAAAAAGCACCTTCATTAATTTTTGGATATACAACTTCTTTTAAGAATCCCCAAACTATTTCTAGCCCCTGATCAAGATAAAGGGCACCAATAAACGCTTCAAAGACATCCGCTAATAAAGCTGGTCGTTCACGTCCACCCGTCATTTCCTCACCTTTTCCTAATAACACCAGGCTACCAAATGACAATTCGTTTGCAAAACGAACAAGAGATGGCTCACATACAATAGCTGCACGTAGTTTTGTTAACTCGCCTTCGCTCATTGTCGGATATTTTTGAAACAGATACTGTGATACAGTGAGTTCCAATACAGCATCTCCAAGAAATTCAAGACGCTCATTGTCCTCATGCGGTTTTTTTCGATGCTCATTCACATAGGATGAATGCGTAAATGCTTGAATCAATAATTTTTCATCTGTAAACGTAATACCTATCTTTTCTTGAAACACTTTAAAAGCTTCGCGATATTTTGTTTCGTATTTTTTTTCTCTATATTTTCGGTACGGCATAGGTCCCTCCAGATATAAGCCGAGAAAGCCCCGCTAAAAAACGGGACTTCACTCAAACATTATAGATGACTCTCTATGTAAGTCACAGCATCGCCAACAGTAGCAATCTTTTCAGCATCTTCATCAGAAATTTCCATTTCGAATTCATCTTCTAATTGCATTACAAGTTCTACTACATCTAGGGAGTCTGCGCCTAAATCTTCTTTGAAGCTTGCAGCTGGTACTACTTCAGTCTCTTCTACACCTAAACGATCAACGATGATTTTTGTTACACGCTCTAATACATCTGCCATTCCATTCACCTCCCCTCAAATATTATATTAAATATTGTCCAAAAAAACTAGGTGAAATCCATTCTTTTATTACATTACCATACCGCCATCAACATTTAACGTTTGGCCTGTAACATATTTGCTTTGATCAGAAGCAAAAAACGTTACAGCATTTGCGATATCTTGCGCTTCACCAAACTGAGCAGCAGGAATTACTTTTAACATTTCTTCTTTTATTTTTTCATCCAAAACATCCGTCATATCAGTCGCAATAAACCCTGGAGCAATTGCATTTACAGTAATACTTCGGCTCGCTAACTCTTTTGCCGATGTTTTTGTTAATCCAATCACACCAGCTTTAGCAGCAACATAGTTTGCTTGCCCTGGGTTTCCGATAACCCCAACAACCGAAGCAATATTTATAATTCGACCGTGACGTTGACGCATCATATAACGAGATACTGCTTTCGTACATAAGAAAACACCTTTTAAGTTTGTATTAATAACTGTATCCCATTCCTCTTCTTTCATACGCATTAATAAATTATCTTTCGTTACACCTGCGTTATTTACAAGAATATCGACTTGGCCAAACGTATCTACAGTTTGTTTTACCATATTTGTAACATCATCAGCAATTGCAACATCTGCTCTTACTGCAATTGCATCCGAACCTAATTTCTTTATTTCATCAACGACTTCATTCGCCTTTTGCTCATTACCAGCATAATTTACTACAACATTTGCCCCTTGTTTCGCCAAATCAATCGCAATTGCACGACCAATTCCACGTGATGCACCAGTTACTAATGCTACTTTCCCTTTTAACATCAGCTTTCTCCTCTCAAATTTGAAATGGTATCTTTTAATGTCTCTTCATCATATATCGCATATGCTTTCACTGAAGAATCAATCGACTTCATAAGACCAGCAAGTACTTTTCCAGGTCCGATTTCAATAAATGTATCTACCCCTTGATTCACCATGTTCTCAATAGATGGGTACCATAATACAGGCGAATAGAGCTGTTCAATTAGCTTTTCTTGAATATCTGTACCACGTGTAATAACGTCTGCCGTAACATTTGCAATAACAGGAATATCCGTGTCTTGAATTGTAATTTCATTTAAAACACTTTGGAACCTATCAGCAGCTGGCTTCATAAGCGAGGAATGAAACGGTCCACTTACTTTTAGCGGAATTGCTCTTTTAGCACCATTTTCTTTCGCTCTCTGAGAAGCAAGTTCTACTCCTTGCTTTGTTCCAGAAATAACAATTTGCTTCGTGCTATTCATATTAGCAATTTGTACTGCATATCCTTCACTTGTTACTTCTTCTGTAACTCGTTTCAGCATATCCGGATCTGCACCTAAAATAGCTGCCATTGCACCTTCCCCACCTGGAACTGCTTCTTCCATATATTCGCCACGTTTCCTTACAGCATATACAGCGTCTTCGAAAGTTAATGCACCCGCCGCTACAAGAGCGCTATATTCACCTAAACTATGTCCTGCGACAAAGTCAGGTATAATATCATACTCCTTCAAAGCTGTTAAAATTGCAAAACTCGTTGTTAATAATGCAGGTTGCGCATTTGTCGTTAATGTTAACTTTTCTTGCGGTCCTTCAAAAATCACTTCTGAAAGAGAATCATGCAAAACTTCATCCGCTTTTGCAAATACTTTTGCAACCTCTTTATTATTCTCCGCTAACTGTCTACCCATTCCAACTGCCTGTGAACCTTGGCCCGGAAAAAGAAATGCTATTTTTCCCATTTCAAATCCTCCTCTTATTGAAGCGGCTCCTTCTCCATTACACTTGAAATTGTAGGAATTACTTCTTTCGCTACCATTTCTCTCGTTTGACGAATCGCACTAAATATCGATTGGTCATTAGAAGAACCGTGAGCCTTAATGACAGGAGCTTTCAATCCAAATAACGCCGCTCCTCCATACTCCGAATAATCCATTTTATCTTTTAATACCATAAGTTTTGGTTTTAATACTGCTGCTGCTAATTTGCTCGTAAATGAACTCATTAGTTGCTCTTTTAACATAGAGAATAACGCAAGTGCTGTTCCTTCTAATGATTTCAACGCTACATTACCCGTAAAACCATCACATACAACAACGTCTGCTACACCTTGCAATAAGTCTCTTGATTCAACGTTTCCAACGAAATTAATTGGCGCATCCTTGAGCATAGCAAATACTTGTTTTGAAAGCTCGTTACCTTTACCATCCTCTGTTCCAACGTTCAAAAGTCCAACGCGAGGGTTTTTAATCCCTCTTACCTTCTCTGCGTAAACAGATCCCATTACTGCATATTGATATAAATGAATTGGTTTTGCATCAACGTTCGCTCCAACATCTAACATAACAAAACCTTCTCCATCAACAGTTGGCATTGTAGGTGATAAAGCTGGCCTTTCAATCCCTTCCATACGACCGATAACAAACAATCCAGCCGCCATTAAAGCTCCTGTACTCCCTGCTGATATACAAGCATCCGCAACACCATCTTTTACTTGCTGCGCTGCAAGTACCATTGAAGCTTGTTTCTTTCGACGAACCGCTCTTACTGGTTCATCTGTCGCTTCGATTTTTTCATCTGTATGAAGTATAGTAATTCGCTCTTCACTCGTTAAGTATTGACGAATTTCCTCTTCTTTCCCTACTAACGTAATATGTATATCTGAATATTCCTTAATAGCTTTCATTGCTCCTAATACTACAGCCTTTGGAGCATGATCGCCTCCCATTGCATCTATTGCGATTTTCATAAGTTGTTACCTTCCTCACTATAATTACTAGATCGATACATTTCAAAAGTGCCTGTAAAAACAAGTTCTTCTCCAACAAAGCTTCGCACTTTGACAACCGTCCGTCCTTTATCATTCTCTACATCCTCAACACGCGCTTTTGCAACAACACGCTCTCCTAATTTTACAGGACGAATGTATCGAATGGTAGACTTTGCAGTTAAAGCTAATTCTTCATCAATAACCGCAACAGCTAGTGAGTTTGCTTGTGCAAACAAATGATGCCCACGAGCAATTTGATTTCTTTTAAATACATGTTCTACCTTTACTTCAAAGATAGAAATAGCATGTCTATCTAATTCTATATCGATAATTTCTCCGACAACCTCTTCTAACGGTAAAGATTTCACATCTTCTTCATGTTGCTTTGTAGCTACATGCTTAATTCGCTCTCTTAATTCAGGAATAGATAATTCCATACGATCAAGACGAACAGTTTGTATGCTCACCTGAAATTTTTCAGCTAAATCTTCATCCGTAATAAAAGGATTCGTTTCTATTGTTTGTTGTAATAATTCTTGTCTTTCTTTTTTACTTCTTCTTTTTTTCATACCGCACCATCCATTTTTATGACTAGGTACTAACAGTAGTATATAATCATTAAAAGTAGAATGCAACAAAAACTTTTGTTGACTCCCTTTAATCGAGCTTCTCCCCTTGGAACACACCTGTTCCATCAAGATAAGTACGCAGCGAAGCATACTGATCATTGTGCCAAAATGCTTCTGATTCTACCAATATTGCCGCATCTTGTCTAGCAGTTTCTAACGCCCGATAATCATGTACCATATCAGCAACCTTAAATTCTGGCAGACCACTTTGCTTACTTCCAAAGAAATCCCCAGGACCTCGTAACTCTAAATCTTTTTCTGACAATACAAATCCATCATTCGTTTCAGTCATAATACGCATTCGCTCTTTTCCCGTTTCCGATTTCGGATCCGCGATTAATAAACAATATGATTGTTCACTACCACGTCCAACACGCCCCCTCAGCTGATGGAGCTGTGATAAACCGAAACGCTCTGCGTCATAAATAACCATAACAGTCGCATTTGGTACGTTCACACCTACTTCAACAACTGTTGTCGATACAAGAATTTGCACTTTATTTTCACTAAACTGCCCCATTATCTCTTCTTTTTCCTGAGATGATAGCCTTCCATGCATTAATCCAACTTGGCATTTCCCTTCGTAATGATGAGTCAGCATACTATGTAAATCGATAGCATTTTGCACATCAAGCTTCTCAGACTCTTCAATAAGAGGACAAATAACATATGCTTGTCTTCCTTTTTTTATCTCTTTCTCCACAAAACCGAGAACACGATCTAACATATCATGTTTTGCCCAATACGTTTCAATTACCTTTCTACCAGCTGGCATTTCGTCGATAATAGAAACGTCCATCTCTCCAAATGCAGTGATTGCTAACGTACGCGGAATTGGGGTCGCCGTCATAAATAACACATCTGGACTTTCACCTTTCTCCCGTAAAACCCGGCGCTGCGCTACACCAAATCGATGTTGTTCATCGGTAATAACGAGACCTAACCTATGAAATATAACTTCATCCTGAATTAAAGCATGCGTCCCAACGAGGATATCTATTTCTCCTTGTTCTAATTTCGCCAAAATTTCTCGACGTCTCGCACCCTTAACAGAACTTGTTAGTAATTCAACCTTCATACCGAAATGCGAAAATGTCTCAGCAAGCGACTGATAATGTTGTTCAGCTAAAATTTCTGTAGGAACCATCAAAGCGCCTTGGTAATGAGCCAATTTCGCCGCATAAAGAGCAATCGCAGCGACAACTGTTTTCCCAGACCCTACATCACCTTGTAATAATCGATTCATTCGATAAGGAGATGTCATATCTTTCATAATTTCATCTACAACTCGGCGTTGTGCGCCAGTTAACGGAAATGGAAGCGCATCGGTAAACTCTTGTAACTCTACTGACAAAATTTCTTTCTTCGTCCCTTTCGAATTTTCCCTTTCCATCTTCCGAAGTGTTTGCATTTTCAACTGAAACAAGAAAAACTCCTCATATACAAAACGGCGACGCGCTTGCTTTAAGTCTTCCTGTCCCACTGGAAAATGTAACGCTCGAAGCGCTTCATAGCGTGGTAATAATTTATACCGACTTAACAAACCGTCTGGTAATACTTCGACTATGGAATCTCCATACTCCTTAAATGCTTGCGCAACAAAACGGCGCATCTGTTTTACTGTCAGTTTTCCTTTCACTGAATATACAGGCTCTACTTCTTGTTGACGTAAAACTGGTCCAAAATGAAGTTCTGATACAGCAATTGTTTGGCGATGCTGATCCCATTTACCAGTAATCGTTACCGTTTCATCTAACTTTAACTTCTGTTTATAGTATGGTCTATTAAAACATACAGCTGTAATTAAATAACGACCGACGAGGACACGAACTGTTAGACGCGACTTCTTCTTCCCATAATACTGCAGTAAAGGGGCACTATGAACTTTCCCCTCAACCGTCACACGCTCATCATGCTTTACTTCAGCAAGATCTTTCATCGCATAATCTTCATAACGGTACGGAAAATGTTCTAATAGATGAGAAACTGTATAAATTCCCATCTCGTGTAATAACTCAGATGTTTCTCCTCCGATTCCCTTTACATCCGTAACAGGAACTTGTACAACTTCATTCAAGATTCTCACGCTCCGTCACATTATTTTCTTTGTTTCACTCTATTGATTATCCATTAATATCATTGACATCTGTAATCGCTCTCTTTCACCCTATATATTCTATCATAGGCATTCTAAGAGAAACTACTCTAATCCCTCTATATAAAACAAAGTTATACAACACGTAAGAAAAGAGCCTCACTTTTAGCAGCAAGGCTCTTTTCTATCATCAATATGCTAGCCTTTTGAATAAAAACTAGTAATAAATTTCATATCACTACTTCTTATCCATTAGCAAGTAAGTAATCCATTTATTTTCAAAACGAATGTTTTCTTATTCTACAGAGAAGATGAAAGAATACACTGGTTGGTTTCCAGCATGAACTTCTACTTCTGCATCTTCAAATTTCTCTTCTACAAATTCAACTAATTCAGCTACTTCTTCGTCAGTTGCATCTTCACCTTGTAGAATCGTTATGATTTCAGAATCCTCATCAATTAGTGCTTCTAGTAATTGCTTCGCAGCTCCTACTTTTTCAGCATTTGTAGATACAATTTTTCCATCTGCAATACACATGAAATCATCTTTTTGAATTGCTACACCGTCAATTTCCGTATCACGAACAGCATACGTAATTTGACCTGTTTTCACATGCGATAAAGCTTCTTTCATGTGTTCTTCATTCTCTTCTAACGTTCCAACTGGATTAAATGCTAACATAGCAGCCATACCTTGAGGAACTGTTTTTGAACGAACAACAATAACTTCTTGATCTACAACTGATGCCGCTTGTTCTGCTGCCATCACGATATTTCCGTTATTTGGTAAAATGATGATTTTTTCAGCATTCGCCTCTTCAATCGCCTTCACGATATCCTCCGTACTTGGATTCATCGTTTGGCCACCTTCGATAACTTTTGTTGCGCCAATGCTCTCAAATAAAGTTTTAATACCAGATCCCATAGCTACAGTTACAATACCATACGGTTGTTTCTTTTTTGGCTGATTCGTTTGTTCAGGCATCATGGTAGGTTCATCTAATAAAGCAGTATGCTGTTCACGCATATTTTCTACTTTAATCTTAATTAAGCTACCGTAACGTTGCCCGTAGTTCATAGGATCTCCAGGATGTTCTGCATGAATATGAACCTTTACAACCTCATCATCCGATACAACAAGTAGTGAATCTCCGTACACACTAATATCTTCACGGAATTTTTGTTCAGAGAAATTATGTTCCTTCATTTTTTCAGGCTCTAATTTCACCATGAATTCCGTACAATATCCATACTTAATATCTTCTGTACTCAATTGGCTTTGTACACTACGGTGATGTTCTGCGCGTACCATTTCATTCATAGATGGTTGCGTCTGCGCATCAGAAGAAATCGTTTCTCCTTTTAAGTCAGCTAAAAATCCTTCGTATACAACAACAAGACCTTTACCACCGCTATCTACAACGCCAACTTGTTTTAATACAGGTAATAAATCTGGCGTACGATTTAACGATGCATTTGCTTCTTTCACAACGTCTTCCATAAACAAAACAAAGTCGCGCTGTTTTTTCGCAACTGTCACTGCATATTTACCCGTTTCTCTTGCAACCGTTAAAATCGTTCCCTCGATCGGTTTCATAACCGCTTTGTAAGCCGCCTCTACTCCAGCTTCTAAAGCTGCAGCAAAATCAACTGTTGTTAATTCTTCTTTTTGTTCAATGGATTTAGAGAAACCACGGAACAATTGAGATAAAATAACACCAGAGTTACCACGTGCTCCCATTAATAATCCTTTGGCTAAACTTACGCCGACTTTACCAGCATGCTGTGAAGGATTTGCTTTCACTTCACGTGCGCCTGAAGTCATTGATAAGTTCATGTTTGTACCGGTATCGCCATCTGGAACTGGAAATACGTTTAATGCATCAACAAGCTGAACATTATTTGTTAAATTATTCGCTCCTTGAATGATCATTTGTGATAAACGTTTCCCATCAATTTTTTGAATTGACACAGATTTTCCTCCTTAATGCACATTACAAGTTTATTACTTTAACTCCTTGTACGTAGATGTTTACAGAATCTACTGCTAGTCCTACAGTTTGATCTAATGTATATTTCACTTTCGTCTGCACGTTATGTGCTACTTCTGAAATTTTCGTACCATAGCTCACAATAATATACATATCAATATGTACTTCATCTTCATTTTTACGAACAATTACGCCTCTAGTGAAGTTTTCTTTTCGTAAAATGTCTGTTAATCCATCTTTTAATTGATTTTTTGATGCCATACCTACGATACCGTAGCAATCTACTGCGGCACCTCCAGCAATTGTTGCAATTACATCTGTACTAATATCAATTTGACCGTACTTCGTTTTAATTTCAATTGACATCTCGTTTCCCCCTTCATAAATGGTGAAAGTGAGCTAGACTACTTTAGTTACTATCATATAATCTTTTTAAAGAAAATTCCATCGTTCTTTCTTTTTCACTCTCATATTTTATGTTTTAAATTACATTTTTTTATGATGAGCAAAATAGTCCATTGTTATTATACAACATGTACCACTATAATATGTCAAGCAATTTTTCTTGATTTCAACTTTTCTTCATTGATATATAGTGTCAAGTAATTTTTCTTGATTTCTTTTTCCTACGGTGTTGCATTCTCTTTTTAGTTGTGTTAAATTATAGTAGTGTTTTTAGCATCGCATAAAAGACTAACATTGAAAAATTACGCATGGTAAGGTATCAAGGGAGGGAAATATAAATGGCTCGTGTTTGTGCTATCACTGGAAGAAAAGCTCGTTCTGGTAACTCTCGTTCTCACGCAATGAACGCTACAAAACGTAAATGGGGCGCTAACCTTCAAAAAGTTCGCGTACGCATCGACGGTAAAGTTCAACGTGTTTACGTTTCTGCTAGAGCATTAAAATCTGGCAAAATCGAACGTGTTTAATAATAAAAAAAAGAGCCGCTAGGCTCTTTTTTTACTATACCAATGGAAAAAGCACCGGTAATAGGTGCTTTTTTTAGTCTTTTTTAAAGGTATTTAACATCGCACGAACAATTCCACCAAGAAATTTAGGTAACTTAATTGTATAAAATCTCATGGTTTCCCTCCTAATCCCCATTACTCCACTTGTTCACTATATGATGCAAGGAGCAAAATTGTTTCTTCAATCAGTGCTTCTTATCATCATTAATATGCCAGAAGTAAATGAAAAAGTACCTTTTTCCTTAATGAGTTCATTACTAATACAAAGTGTCGATCCCCACTCTATTGTTTTATTAGTAAGAGGGTACTTAAAACCGTGAAGTGTAATGCCTTCCACCCTTTCAGTAACTGGTACAAATGATACGTATGGAAAATGTTCATTTCCTTCAATTATATACGTACCAAGCTTTTTCACCATTATTTCATTTTTATTGTCCACAATACACATTTCTATATTTACTTCTAATCCCTTTAAAAGCATCTGAATATTTGCTAAACCGTGATCAAGCCTTCCACCAGTAGCACCAAAAATACGAATTAATTTTGGTTTCTGTTCTAAAGCCCAGCTAATTGCAATTTCTAAATCTGTTTGATCTTTTTCTCGTGGGACAATATGTAATTCATTTGTCTGCTGTCCCATCCATGCTAATTCATCATCAGTAACTGAATCATAATCTCCAAACGCAACAGCCGGAGTGATTCCTCTTTTCAACAAACGGTACACTCCTCTATCAACGGCCGCCCACACTACTTCTTCATTTTCATATCGAGAAAAATCTGCGCAGTATTCTGCAGGTCCTCCCGCTAAAATATGAACAATCATTTTTCCTTCCCCTTCTATTGTAAAAAGGCAATCTGCCATTCGGTAGATTGCCTTTCTTCTTATTTTCTGCTCTAACATGTATAAATAGTGAAGTCTTAATGAACTAGAGGCTTCACTAGGATAAAAGTTCGTTCATTCTTTATCCACGAATTACACGAATTGCTTCACCGCGGTCTTTTTGATTGTATACTGCTGATCCCGCTACAAGAACATTCGCTCCTGCTTCAATACAAAGTCTTGCCGTTTCAGCGTTGACACCACCATCAACTTCGATTTCCACTTGTAGATTTCGCTTTTTAACCATTTCTGCAACTTGTTTAATTTTCGGTAATACAGAATGAATAAACTTCTGTCCGCCAAATCCAGGATTTACTGTCATAAGTAATACCATGTCTATATCTTCTAATACATGCTCAATCGTTGAAACTGGAGTATGTGGATTTAATACAACCCCTGCTTTAATGTCATGAGATTTAATTAACTGAATTGTACGATGTAGATGAGGACAAGCTTCTACATGGACAGTAATAATATCCGCTCCCGCTTTTGCGAAAGTGGGGATATAGTTATCAGGATTTTCAATCATTAAATGTACATCTAACGGTAATGATGTAATCGGACGGATTGCTTCTACAATTAATGGTCCGATCGTAATATTTGGTACGAAATGTCCATCCATTACATCGACGTGAATGTAATCAGCTCCGCCTTTTTCTACATCTTTAATCTCTTCCCCTAATTTTGAAAAATCTGCTGATAAAATCGATGGTGCAATTTTAATCATGACTAATACCTCGGCTTTCTCTCTCTAATTTCTTCTACGAATTGTTTGTAATTCTTATAACGATATTCGGTAATCTTTCCTTCTTCAACCGCAACTTTCACCGCACATTTCGGTTCAGAAAGATGTGTACACCCTCTAAATTTACAGTATTGGCTCGCTTCTTTCAACTCTGGAAAACAATATGTAAGATCTTCTACTTCTATATCTATGAAATCCAGTGAACTAAAACCAGGTGTATCCGCAACTAGTCCGCTTCCAACTGTAATTAATTCCACGTGTCTTGTCGTATGCTTCCCGCGTCCTAAATGTGAAGAAATATCATTTGTTTTCAATTCTAAATCTGGACGTAATACGTTTAGCATTGAAGATTTCCCAACACCAGATTGGCCTGCAACGACAGAAATACAGCCTTCTAAGAATGGTTTCAAAATATCGATACTTTCCGATGTATTTATAGAAGTAAACAAGACATCATAACCCATTTCACGATAATCATTTGCATAAGATTCAACAGTTTCTCTCATTTTTTCATCTACTAAATCCATCTTACTAATACAAATAATCGGCTTAATGTTATGATATTCAATCAATACTAAAAATCGATCTAACAGTCCTGGATTAAAATCTGGTTCTACTGCAGAGAAAACAAGAATTGCTTGATCAACATTAGCAATAGGAGGTCTAACAAGCTCATTTTTTCGATCAAACACTTCTAACACATAACCTTCATTCGGATTATCTGCTTGAAATACAACTTGGTCTCCTACAAGTGGCGTAATTTTATTCTTTCTAAATACACCACGCCCGCGACATTGTGTAATCCCTTCTTCATGCTGCACATAATAAAACCCACTTAAAGCTTTTACAATTTTTCCTTCTGGCATATAATTCTCCTTTATTTTGTATAAAGTGAAACTGTAATTAGAAATGAATGGACTAAAGCTCTTTAAACAATTATTTCAAAACCCACCAAATATATACCCAGGTTAATATATTTAATCTACCATCAAATTCAAAATACTATTTTCAACAATATCACTTTTATAGCTTTTTGAATCATATATTTTTGCCTGTTATACCGTCCACTATGTAGACAGCATAACAGGCAAGAGTAATAAAGTGAAACTGTAATCAGTGAGGGTTTTGGCTATCCCCTATAACAAGACAATGGAATTCACTATTATTGAGCTGGATACGGTACTTCTTTGTCGATAATCGTTACTCCATCCCGAACAATTTTATAGTGTCCCTTTGCACCTGCTTGAATTACAAATTCTAAAGAAATAGTGGCTGACTCAGTAATTGTTCTCGTTTCAACTGGTCTATCCATTTTTTGTTGCATATCTTCTTTATAAATTTCTATTGTTTGTGGCTTTTTCTCACCTGTTGCAGGAGGCTCATATGGGATAGAGATGTTATCCACTTTTACCGTTTTCGTCACTTTAGGCTTCGGACCATCAGAGATAATAACCGTTACTTTATCTCCTTCTTTTAAGGCAGTTCCAGGCTTCGGAAATTGTGAAATAACAAGGCCTTTATCAACCGTATCTGAATACTCCCTTTTTATATCAGAAACAAGTTTTCTTTCATTTAAATAACCTTTCACGCTATTTTCAGTCCAGCTTGAAAAATCCCCTGGTCTAATCTGATAAGGTCCTTTACTTATCCAAATCTTTACTTCTTGTTCTCCTTCTACAACCATTTGATCAGGTGTTGGTATTTGTTCTACAATTTCACCTTTAGGTTTATCATTTTCAATATAATTTGGTGTAACTTGTTTATATTTCTCTTCTAGCTCAGCTCTTATACTCTCAAAATCTTTTCCTGTCAAATCGCGCATCTTACTTTTCTTTTTCCCACCTGATTGATAGATAGTAATTTTAGAGTTTTCTTTCACTACTCTTCCTGCTATAGGATCTGTTTTTATCACTTTTCCTGCTTCAACATCATCTGTATATACAATATTAGGTTCAGTAACTTCAAACCCCTTTTCAACTAATGCATTTACAGCTGTCGTATACTTCATACCAGCCACGTCAGGAACCTTCACATCTTTCGGAATAAAGAAGCCTGGAATAACAGTAAGCGCTAATGTTATCCCTATCGCTAAAAGTAAAAATGTTGTAATTAAAACCTTCAACCATTTGTTACTTCGTTTTTTCTTCTTACCTGATTCGTTCTCTTCTTTTCTTACTTGTTCATCCACTTTACTTCCTTTTAATACAATCGTTTCATCACTAACATTTTGAAATAATTGTTCTTGTTGAATAATTGGAATCGCTTTCGTTGCTTCCATATCTTCTGGTATGTAAAATGGTTGTTCATTTATTCGTTCTGGATATAGCGCTGTCTCAATATCTCGTTTCATCGCGTTAGCAGATTGATATCGATGGAACGGATCTTTCGCAGTTGCCTTTAATATAATATTTTCAACACTTTGTGGAATATTCTCATTCCATCTTTTCGGAGATGGTATTTCATTTTGTAAATGTTTTAAAGCAATTGCAACAGCAGATTCGCCAGAAAATGGTTGTCTTCCTGTTAACAATTCAAACATAACAATCCCAAGTGAATAAATATCTGATTGTTTATTCGCTATACCGCCGCGTGCTTGTTCTGGTGATAAATAATGCACCGAACCGAGCACCGAATTTGTATGTGTAATCGTTGTTGCACTTGTAGCTGTCGCAATTCCAAAGTCTGTGACTTTTATCACTCCATCATCTCGAATCAAAATATTGTGCGGTTTAATATCACGATGTACAATTTCAAAATGATGGGCATGTGCCATGGCGGACGTTAACTGCTCCATAATATCAAGAGCTTCTCCTATCGGTAACATTCCTCGATCAATTATGTATTGCTTCAATGTTCGTCCAGGTACATATTCCATTACAAGATAATATATACCATCCTCTTCCCCAACATCATACATATTCACAATATTTGGATGCGACAACGTTGTAACAGATTGCGCTTCTCGATGGAAACGTTTAATAAACTCTTCGTTATTTGAATAGTCGAGTCTTAATATTTTTACCGCTACATCTCGGCCAAGTATATCATCATGAGCTAAATATACATTGGCCATTCCTCCACCGCCAATCATTTTTAGCAGTTTATAACGGTCATTTAAGCGTTTTCCAATCAGCACGTTGCACTTCACCTACTTTCGTTTGTCGAATCCACATAATCAATAAGAACGAGGGTGATATTATCTTCTCCACCACGATCATTTGCTAATTGAATAAGATGCTCTCCCTTCGCCTCGAGCTCTTCATTTAATTGTAAAATTTGTTGCATATCAGTCATAGGGACTTTGTTAGACAATCCATCAGAGCAAAGAAGTAATTGATCGTCTTCTTCTAGCACCAATGTTTTAACATCTAATTCAACCTTTTCTTCTGTTCCTAAAGCTCTTAACAGAACATTCTTTTTCGGGTGATATTCTGCATCTTCTTTTGAAATTTCACCGTGCCTAACAAGTTCATTTACAAGTGAGTGATCTTCCGTTACAAGCGATATATTTCCCTCTGATACCATATAACAACGACTATCTCCAATATGACCGATTGTTACAAAACTAGGTGTACAAATTGCTACGATAACCGTTGTTCCCATACCATTACATTCTACATGTTGCTTAGAGTACGCATATATGCGCTCATTAATAATTCCAACGTTAGCATGTAACCACTTTTCTATCTTTTTAGGCTCATTCATATTATACGTTTGCTTCCAATAATCATGGAATAATTGAATGGCCATCGAGCTAGCTACATCACCAGCTCGATGACCTCCCATTCCATCTGCTACTACCGCTAAAATATTTCCATCTAAATTGTGAAAAACTCCTGCACTATCTTCATTATGTTGACGAACTTTCCCTTTATCCGATAGAAACACGGCTTTCATCTCGTCACCTCGTCTCTTCTTTGCGCTCCTTCGCACGCAACTGACCGCAGGCTGCATCAATATCATGACCTTGTTCACGGCGAATTGTTACATTCACTCCACGATCTTTTAGCGTCTTTTCAAATAAGAAAATTTGCTCACGTGGCGTACGTACGTAATCACGTTCTGGCACGTAGTTTACCGGAATTAAGTTCACATGACATTTTACACCTTTTAAGAGCGCAGCAAGTTCTTCAGCGTGCTCAACTTGGTCGTTTTCTCCTCCAAATAAGCCATATTCAAATGTAATACGACGCCCTGTTCTATTTACATAGTATTTAATAGCTTCCATTAAATCAGGTAGCTTATAAGCACGGTTAATCGGCATTAATTTTGAACGTAACTCTGTATTTGCAGCATGCAATGAAATCGCAAAATTGATTTGCATATCTTCTTCAGCGAACTTATAAATTTTCGGAACAATTCCACTTGTTGAAACTGTCATATGCCTTGCACCAATATGAATTCCTTTTTCATGATTTACAATGCGTAAGAATGACATTAAGTTATCATAATTATCAAACGGTTCTCCAATTCCCATAACAACAAGAGAACTTACACGTTCTTCTGTTTCATCAAGCGCACGCTGAACTTCTACTACTTGCGCTACAATTTCTCCAGCTTCTAGATTTCGTTTTAACCCACCAAGTGTAGATGCACAGAACGTACATCCAATACGGCAACCAACCTGTGTTGTTACACAAATGGAATTTCCATATTCATGTCGCATTAATACCGTTTCAATAGAGTACCCATCGTATAACTGGAATAAGAATTTAATTGTTCCATCCGAAGACGTTTGTTTTACTAACGTATTTAAAGTAGTAATATCAAAGGAATTCGACAATTTATCGCGCAATCCTTTAGAAAGGTTTGACATATCCTCATAATTTTTTACACGTTTTTTATATAACCAATCAAAAATTTGTCCTGCACGGAATTTAGGTTCCCCTTGTTCCTTTAACCAATCTTGCATTTCATGAAGTTGTAAAGAGTAAATTGATGGTTTCTTTGTTTCTACATTTTTCTTTTGTTTTTTTACAGTCGTTTCCATGATGCTACACCTTCTTTCTTAAACAAGCAATATAAAAGCCATCTGTTGCAAAATAATGCGGTAAAATTTGTATTTGACCTTCATTAATATACGGACTTAATTTTTCTGGCATACGCTCTTTAATCGTAGTATCCCACTCAAATTCAGGATGCTCTTGTAAAAATTGCTCTATTACTTGTTCATTTTCTATTTTTTCAATTGTGCACGTACTATAAACAAGGCGACCACCTTGTTTTAACAATGGTGCTATTTTTTCTAATATCGCAAGTTGAATCGTTGATAATCGTTCACTATCGCCCTTATCTTTGCCTAACTTAATATCAGGTTTACGTCTTATAACACCAAACCCAGAACATGGTGCATCTACTAATATTTTATCAAAAGTTTCATTTTCGAAATGCTCTTGAACTTTTCTAGCATCTAATGCCTTTGTTTCTACATTTTCTAGACCAAGTCGATCTGCTTGTTGTCTAATTAAACGCACTTTATGCGCGTGTAAATCAAGTGACATTACTTTACCTGTTCCCTTTAAACGCTCGGCTATATGCGTTGTTTTACCACCAGGAGCGGCACAGCTATCAAGAACTGTATCTCCTTCATTCGGTTCTAAAGCACGTGCAACAAGCATAGAGCTTTCATCTTGAATAGAGAGAAATCCTTTTTTGAACGCTTCTGTATGCGCTACATTCCCTCTTTCAATTTGAATTGCATCATCTGACAAATCGCCACGTTTCGCTTCTATACCCTCATTTGCTAATAGCTCAATCGCTTCTTCTACCGTAACTTTATCAACATTCACACGTGCTGTCGGTACAGGTGGTATCATATTTACTTCACACATTTTCTCTGCTGTCTCTAAACCATATTCAGATGCCCAGTCTTGTACAAGCCACATTGGATGACTTGTTGCAATCGCAAGACGTTCTACCGGATTATTGATTTCTTCTAAAGAAGGTACACCTTCTCGCTGAATCGAACGCAATACTCCGTTCACCATGCCTGAAATCCCCTTATGCCCACGACGCTTCGCAATCTCAACAGCTTCATGAATAGCAGCTCTTTCCGGAACTCGGTCTAAATATAGCATTTGATATAAAGATAAGCGAAGCAACACTCTTACCCACGCCTCAACCTTTTTTCTTAAAAATGGTTGTAAATAATAATCTAGTGTGTCACGACGTTGAATCGTTCCATATACAATTTCAGTTAATAAACCAATATCTTTTCTGTCAATTGTACTTTTTTCAATCAAATTATTTAAAAGTAAGTTACTATATGCACCACTTTTTTCTACTTGAATTAAACCATCAAGAGCTAACTCACGAACATTTTGTCTCATGCATTTTCTCCTAACTTCGTACCAATTTCAGGTTTTGTTCCACGTAAAAATTGTGAACAACTCATACGTTTTTTACCAGACGGTTGCAATTCAGTAATTTTAACACCGGTCTCATTCCCTGTTGCAACAACAAATCCATCTTCTTCATGAGCTACTACTGTACCTGGTTCAGCTTGCTCTGCCATAGAGACCTTCTCTCCCCACCATACTTTAACAACTTGTCCTGCTAAAGTCGTATAAGCAACTGGCCATGGATTCAATCCGCGAATGTGATTGTATACTTCTTCACCTGTTTTTGTCCAATCAATTTTCTCTTGCTCACGTTTTATATTATATGCGAACGTCACTTCATCTTCATTTTGTTTAATTGGTTCTAGTTTACCCTGAATTAGTAAAGGAACCGTTTTAGATAAAAGGTGCGCTCCCGCTTCGCTTAACTTATCAAATAATGAACCTGTTGTTTCACGCTCTTCAATTTCTACTTCTACTTGCGTTAAAATATCACCAGCATCTAATTTTTCTACCATATACATAATTGTAATACCTGTTTTCTCTTTACCTTCCATGATTGCATAGTGAATCGGTGCACCACCGCGAAGTTCTGGAAGTAATGAAGCATGGACATTAATACATCCGTACTTTGGCGCTTCTAAAATTTCATTCGGTACAATCTGACCGAACGCAGCTGTTACGATTAAATCCGGCTCTAACGCTAATACTTTTTCATATTCGTCTTTTTCACGAATTTTCAGTGGCTGTAACACCGGAATACCATGCTTCTCCGCTTCTACTTTAACAGGCGTAGGTGTTAAAACCTTTTTTCTACCTACTGGACGATCTGGTTGCGTTACAACACCCACTACGTCATATCCATCCTCGATAAGACGACGAAGCACCGGCACAGAAAAGTCCGGTGTTCCCATAAATACTACTTTTATCATTCAAAAACCGCTCCTTTTAACACCTATTCTAATTCGTTTTCTTCATAATATCTCGTCACTTTAGATGTGAATAAAACACCATGTAAATGATCGATTTCATGCTGAATTGCACGCGCCAAGAAGTCTTTCGCTTCTAATAAGAATATTTTCCCGCGGCGATTTTGCGCACGCACTTTAATATAATCTGCACGCTCCACTTCACCATAAAGTCCCGGAAAGCTTAAGCAGCCTTCGGGACCTACTTGTTCACCACGTTTTTCTAAAATAACCGGATTAATTAATTCGATTTTCCCCGTATCATCACCGATATCAACAACAGCTACTTGTAAGCTTACACCTACTTGTGGCGCAGCTAAACCAACGCCGTCTGCAATTAACATTGTTTCATGCATATCTTTTAACAATTTCACTAACTTTTTATCAAAGTTAATTACTCTTTCGCATGGTGTTTCTAACACTTCATTTGGATGCTTTACAATTTCTAAAACTGCCATATTTCCCTCCGCTACATTAACATTGTTGGATTAAAATCAATTGAGATTTGTAGCTCTTTTTGCATTTCTGCTTGATAATGTTCATTTACCATTTTGAGCACGTTCTTTAAGTTTGGTTCCCGTTTGTATTTTATCATGCATTGGTAACGATATCTATCTTTTATCCTTGGAATTGCTGAAGCAACTGGCCCTAATACCATCGTTTGCTGTGAACAATGCATTCGTAAATGACCGACAATTTTTTCCGTCACTTGGACTGCCTTTAATAATTCTGGATGAGATACAGTGACAAGTACAACATAGTAATATGGCGGATATTGCCTCATTCGCCTCATTTGCATTTCTTGTTCAAAAAATACATCATAGTGTTGATTCTTTGCTAATTCTACACTGTAATGTTCCGGCGTATACGTTTGAATTACAACTTCCCCTGGCAATTCATGTCTTCCTGCACGTCCACTCACTTGCGTCAATAGCTGATAGGTCTTTTCACTCGCCCGAAAATCAGGTAGGTGAAGCATCGTATCCGCCGTTAAAACACCAACAAGCGTCACCTTCGGAAAATCAAGTCCTTTTGCAATCATTTGTGTTCCAAGTAATATATCTGCTTTCTCTTCACCAAACGCCTTTAATAATTTTTCATGCATTCCTTTGCGGCTTGTTGTATCCACATCCATTCGAATGACTCGCGCTTCTGGAAATAGTTTTGTGATCTCTTCTTCAACCTTTTGCGTCCCTGTACCAAAGAAACGAATATAAGTACTATTACAAGCAGGACACTCTGTTGGCATTTTTTCCTCATAACTACAATAATGACATTTTAAACGATGGTTCATTTTGTGATATGTCAGTGAAATATCACAATGCGGACATTGTACGACATACCCACAATCACGGCACATCACAAACGTAGAATGACCCCTTCTATTTAAAAAGAGAACCATTTGTTCTTTCTTTTCTAATCGATCTGCTATTTTTTCATGAAGTGCCTTTGAAAACATTGAGCGATTTCCATCACGAAGCTCTTCCCGCATATCAACAATTTCTACCGTCGGCAAAGCTTGTTCATTCATACGTTTTTCCATCGTCAGTAGCTCATAGACACCTTTTTTTGCTCTAGCAAACGATTCAAGTGTCGGCGTTGCACTCCCTAGAACGATTGGACACTTATGAAATTGCCCTCTCCACACTGCTACATCTCTTGCATGATACTTCGGATTATCTTCTTGCTTATAACTCGATTCGTGCTCTTCATCAATAATAATGATTCCTAAATTTTCAAACGGAGCAAAAATAGCTGAGCGTGCACCAACTACAACTTTCACTTCTTTTCTTAAAATCTTGCGCCATTCATCATATTTTTCTCCGACAGAAAGCGCACTATGAAGAACCGCAACTTGCGAACCGAATCTACCTTTGAAGCGATCTACCATCTGAGGCGTTAACGCGATTTCTGGAACAAGCACAATAGCTTCTTTTCCCTTTTTCAACACCGCTGCTATAGATTGTAAATACACTTCTGTCTTACCACTTCCTGTAACACCATATAGTAAAAATGGATTGTAAGTTTCATTTATAATCGATGACAAAATCGGTGTAATTACTTGTTTTTGTTCCTCAGTAAGCGGGAATGGTTTCGTTTGTTCAAAATCATCATCGTCATACGGATTCCGGTATACTTCTACATACTTTTCTGAGATTAGCCCCTTCTTAACAAGTGCTTTTATTGGTGCATCTGTTATTTGTAATTCTTCTGTTAAAATTTTCAACGGTACACTTTTATAATTTTCTACAAAATAATAAAGTACATCTTGTTGTTTTTTACTTTTCAGTTCAAACGCCGCTAATTCTAGTTTATCTTCCGGCAATTCTGGTTGAACTACTCTTTGTTTCTTCTTTTGTACTTTATCCTTCACTTGATAAACTACTTCAATCGCACCATTTTTAATTTCTTGTTGAATAGTGCGATATAGGTGTGGCTGCGCCTCGATAGCTTCCCAATCTATCGTTTCCTTCCCCTGAAATAAACAAAGAATTTCTGGCGTAACTTCTTCTTGTTTACGAAGCTGTAGACGCTTTTTATACGTTGCTTTTATCGCTGTCGGCAGCATCACTTGAAAAGCTGAAATCATATAACATAACGTTTCACTTGTAAGCCAATACCCAAGCTTTAATAACTCCTCATTTAAAACTGGAGTGACATCTAGTATTTCATATAGTACCTTTAATTTTTTACTTTCTACGTCAACCGAATCCTTTATGCCAATAATAAAGCCTTGCAATTTCCTCGGGCCGAATGGGACTACTACACGCATTCCTGTTTGCACAATATCTTCCCATTTTTTAGGGATAATATAATCAAACGGTCGATCTGTTTGACGTGCAGGTACATCAACAATTACACTCGCAAACTTCATAAACGATCATCTTCTAACATCATTTCAATTTGCTTTAATATTTCACGAGCTACTTCTTTCTTCGTTAAAAGTGGCAACTCAATAATCTCTCCATCTTTTCTATACATTGTCACAATATTTGTATCGGTACCAAATCCGGCTCCTTGGGCTTTCACATCATTCGCAACAATCATATTTGCATTTTTCTCACGTAATTTTCTCGTTGCGTACTCCTCTATGTTTGTCGTTTCGGCTGCAAATCCGATAAGTAGCTGTTGGTCCTTCTTCTCACCTAACGTTTTTAAAATATCCACTGTTCTTTCTAATTCAATAACAGCATCGCCATTCTTCTTTTTCATTTTATTATCATGAACATATTTCGGGCGGTAATCTGCAACTGCAGCTGTTTTAATAACAACATCCGTATTGGAATAATACTTAAGTACAGCTTCTAACATATCTTGTGCAGATTCTACTTGTACAGTTGTTACATGTAGTGGTGGAGTTAGCGATGTCGGTCCTGAAATAAGTATAACCTCAGCTCCTAAGTTTGCTGCCACTTCCGCAATTGCATATCCCATCTTTCCAGAAGAAAAATTCGTCATAAAACGAACCGGATCAATCTTTTCACGTGTCGGTCCAGCTGTTATTAATATTCGCTTTCCTTGCAATGGCTTTTTCTCTGAGAAAGATGCCTCTAAACGCGCAATAATCGTTTCAGGCTCTTCTAATCTTCCTTTTGCTATATAACCACATGCTAAAAAACCTTCCCCAGGCTCAATGAATGTATATCCTAAAGTTTTTAACGTCATCATATTTTTTTGAACAATTTTATTTTCATACATATGCACGTTCATAGCAGGTGCAATCCACACTGGCGCTGTAGTAGCTAACAAAGTAGTTGTAATCATATCGTCAGCAATACCACCAGCTAACTTTCCAATACAATTGGCTGTAGCAGGTGCAACAAGTACAACATCCGCCCAATCTGCTAAATCAATATGAGCGATAACCGCCGAGTCTTTCTCATCGAATGTATCTGTAAATACATCATGACGAGAAAGCGCTTGAAATGTAAGAGGAGTAACAAACTTCATTGCTGACTCACTCATCATCACTTTTACAAGTGCCCCCGCTTGTGTCATTTTACTTGTTAACGCAGCTGCTTTAAAAACCGCAATGCCTCCTGTTACACATAGAAGTATCTTTTTCCCTTTTAGCATATGACTCGTCCTCTTTCTTTTTCAAACTTATTCTGCTGAAATGGAATTTTTTCAGCTCGTCAGTGCTAGTATTTCGTTTCTTCTTTATACAAGTTCTTTTCAGCTCTGTCGTAAAAAAATAACAACCTACTTGTAAATAGGTTGCTACCGTTACATAGAAAATTATAATGTCTATGTTTTAATTTGTCGAAAAGATGGTCTTAATCAATTATTTTGTCTTCGCTTGGTACATATTTTAATACTTCTGCATCGATTTCTTCTAATGATTTACCTACACATTTATGAGAAACAGGTTGTTCAATAACACAGTTGCCAGCAAGTTGCATTTCACGAGCACGCTTCGCAGCTACTGTTACAAGTGTATATTTAGAATCGATTTTTGTTAATAATGAATCAATTGATGGATTTAACATAATTATAGACCCTCCGTCATTTCTTTATAATATTTTGCTACTCTTTCGCGGCGGCAATGTTCGCCAACCACAATTGCTTTAATTCTGTCGCAAGCTAATTCAACTTGATCGTTTTCTACTACATAGTCATAAGCGTCCATCATTTCGATTTCTTCTTTCGCTACCGTTAAACGATTTTCAATAACATCTTCAGTTTCTGTACCACGACCGACAATTCGGTTCTTTAGTTCAGATAAACTTGGAGGTGCTAAGAAAATAAATACACCTTCAGGAAAGGCTTTTTTAACTTGAATTGCTCCTTGCACTTCAATTTCTAGGAACACATCTTTTCCTTCTTGTAATGTTTTTTCAACATAATCAATTGGTGTTCCGTAATAATTACCAACGAATTCAGCCCATTCAAGTAACCTCTCATTACGAATCATTTCTTCAAATTCTTCTCTCTCTTTAAAGAAATAATCCACACCATCTACTTCACCTTCACGCGGTTTACGTGTCGTTACTGAAATAGAGTACTGAAAACGCGTATCTTCATGGCTAAACAGCTCTTTTCGAACCGTTCCTTTCCCGACCCCAGAAGGTCCTGAAAGAACGATGAGCAATCCTCTTCTACTTCTCATAAATATGTAAAACCTACCCTTCCTCACTTAAATCTTCTTTATTATTCAAACGATGTGCAATCGTCTCTGGCTGAATTGGACTTAATACAATATGCCCATCATCCATAACAATAACCGCCCTTGTTTTTCTCCCATACGTAGCATCAAGCAAAGCATTATGTTCACGTGCTTCCTGTACTGTTCGTTTAATAGGAGCTGACTCCGGACTTACAATAGCAATAATTCGATGAGCAGATACAATGTTTCCATATCCAATATTTAAAAACCTCATGGCCATAGTTTGCGCCTCCTAGTAAGTCTATCCGATTTCTCCACCACGTATAACTTTATATATTTTTTGAAAGCTACTCAATATTTTGTACTTGTTCACGAATTTTTTCAAGGTTATTTTTCATTTCTACGACATATTTTGAAATTGTTAAGTCATTTGCCTTAGAACCAATCGTATTAACTTCTCTATGCATCTCTTGCACGATGAAGTCCATTTTCCTTCCAACAGGCTCTTCAATTTGCAGTGCTTCACGAAATTGATCTAAATGACTTTGTAAGCGTACTAGTTCTTCGTGAATATCTGAACGCTCTGCAAATATTGCCACCTCTGTTAGCAATCGTTGTTCATCTAAATCTTGATTATGTAATTCTTTTAAGCGATTTTCTAATCGTTCACGATATTTTTGTGTAACAATTGGCGCATGTGGGATAATTGCATTTACACAATTGTGAATCTCTTGCAAACGATACGCTATATCTTTATGTAATCGTTCTCCTTCGCCCTCTCTCATCGTTTTCAACATATGAGCAGCTTGGCGAACAGCCTCATATAAATTGTTTTCAAATTGTACATTTACATTTTCTATTTCTTCAATTGCCGTTACTTCTGGCATTCCCATTAATTGTTGAAGTGTAATAGAATCTTGTAATTGAAATTTTCCTTTTATATCTTCCATAATGGATTGGTACTGTTCAAGAAGCTCCCAATTCACACTTAATTTTCTTTCAACAAGCCCTTCACCTGTTATACTAATAGACACTTCAATACGTCCACGGCGAACTTGTTCTGCAATTATTTTACGAATTTTATCTTCAAACACCATCATTTGCTTCGGAAGTCGAATACTCATTTCTAAAAAGCGATGGTTCACCGACTTCATTTCTACTGTAATTTGAAAAGTATCGTTTTCTACTTTCGACCTTCCAAATCCTGTCATACTACAAATCATCTTTATCACATCCAAGCCATGAAATAACTCAATGAAAAAGGTAATAGAGATGCAACTCTACTACCTTCTGTAAATTATATCACATTTTCATATTATTGACTATTTCAAGTTTAATCCCTTCTTATATAACAGTGGTTTTTTCTTTTCCTCCTTTTTTCTTGTTAATAAGGATCCTACTAATAAGAATGTCGGAATAGATGCTAATCCTCCAATTAACAACCAATCTCGTGCTTGTATCGGCAATGTGCTAAAAATCGGTTGTAATGGCGGATAATAAATAACTACAAGCATTAACAATAAGGAAATAATAACCGCTCCTACTAAATATATATTTCCAAATGGGTTGCGATGAAATATAGAATGTTCACTGCGACAATCAAATACATGAATAAGCTGAGCAAGTACTAATGTTGCGAATGCTACTGTTTGTGCATACTTCAATTCGTTCGGATGCTGGTTAAATGCAATAATAAACGCTACTAATGTCACTGCTCCGATTAGAAAACCACGACTTATAATTTTCCACGCAAGCCCTCTAGCAAATACCCCTTCTTTCGGATGGCGTGGCGTTCGCTTCATCACATCTCCTTCAGCTTTATCCAACCCTAATGCCATCGCTGGTAAACCATCAGTAACTAAGTTCACCCACAAAATTTGAATCGGAACCATCGGCAATGGCAAAGCAAGTAACATCGCAAATAACATAACTAAAATTTCACCAACATTAGATGCTAACAAATACCGAATAAACTTCCGGATATTTTCATATATGTTTCTACCTTCTTTAATCGCCGATTTAATCGTGGCGAAGTTGTCATCTAACAACACAAGTGAAGAAGCTTCTTTTGCAACATCTGTCCCTGTAATCCCCATCGCAATCCCTATATCGGCTGTTTTAATAGCTGGAGCATCGTTCACTCCATCACCTGTCATAGCTACTATATGCTCCCTATTTTGCAATGCCTTAACAATTTTCAATTTATGCTCAGGAGACACACGAGCGAATACATACGTATCTTCCACAATATTTTCTAATGCCTCCACATCCATATTCGCAAGTTCTACTCCTTCTACAACGCGTCCACCCGGTGGTAAAACCCCTAACTGTTCCGCAATTGCCATTGCTGTCACTTTATGATCTCCCGTAATCATTACCGTTCTAATACCAGCTTCCTTACACTCTTTCACCGCTTGTGCAACTTCTGGTCTTGGCGGATCTATCATTCCTTGTATTCCAACAAGCATAAAATCCTGCTCGACTTCTCTTTCATGTTCAATTGAATCTGTAATTTTTAACGGTTTAAATGCCACCGCAATCGTTCGTAAAGCTTGACTTCCCAAACTATGAATCGCTGCCTGCACTTCTTTTCGGTACAGTTCACTTAAAGGCTGCTGTTTATTTCCCCATAAAATTGTTTGGCTCATTTGCAATAGAACATCTGGTGCTCCTTTTGTAATAACAAATTTTTTGCCTTCACGATCACGAACGATAACGCTCATCATTTTTCTAGTTGAATCAAAAGGAAATTCACGAATGACTTCAAACTTTCCTTTAAGAGCTTCACGTGATATCCCCGCCTTCATTGCTGCTGCAACGAGAGCTCCCTCTGTTGGATCTCCATCTAACACATACGTCTTTTTCTTTTGAATAACATTCGCATTATTACATAAACAGCCAAATGTAAGTAGTTGATAAAGTGATTTCGTCTTAGCAGGGTCAATTACTTTTTCACCCTTCATAAACGAACCTGTTGGCTCATAACCTTGACCTGTTACCTTCCACAATTCTCCACCTGACCACATATGCGTTACCATCATTTTATTTTGTGTCATTGTTCCTGTTTTATCTGAGCAAATAACAGAGGCGCAGCCTAATGTTTCTACAGCCGGCAGCTTTCGCACAATCGCCTTCTTTTTAATCATGCGCTGTACGCCAAGTGATAACGCAACCGTAACGATTGCTGGCAATCCTTCCGGAATAGCCGCAACAGCGAGCGAAACCCCAGCCAAAAACATGTGATACACTTCATTCCCTTGATATACACCGGCTAGTACAACAAGAGCTGTCAAAATAAGAGCGACAATAATCAAAATTTTCCCAAGCTGTTCTAATCTTCTTTGTAATGGCGTTTCCATTTGCTCAGCATTTTGCAACATATTTGCAATTTGCCCCATAGCTGTATTCATTCCAGTTGCTACGACTACTCCTGTTCCAGCACCTCTCGTTATCATCGTCCCCATAAATGCCATGTTTTTTTGATCCCCAATTGAAACATCTTGACCTTGTAACGCCTCTACCTTCTTTTGCACAGGCACTGACTCTCCTGTAAGAGCCGACTCTTCAATATATAAACTTGAGGATTCCACAAGTCGAACATCCGCGCCAATACGGTCACCACTTGAAAACTTAATAATATCACCTAGTACAAGCGCTTTAGACGGTGCCTTTATCCACTTTCCATTTCTTAGTACAGTAACTTGAGGAGCGGCCAATTCTTTTAAAGCTTCCAACGATTTTTCAGCTTTCCTCTCTTGAAAGAAACCTAGGATACCATTAATAATAACGATTGCAACAATTGCAATAGAGTCGATATACTCTCCTAAAAAAGCCGAAATAATTGTAGCACCAAATAAAACAAGCACCATAAAATCTTTAAATTGCGCTAAAAACACCATAAGCGCAGAAGGGCGCTTTGCTTCTTCCAATTCATTTGTACCAAATTTCTTTAATCGCCCCTCTGCTTCTTGCTCTGTAAGACCTACCTCCACATTCGTATTCGTTCTTTCCTCCACTTCATGTGCACGCATTTCATACCAGTTCATCCTGCCATCGACCTCCTGATTCCAGACATACTCTAATGAAAGCTTATTCAGCCTCGTCCAAAAAAATGCTATAATTAACTTTTAGTTAGAAAGGAGTGTTCATTCATGGCATTCGATGGATTATTCACAAGAGCGATTACACATGAAATTGCAAATTCTCTTCAAACAGGAAGAATTTCAAAAATATATCAACCCTCAAAATATGAAATTTTATTACATATTCGAGCAAACGGAAAAAACCAAAAGCTGATTCTTTCATCTCATCCTACTTATGCGCGTATGCACTTAACGAATCAAAACTATGATTCACCAGCGATACCGCCGATGTTTTGTATGCTTCTTCGCAAACATTTAGAGGGTGGGTTTATTGAAAAAATTGAACAAATTGACTTGGAACGTATTATTCAAATTACAGTTCGCAGTCGTAATGAAATTGGAGACGAATCATTAAAAACATTAGTAATCGAAATAATGGGACGACACAGTAACATTATCTTAGTAGATACGAAAACAAATGTTATTTTAGATAGCTTAAAACACGTTTCTTTAGCCGTGAACCGTCATCGAACTGTATATGCGGGAGCTGAATATGTTGCACCACCAGCCCAACATAAAATCAACCCACTGCACATTGAAAATGCGGATGATTTTATTAGACCACTAGACTTTTTATCTGGAAATATGGATAAACAGCTTGTCGGAGCTTTTATGGGGATTTCTCCACTCTTTGCAAAAGAAGTTGTGAAAAAAGCAGGTATGGTAAATGAAAAAGCATTATCTGAAGCTTTCTTCATCTTGCAAAAACCACTACTAACGCATCAGTACGTGCCAACAATGATAACTGCAAATGGAAAAGAGTTCTTTTACCTATTCCCTCTTTCTCACTTGCAAGGAAATGAAAAAACATTTTCGTCTGTTAGTGAATTGTTGGATCGTTTCTTCTTTGGTAAAGCAGAGCGCGATCGTGTAAAACAACAAGCTCACGATTTAGAGCGATTTATGCAAAATGAAAAGTCAAAAAATGAAAAGAAGCTAATTAAACTAGAAAAAACATTACAAGACGCTGGAAAAGCAGATAAATATCAATTATTTGGAGAGCTACTTACAGCCAATATGTATGCTTTGAAAAAAGGGGATAAAGATATTGAAGTTGTTAACTATTACGACGAAAATAGTGGAACTGTAAAAATCACATTAGATCCTTTAAAAACACCATCTGAAAATGCACAGCGCTATTTCCAAAAGTACCAAAAAGCGAAAAATTCGGTTGCTATTGTAGAAGAACAAATCGAAAAAACAAATGAAGAAATTCTTTATTTTGATAGCTTACTGCAACAAATGGAAGCTGCTTCTTCAAAAGACATTGAAGAAATTCGTGAGGAACTAGCTGAAGAAGGTTATGTGCGTAGTCGTAAGACGAAGAATGCAAAGAAAAAACCAACTAAACCAATATTGGATAAATATTTGGCTAGTGATGGCACAGAAATTTTCGTCGGTAAAAATAATAAACAAAATGATTATTTAACAACGAAATTCGCTCGTCGTGATGAGATTTGGTTACATACAAAAGACATACCTGGGTCTCACGTTGTCATTCGTTCTTTGGAGCCTGCTGAAGAAACTTTACTAGAAGCTGCTAAAATAGCCGCTTATTACAGTAAAGCAAAAGATTCTAGCTCTGTTCCTGTAGATTTCACAAAAATACGCCATGTCAAAAAACCGAGCGGTGCAAAACTGGGATTTGTTACATATGATAATCAACAAACAATATATGTAACGCCGGATGCCGACACAGTAATGAAATTAAAAGCGTAAATACTTAAAAATGCGTTGCTTGTAAGCAACGCATTTTTTTATGTTTTTAGTTTAGTTCATATATCCATTAACTAATTCGTAACATCTTTCTTTTGTCATCTTATATTTCTCCTCTGAAGCTTCTATACGTCTCATCGTTCCATTGTTTGGATCAGTACCAATTGCTTTAACTTTACTTTCTTTTTCTTTAACCCACACAATTTGTTTCGTTTTTAACGACTGAAATGCATCAGGGGACATAGTATTTTTTAATGTGTTGTAAATTTCATTTAATTTACTATCCCACAATTGATAATTTCCTTCTATTTCATTTACTATATCGTTTGTTGTCATAACGTTCGTATGTTTTTCTTGATTTTCTAGAGCTGCTAACTCATTTAGAACCTTAGTTTTACCTAATGCTGAAGAAGATTCTTTTTTGAGCTGCTTCTCTTCTTTTGAGTTAGTATACGTACTGGAATCATTTCTCTTAGCTGTTTCTTGTTCTTGAATAACATCTTCTTTCGTTATCTTTTCTTGTTTTTTATCCCCTACATTGTATGTAATAACAGATGTTTGGGCGTCCACAGCAACTACCCCGTTACTTTCTTTAAAAATATATTTCTTATCGCCACTATTCTCTTCTCTAACAAAAGAGACATTCTTGAAACCTTGAACTCTAAGAAGTTCGTTAGCTTCTTCTTTAGTTAACTTTAAATCTGCTGGAGTATTTGATGACCATCTATCCATTAACCATTTTCCATCTTTATAAACTAAAATAAATTCCCACGTCTCCGCTTCATTCCCCATATCATTTGCAAGGGTGAGTGTCTCAATCTTTAAAACATCATTTTTCTGCGAATAAGTTAGCCTCACTTCTGGCTCAATATGAATAGGAAATGGCAACATATCCGTTTCTCTTGACCTATTAAATGTATCAATTAATCCAGGAAGCTGATTCTCTACAAACTTATTTGAAACTAATCCCTTAACCCCTTTTTTAGCTGTATCCAAATCTCCAGGATTATTTCGACTCCATCCATTTTCTTTTTCCATTTCACTAAAAGAGTTTGCAATTTCATCTACACTCTTTCTTACGATCTTTTTAGCTTCTTTCTCTGTCACCTCTGGCGCTTCATCCAGCTGATCAACTTTTTCATTGAGTTGAACGTTGTTATTACTTTTTTCACAGCCTGTTACAACAAGCATACTAGTCACCAAACAAAATGACATTAATTTACTTAATTTACTTAATTTCTTCATGTACTCACATTCCTTATTCATTTATATTCGTTACGCATTCCTATCTTCGAGAGAAATCCAAAAATTACCTATTATATCAATAATCATCATTTGTTTATATATTAAATTTTATATTCAAATAAAACAAGAAATATACTACTTTTCCAAATATATAATCTAAAAATCGCTTATACTTTTCTTTCCTAACTTCAATATTGTCAAAAAATTTGACACGCTATTTCGTATTTGTATAATTTTTTTTACAGTGTGTAAAGAAAGTGAATTTTGAATCGATGTATTTTTCATTCCCCCACTGATAATTGAAGCAATCTGTATTTCACGAGTAGCCCACCTTCCACAAATAGTGGGCTAAATTTCTTACCTTCTCTAAAATATATGCAATTCCCACTATCTTTTCTCTAAATATAGATTTTGGCACGCTACTTGCTTTATTCAATACTGTGAAAAGGGGGCATTAACATGACTTTAAGAATTAATAAAATACAAAAACAACTACATAACTACGGAATTGATGGATTACTTATTACAAAAAAAGAAAATCGTCAATATGCAACAGGCTTTACAGGTAGCGCTGGCGTCGTCTTAATCTCTGCGGATAAAGCTATTTTTATAACCGACTTTCGCTATGTAGATCAAGCGAAATCACAAATAAAAGAAGCAGAAATTATTATGCATAAAGGAAATTTAGAAGAAGAAATTGCAAATCAAGTATCGAAATTAAACATTCAAAAACTTGGAATTGAAGAAAATAACATGACTCTACAACAATATAAGAACTTACAAAAATATATACATGCGGAAATAGTTCAGGTGTGTGAAATCATCGAAGATATTCGTATTATTAAAGACACTCCCGAAATAGAAATAATGAAAATTGCAGCTCATATTGCTGACGAAGCTTTCCACCACATTCTCAACTTTCTAAAACCAGGAATAAGTGAGACCGATGTCCGAGATGAATTAGAATTTTTCATGCGAAAAAGAGGAGCTACATCTTCATCATTCCAAATCATTGTAGCTTCGGGTGTTCGTTCTTCTCTTCCTCATGGAGTTGCATCGGATAAAATAATTGAGCGTGACGATATCGTTACATTAGATTTCGGTGCACTTTACAATGGCTATTGTTCCGATATAACACGGACTGTAGCGATTGGCGAGCCATCCGAAGAATTCAAAAAAATATACAATGTTGTACGAGAAGCATTAAAACGTGGAACCGAAGCAATTAAGCCAGGCGAAGCTGCGAAAAGTATCGATGATATAACAAGAGATTACATTACAGAACATGGATACGGTCAATATTTTGGCCACTCTACCGGGCACGGTCTTGGCTTAGAAATACATGAACCTCTTCGTCTATCTCAAGAAAGTAAAGCTACTTTACAAGAAGGCATGGTTGTTACAGTGGAACCGGGAATTTACATACCAAACTGGGGCGGTTGTAGAATTGAAGATGATATCGTCATTACAAAAGACGGATATGAAGTTATTACAAAAGCAAATAGGGAACTAATTGTTATTCCTTGTTAAAGCTTCACGTATTTGAAGATGAAATCAATCACCGTGGACAAATTCGATTAATTAAAAAGATGCAAAAATCTCATTCAGTAAAGTAAAAAAGTGCCACCGAATAAGGTAGCACTTTTTTATTTATTTCTATTCGTTAGCAAATATTTTTTTTTACTCACTATCATTACTTTTTTTATTCTTAGAAAAGATACGACTTTCAAAAGGTGTTTTTTGTCACTTAGCGAAATTATTTTAGGAGAGCAATTATTCAAAACGTTTATGAGAACCAAATAACTTCTACTAAAAAAGGGGACATAACTATGAATGAATTGATTTTCTTCTTATTAATTTGTCCATTACTTATCTTTATTGTTTCAATAATTGGGACACGTAGAACGAGAATGTATTACGTAATGCCAATTGTAACGTTTGCTAGTTTTTTAATAATAGGTGTTATCGCCTTTACTCCAAAATTTTTCTTTTGGGTTGGCATGTACAGCATCTTCTCATTTATCGTTTCT
Source organism: Bacillus sp. H1a (assembly GCF_000633475.1). Classification (NCBI taxonomy): domain Bacteria; kingdom Bacillati; phylum Bacillota; class Bacilli; order Caryophanales; family Bacillaceae; genus Bacillus; species Bacillus sp. H1a. Next base: position 23,039 of record NZ_AYMH01000020.1, on the reverse strand, counting down.
TATATGACTCTATTATTTGTGAGAGGATATGAAGTTGCAGAAAGCAATAAGTAATTATTAGTAAGGAGATTTTAATATGATTTTCTTTGATATCGATGGAACTCTACTTGATTATGACGCCGCTGAGAGAAATGGCATTTCACATTTCTTCCAGAAGTATATTGATATTTTTCTAGGAAACGAATTAGAGGCTACGAAACTGTGGCATGAATTATCCGAACAATATTTCAATAAATTTTCATCCAATTAATTATCCTTCCATGAGCAACAAGCATTGCGAATGTATCATTTATTTAAAGCATATGAAGTACATTTATCACTTAAGGAATCTAAGCAAAGATTCAATCAATATATCGAACTGTATAAAATAAACTGGATTGCATTTGAAGATGTACTATATACATTACAATCCTTAAAGCAAAAAGGATATTCATTAGGCATCATTAGTAACGGCGATTATGAACAACAAATTGAAAAGTTGACCGCTTTAAATATTCTACAATATTTCAGCTATATTTTTACTTCTAGTAAAATCGGGATTTCAAAACCCGATCCAGCAATTTTTCAAATGGCCGGATTACAATCTAATTTTGAACTAAAAGATTGCTATTATATTGGCGATCGATTAGAAACAGATGCAATTAGTAGTACAATAGCTGGAATGCAAGGGATATGGTTAAATCGGGATAACTCGCAGCTCAAGTGCGATGTTCCTACTATATGTTCTTTACATGAAATTTTAACAATGATATAAAAAAAACGACCGCGTTTCCCCCCGCGGTCGTCTTTTTTCGTGTTACGCTGTAACCCAAGCCTCGTCAGCTGGATTTTTACGCCACTCTTGTAATTTTTTCGTTTCAGCTTGTCCGATCATACCTTTTTCTGCTGCAACTTCAGTTAATGCACTGTAATCACTTAAAGAATATGATGCTACCTTTGCTGCTTCTAGTTTCTCTTTTCCTGACTCAAGCTCGTATGTGAAGATTGATACGATTCCTAATACTTCACAACCAGCTTCGCGAAGTGCTTCTACACATGTAATTGCACTACCACCAGTTGAAATTAAATCTTCTACTACAACTACTTTTTGACCTTTTTCAGCTTTTCCTTCGATTTGGTTCCCTTTACCGTGTCCTTTTGCTTTACTACGTACGTAGCACATTGGTAAATCCATACGATCACTTACCCATGCAGCGTGCGCAATACCAGCAGTTGCTGTTCCTGCAATAACTTCTACAGTTGGGAAGTGCTCTTTAATTAACTCTTCTAATCCAGCTGCAATCGCTTGGCGTACTTTTGGATAAGATAAAGTTAAACGATTATCACAATAAATTGGTGATTTCATACCAGAAGACCAAGTGAATGGATCATTCGGTTGTAAAAATACTGCTCCAATTTCTAATAAATGCGATGCGATTTCTTTTTTCATACTGTTACACCTTCCCACTGTTGTTTTACTGTTTTATACGCTTCAAGCGGATTTTCTGCTTTTGTAATACTACGTCCAACTACGATGTAGCTTGAACCAAGTTCCCTCGCACGTTTCGGTGTTGCAACGCGCACTTGGTCATTCACATCATCACTTGCAAGACGAATCCCCGGTGTTACTGTTACAAATGTTTCCCCGCATACTTCACGTAATTTTGGTACTTCAAGTGTTGAACAAACAACTCCATCAAGTCCACTTTCTTTCGTTAATTTGGCATAATGAGCAACCGCTTCTTCTAACGTTTTCTCAATACCAATCTCTTTTTTCATCATAGCTTCCGAAGTGCTTGTTAGTTGTGTAACTGCAATACAAATCGGTCTCTCTTTTCCTTCTTGCTTACCTTCCTCTAATCCCTCGATCGCAGCTTTCATCATACTGCTTCCCCCAGCAGCATGAACATTTACCATATCAACATCTAGACTAGCTAGGCTGCGCATAGCGCTTTTTACTGTATTCGGAATATCATGAAGCTTTAAATCTAGAAAGATTTTATGTCCTTTTTCCTTTAAGTACGTAATAATTGCAGGTCCCTCTTTATAAAACAACTCCATACCAACTTTGACAAATAACTCTTCCCCTTCAAAGTGATGTAAAAATTGTTCTACCTCTTTCTTACCTGGAAAATCCAGTGCAACGATTAACGACTGTGACATGTTTGCTTCCAGCTCCTTCCTTGACATTCCGAAATGTGGTCAAATCCTAACTCATCTAGTAATGCAGGTAACTCTTCAATGATCGTTGGACAAACGAACGGATCAATAAAGTTCGCTGTCCCTACTGCAACTGCGCTTGCGCCAGCGTAGAAGAATTCAATTACATCTTCCGCAGTTTCAATACCACCCATTCCGATAATCGGAATGTTAACAGCTTGACTTACTTCATGTACCATACGAATTGCTACTGGCTTAATCGCAGGCCCTGATAGTCCGCCCGTACGGTTTGCTAAAATTGGTTTTGCAGTTTTTAAATCTAGACGCATACCAAGCAATGTATTAATCATCGTTAAACCGTCCGCACCTGCATTTTCAATTGCTTTTGCAATCTCCACAATGTTTGCCACGTTCGGTGACAATTTCACATATACCGGCACTTCAGAAACCTCTTTTACTCGCTTCGTTAAATCAGCAGCAATTTCAGGATTTGTACCAAAAGCGATACCACCCGTTTTTACGTTTGGACAAGAAATATTTAATTCTAGCGCATGAACATTTGGTGCTTTTGAAATTTCCTTCGCAACCGCTACGTAATCCTCAGCTTGTGAACCAGCAACATTTGCAATAATCGGAAGATCAAATTGCTCTAGAAAAGGTAATTCAGAATTCATTACCTTTTCTAACCCAGGATTTTGAAGCCCAATTGCATTTAGCATTCCACCTGGTGTTTCAGCAACACGAGGCGTTGGATTTCCATAACGAGGTTGTTCTGTCGTCGCTTTAATCATAATTGATCCAAGTACACTTAAATCATAGAATTGTGCATACTCACGACCAAATCCGAAGCAACCAGATGCTGGGATGATTGGATTTTTTAATGATAACCCTGGTAATTCAACTTGCAATCTGTTCATAGTACAACCTCCCCGATTGGAAATACTGGTCCGTCGCTACACACCTTCTTGTAAGAATGTCCACTCGGATCTGCTTGCAAATGACATACACATGCGAAACATGCTCCGATGCCACAGCCCATACGTTCTTCTAATGAAATGTAGGCTTTTCTCTCTTTATAGCGTCCTTCTAATGCACGAAGCATCGCTAAAGGTCCACATGAGTATAGAATGTCAAAGTCAATTCCATAGCTATCAATTACATCTGTTACAAACCCTTTCGTACCGTGCGTACCATCAACTGTTGCAACATACGTATCACCAAGCTCTGCGAATTTCTCTTCATAGAAGACAACATCTTTCGTTTGGAAACCTAAGATATGAATAACGCGTACTCCCTTTGCTACAAGACGCTGCGACAATTCATATAGTGGTGGTACACCAATTCCCCCGCCTACTAATAAAGCCGTTTGTCCAGCTTCCGCTTCTTCTACAGGAAATCCATGACCAAGTGGTCCTAACACATCTACAAGTTCACCTTGTTTTCTTTTTGCTAATGTTTTTGTTCCTTGTCCTTCCGCACGATATAGCATTGTAAATTCGTTCTTGTCTTGATCGACATTACAAATACTAATTGGGCGGCGCAGAAGGGGCGTAATGCCCTCTGCTACCTTTATGTGTACAAACTGCCCTGGATCGTTCATTTGTTGCACCAGATCCCCTTGAAGCACTAATTCGTAAATGTTTTTTGCGATTTCTTTTTGGTTAACGACGATCATATTTTGCTTTTGCATCATGCATGTACCACCTCGTGAAGCTTCGTTTGCGTAATTTCTTTCATTGAATGAGCTGAGAATGTCATAGATTCTAGTACTCTCAAGATTGCTCTCGTTGTATCAAGTGATGTTAAGCAAGCCACACCATTTTCTACTGATTCACGGCGAATGCGGAAACCATCACGCGCTGGTTGTTTTCCTTTTGTTAATGTATTGATTACAAACTGTGCTTTTCCTTGACGGATAATATCAAGTAAGTTGTATTCTTCAGAATCAATTTTGTTTACAACTTGCACTGGAATATTTTGCTCTGCTAACGATTGTGCTGTTCCAGCTGTTGCTAATAAGTTATAGCCGATTTCGTGGAAACGTTTTGCAATTTCCATCGCTTCTTCTTTGTCTTTATCAGCTACAGTAATGATTACTGATCCGTGCGTTGGAATGTTAATTCCAGAAGCAACTAGCCCTTTGTATAATGCTTTTTCAAGCGTTAAGTCTTTACCCATTACTTCACCTGTTGATTTCATTTCAGGCCCTAATGTTGTATCAACTGAGCGTAGTTTCGCAAATGAGAATACTGGAGCTTTTACATACACTTCCTTCTCTTCTGGGTGATAGCCAGTTCCATATCCTTGTTCTACAAGGTTTTGACCTAAAATAACTTTCGTTGCAACATTCGCCATCGGTACGCCTGTAATTTTACTTAAGAATGGTACTGTACGGCTCGCACGTGGATTTACTTCAATTACATACACTTCATCTTTGAATACTACAAACTGGATATTTAGTAATCCAACAATGTTTAAACCTTTTCCAAGTGCAATTGTATGTTCAATAATTTGTTCTTTTAGTTTTTCAGATAAGCTTTGTGGTGGATATACTCCAATTGAATCCCCAGAGTGCACTCCAGCGCGTTCAATATGTTCCATAATACCTGGAATGAATACATTTTCACCGTCTGAAATTGCATCTACTTCAATTTCTTTACCAACCATGTAGCGGTCAATTAATACTGGGTGATCCGCATGAACTTTAACCGCGTTCTTCATATAGTGCAGTAGTTCTTCTTGACGATATACAATTTCCATCGCACGTCCACCTAGTACGTAAGATGGTCTTACTAATACTGGGTAACCAATTTCTTCAGCGATTGCTACCGCTTGTTCTACAGTTGTTGCTGTTTTACCAACTGGTTGTGGGATACCAAGTTTTGTTAAAGCAGCTTCGAATTTATCACGATCTTCTGCGCGGTCTAAGTCTTCAAGTGATGTTCCTAAAATCTTCACACCGTGTTCTTCTAATTTCGCCGCTAAGTTAATTGCCGTTTGTCCACCGAACTGAACGATAACGCCTTCTGGTTTTTCTAAATCGATGATGTGCATTACATCTTCGATTGTTAATGGTTCAAAGTATAATTTGTCAGAGATACTGAAGTCTGTTGAAACAGTTTCTGGGTTATTGTTAATGATAATTGCTTCATATCCAGCTTCTTTAATTGCCCATACTGAGTGAACTGTTGCATAGTCAAACTCAACACCTTGACCGATACGGATTGGACCAGATCCTAGAACTACTACACTCTTACGATCTGTTACAATTGATTCGTTCTCATCAGCGTATGTGCTGTAGTAATACGGTGTTGCAGATTCAAACTCTGCCGCACAAGTATCTACCATTTTGAATACTGGCGTCATATTATTCTCTTTACGCATATCGTAAATTTCGCGCTCCGTTTTGTTCCAAGCAGCTGCAATGTAGTGATCGCTGAATCCCATTTCTTTCGCAGTTTGTAGTACTTCCATATTTCCTACATTCGCTTTTACTTCGCGTTCCATATTTACGATGTTTTCAACTTTTTGTAAGAAGAAGAAGTCCATTTCACACCATTCGTTAATTTCTTCTTTCGTTACACCTTGACGAATCGCTTCTGCTACGATAAACAGTCGCTCATCATCTGCTTTAATAATGCGTTTTTTCATTGTTTCTTTATCAAGTTCTTTTAAGTGGTCTAATTCTAGGTGATAAATGCCAAGCTCTAAAGAACGAACCGCTTTTAATAATGATTCTTCTAAGTTACGTCCGATTGACATAACTTCACCAGTTGCTTTCATTTGCGTTCCAAGTGTTCTGTTCGCTGATTCAAACTTATCAAATGGCCAGCGTGGAATTTTTGAAACAACATAGTCTAATGCTGGCTCGAAGCAAGCGTAAGTTTTTTGTGTTACTGGGTTTACGATTTCATCTAATGTTAAGCCGACTGCAATTTTCGCTGCTAATTTCGCAATTGGATATCCAGTTGCTTTAGATGCTAGTGCAGATGAACGACTTACACGTGGGTTTACTTCGATTACATAGTATTGGAAGCTATATGGATCTAGTGCAAGCTGAACGTTACATCCACCTTCAATTCCTAGTGCACGAATAATTCGTAATGAAGTGTTACGTAACATTTGGTATTCACGGTCGCTTAGCGTTTGGCTCGGTGCTACAACGATAGAATCACCTGTATGAACACCAACTGGATCGATGTTTTCCATGTTACATACTACAATCGCGTTATCATTTGAATCACGCATTACTTCATATTCAATTTCCTTACAGCCAGCAATACTTTTCTCTAATAAACATTGTGTTACTGGACTATGTTTTAAACCACTTGTTACGATTTCAATTAACTCTTCTTCGTTATGGCAAATACCGCCGCCCGTTCCGCCTAATGTGAATGCTGGACGAACGATTACTGGATAACCAATTTCGTTTACAAAGCCATATGCTTCATCAAGGTTATGAATAATTTCGCTTGGTGGTGTTGGTTCATTTAATTCCTGCATTAATGTACGGAATAAATCACGATCCTCCGCTTGCTCGATTGCTGATAATTTTGTTCCTAAAATTTCAACTCCGCACTCTTCAAGTATGCCTGATTTCGCAAGTTCAACAGCCATATTCAACCCTGTTTGACCACCTAATGTTGGTAGGATTGCATCTGGACGTTCTTTACGAATGATTCGGCTTACGAATTCTAATGTTAAAGGCTCAATGTATACTTTATCTGCTGTTGCAGTGTCTGTCATAATTGTCGCTGGGTTAGAGTTAACAAGGATTACTTTGTAACCTTCCTCTTTAAGAGATTGACAAGCTTGTGTACCAGAGTAGTCAAACTCCGCTGCTTGCCCAATTACAATTGGTCCTGATCCGATTACTAAAATTGTGTTAATGTCTAGGCGTTTTGGCATAACTCTTCCCCTTCTTTCTTGAAGTTTTCAATCATTGTTAAGAAATCTTCGAATAAATCATTTGCATCTTCTGGTCCTGCTGAAGCTTCTGGATGGTATTGAACTGTAAATGCTGGGAACTTCTTATGACGAAGACCTTCTACTGTTCCATCATTTAAGGCAACATGTGTAATTTCAAGCTCTGTACTTTCAACTGATTCCTCTTCTACTGCATAACCATGGTTTTGAGATGTAATTGCTACTTTTCCAGTTGCAAGATTTTTTACCGGATGGTTTAAACCACGGTGGCCGAATTTTAACTTACTTGTATTCGCACCAGATGCTAGAGCGAATAGTTGATGTCCTAAGCAAATTCCGAATAAAGGAACTTTACCGATAATGTCTTTTAACATTTCAATTGCTTCTGGTACATCTTTTGGATCCCCAGGTCCGTTACTTAACATAATTCCATCTGGGCTAAGGCGTAAAATCTCTTCTGCTGTTGTATTGTAAGGTACTACAATTACATCACAGTCACGTTTATTTAATTCTCGTAAAATACCATGTTTCATTCCAAAGTCTACTAGTACAACGCGATGTCCGCGGCCTGGGCTTGGGTATGGATCTTTCGTTGATACGCGTTTTACATGATCTGTAAATACTGTCGCTTTTAATTGGCTCACGATGTACTCTACATCTGCATCCATGTTACAAAGGCGTCCGCGTAATGTACCGTATTGACGAATTTTTCTCGTTAATTTTCTCGTATCAATCCCTGCTAATCCTGGGATGTTTCTTTCTTTTAAGTAATCATTTAACGAAATTTCATTACGGAAGTTTGATGGGTGATCACAAATTTCGTTTACGATTAAACCATTTACAGATGGGTGAATCGATTCAAAATCGTCACGGTTGATGCCGTAGTTTCCGATTAATGGGTACGTGAATGTTACAATTTGACCGCAATATGATGGATCAGATAATGTTTCTTGATATCCAGTCATTCCTGTTGTAAATACAACCTCACCTGACTTTTCGATTTCTCCTCCGAAACCTTTTCCAATTAATACTGTTCCATCTTCTAAGATAAGTTGTCTTTTCATACTAATGCACTCTCCTTTTGCCATGCGATCTTACCACCAACGATTGTCATTACCGGCCATCCTTGGCATTTCCAACCTGCGAATGGTGTATTTTTTCCTTTTGATAAGAATGTTGTTGGATCAATCTCTTCTTCTTGTTCTAAATCAATGATTGTAATATCAGCTGTTCTACCTTCTTTCAGGCGACCTGCTTCTAAGCCGAATGTATCAGCTGGCTTTTCTGTTAAGAATTGAATTAATTGCTCTAATGTAATAATTCCTTTTTTCACAAGGTTTGTGTATAGAAGTGGGAATGCTGTTTCAAAACCAGTAATCCCGAATGGTGCTCTTTCAATTCCTTGTGCTTTCTCTTCCGCTGTATGCGGTGCATGATCAGTTGCGATCATATCAATCGTTCCATCTAATAAACCTTCAATTAATGCTGCATGGTCTTCTTTTCCACGAAGCGGTGGGTTCATTTTAAAGTTAGGATCAGCTGATGGGATATCATCTTCACATAACACTAAGTGATGAGGTGTTACCTCTGCTGTTACTTTAATTCCAGCGCGTTTCGCATCACGAATTACGCGTACTGAGCCTTTCGTACTTACGTGACATACGTGATAGTGACAATCTGCTGCTTCAGCAAGCAGTATATCCCTTGCAATATGTACAGATTCACATACTGATGGGATACCGTTTAATCCGTGTTTCTCAGAAAACTTCCCTTCATGTACACAACCTTTATTAATAAGAGTATTCTCTTCACAGTGCGCAACTACTGCCATATTTAATTTCGCTGCACGCTTCATAGCAGCTAACATCATGCTAGCATCTTGTACGCCTACACCGTCATCAGTGAAAGCAAATGCTCCAAGTTCTTTTAATGTTTCGAAATCTGTCATTTCAGAACCCGCTTGGCGTACTGTAATTGCTCCGTATGGCAGTACGTTAACATGTGCTTTTTCTTTAATACGATTTTGCAAGTCTTCCATATGCTCTCTGCAATCTGGTACCGGGCGTGTATTTGGCATTGCACAAATTGTAGTGAATCCACCTTTTGCCGCTGCTAGTGTACCTGTTTCAATTGTTTCTTTATGTTCACCACCTGGTTCGCGAAGATGTACGTGTACATCTACTAATCCAGGTGCGATTAACTTTCCGTTCACATCGATTACTTCAGCATTATCTGCCGTAATATTTTCTGCTACCTTAGCGATTTTACCGTCTTGTACGAGAAGATCTGTTGCTACGATTTTTCCTTCTTCATTCATATAACGACCATTTTTAAACAAGTAATTCATGTTTCATTCCTCCTAATACATTTGGTAAGGCGCGTTTTAGTACAGCCATTCTTACGTAAACTCCATTTTCCATTTGTTTAAATATGCGTGAACGCTCACACTCAACAAGTTCACTTGCAATTTCAACATCACGGTTTACAGGAGCTGGATGCATAATAATGCTTCCTTCTTTCATACGCTTTTCTCTTTCCACTGTTAATCCGTGTTTCTCATGATACTCTTTCATAATGTCTGTTTCATAATGATCATGACGCTCATGTTGTACACGAAGTAACATCATTACATCCACTTCTGGAACTAGTTCATCTAATGGTTTGTATGTTCCAAATGTATTGTCTTCATCTTTCCACTCTTCTGGACTCGCAAAGTAAATTGTTGCACCCAGCTTCGTTAATGCTTCTGCATTAGAACGTGCTACTCGGCTATGACGAACATCTCCTACTATTGCAATCTTCAAACCTTCGAATCTTCCAAACTCTTGTTTAATTGTAAGAAGGTCGAGTAGGCACTGTGTTGGGTGGTTTCCACATCCATCTCCAGCGTTTAAGATCGGGATATTCACCTGATCTTTTAGTTCATCAAAGTAGCGATCTTGCTCGTGGCGGATGACCACCGCTTTTGTTCCGATTGATTCTAGTGTTCTTATCGTATCGTATAAAGTTTCTCCTTTTTGTACGCTAGATGCATCAGCTGAAAAGTTTAAAACATCAAGTCCTAATCTCTTCTCAGCAACTTCAAAGCTAAATCTCGTTCTCGTACTATTCTCAAAGAACAAGTTCGCAACAAAAGTTTGCTCTGTCGTTTTGCTCTCTTTTCCATTCGCAAAATCTTCTGCGTCTTTTAGGATTTCTGAAATTTCTACTTCCGATAATTCACTCATCGTTAACAAATGGCTCATCGTCATCCCTCATCTTTCTGATTTTTATGTTACCACTTTTGTATTTTTATAACAACCCTTGCATAAAAATACCCTAGTCGTGTGAGACTAGGGTGCAAGAAAGAAGCCACCCTTTCCGGTCTCACAGGACTGAATTAAAAGGTTATTATTATGAAGCAATCTGCTTAGATTGTTTTATTTGTTTCGTTTCCGGTAGTAGTAGATTTAACAGTACACCTACAATTGCTGCTAGTGCCATTCCTTCTACTTGGAATGATTCTCCTACGTGAAGTACCGCTCCACCAATACCTATTACTAGTATTACTGATGCAATCATTAAGTTTCGTTTGTCACTTAAATCTGTTTTATCATCTACCATCATGCGTAATCCGCTTGATGCGATTACACCGAATAGTAAGATTGATACACCACCCATAACTGGTGTTGGGATCGAATGAATCAGTGCAGAAATCTTACCGATAAATCCGAACATGATTGCGAACACCGCTGAACCGATGAATAAGTATACACTGTATGCTCTCGTAATTGCTAGCACACCGATGTTTTCACCATACGTTGTATTCGGTGGCCCACCGATTAGTGATGCGATCAATGTTGCTATTCCATCACCGAAGATTGAACGGTGTAAACCTGGTTTTTCAATTAAATCTCTTTTAATAACATTTCCAAGTACAATTTGATGTCCGATATGTTCTGATATTGTTACTAGTGCAACTGGTACCATCAAGAGTACAATCTTCCATGAAAACTCTGGTGTATATGTTACAAATGGCACTGTGAAATCTGGTACAACAAACCATTTTGCCTCAGCTACCGGCTTTAAGTCTACTAACCCTTGGAAGTAAGCGAAGATATATCCGCCGATAATGCCAAGTAACACTGGTATGATACTGAAAAATCCTCTTCCGAATATAGAGCAGATAATTGTAATTGCTAATGTTACTAATGCTACTGAAAAGTGTGTAAAGCTATATTTGCCATCCGCACCGTTCATCGCCATGTTAACTGCTGTATGTGCTAAAGCTAGACCGATTACCATTACTACTGGACCAACTACGATTGGTGGTAGTAATTTCATAATCCACTCTGATCCTGATTTCTTAATTCCGAGTGAGATTAAGATGTACACAAGTCCTGCTAGCAAGCCACCAAGCATTGCCGCTCCGGGTCCACCTGCTGTTTTTGCTGTAATAATTGGTGCAATAAAGGCGAATGATGATCCTAAATATGCTGGTACTTGACCTTTCGTTATAAGAAGAAACGCTAGCGTTCCTAATCCACTTGATATTAACGCTACTGACGGATTCAATCCTGTTAAAAACGGAACAAGCACTGTTGATCCAAACATCGCGAACAAATGTTGTATACTTAAAAATAACCATTTTCCCGGTTTCGGTACTTCATTAACGTCTAACACTGGCTTTTGTTCCATTGTTACATCCTCCTTCAGTTTAATTCTTTGCAATAAAAAAACTCTTTGTGCCTGTGCACAAAGAGTCCTATACTTTCGTATGCCAAATTTGACATATGAAAGCCAAGACCCTTTGGCAGCCTCACAGGACTACATTTAAAAGGGCTTTACTTATCGTATATGCTTACTCGATCTTGTTGATCTGTCTCTTGCAAATCAACTTCGATACGCTCTTCACTTGATGTTGGAATGTTCTTTCCTACATAATCAGCGCGAATTGGTAATTCACGATGTCCTCTATCAACAAGAACAGCCAGTTGGATTTGCGATGGTCTACCTAAATCCATAAGAGCATCCATTGCTGCTCGAACTGTTCTTCCTGTATATAATACATCATCCACAAGGATAACTTTTTTATTCGTAATATCTACAGGGATATCAGAACCTTTTACAAGTGGTTCTTTATTTTTGGATTGTAGTGTTAAATCATCACGATATAACGTAATATCTAACTCTCCTACTTCCATCTCTTTTCCTTCAATTTGACCAATTCGTTCTGCCAAACGTTGTGCAATAAAAATTCCACGTGTTTTAATTCCGACAAGAACACAATTATCGACACCTTTATTTCGTTCCACGATTTCATGACTAATTCGTGTTAAAGCGCGGCGAATCATTTGGTCATCTAAAACGACAGCTTTCTCTTGCATGCTCTACACCTCCAAGCTCTTTTTCTTGCGTGAGAGTAATGGTATAAAAAAAGTCCTCTCAGCGTGTGCGAGAGGACTTTTGAAAAAAGGGTACAGCATACCCTAAGTATTTCAAACCGTTACCTTCTCAACCTCACGGGGCTGTGTTAAAGGATCATTATTTAACTGTTGTCAGTATCTCAGTTTTCTTATGATTTGTCAATACTATTTTCGTAAAATATTTAATGCATCTTCAAACACTTCTGGAATCGGTGCCTCAAACTGAATATATTCACCAGTACGAGGATGGTCAAACCCTAAAATACCTGCGTGAAGTGCTTGCCCATTCATATCTAATGTTTTCTTCGGACCGTACTTTGGATCTCCTGCAAGTGGATAGCCAATATACTTCATATGCACACGAATTTGGTGCGTACGTCCCGTTTCTAAGCGACATTCTACAAGTGTAAAGTCTTTAAAGCGTTCTAACACTTGGAAGTGCGTAACAGCATTCTTACCATTTTCATCAACTGTCATACTTTGGCGCTCTTTCTTATCGCGACCAATTGGAGCATCAATAGTTCCCTTATCATGCGGAATTACACCGTGTACAATCGCTTTATAACGTCTCGTTACCGTTTTTGCTACAAGTTGATTTACAAGTGATTCGTGCGCCATATCATTTTTAGCAACCATTAACAGTCCAGATGTATCTTTATCAATACGATGTACTATGCCTGGACGCATTACACCGTTAATACCTGATAAATCTGTACAATGATGCATAAGTCCGTTTACAAGCGTACCGCTTGTATGCCCTGGTGCTGGATGCACAACCATGCCACGCGGTTTATTTACAACAAGTACATCTGCATCTTCATAATAAATTTCTAAATTCATATCTTCTGGTTGAATATCTAACTCTTCTGGCTCAGGAATCGTCACTATAATTTCATCATTTTCTTTTACTTTATAATTCCCTTTAACCGCTTTCCCATTAACTGTCACAACACCATCTTTAATCCATTGCTGTGCTTGTGTACGTGACCATTCATTGTTTATTCCTGCAACGAATTTATCAATTCGCTCGCTTTTTTGTTCTTCTGCAACTGTTACTTGTACTACTTCACTCATTCAATTACTCCTTCGTTTTCTTTCCTTCTAATACTGTTTGAATAATAATTAATACAACTCCAATACATAGCGCTGAGTCAGCTATATTGAATACTGGATAGTTGTACGAGAAAATATACACGTGAATGAAATCCACTACTTCTTGTCTAAATACACGATCAATAAAATTGCCAATTGCTCCGCCTAAAATTAGACCTAATGAAATACCTAGAAGTTTGTCCGTTTTTGCATATTTTTTCATATAAAATACGATAAATGCTACGAAAACGACTGTAATAATGTAGAAGAACCACATTTTATTTTCTAAAATACCCCAGGCAGCTCCTCTATTTCGATGTGATGTTATGTATAATACATTATCGATAATCGGAATGCTCGTACCCAATTCCATGTTCTTTACAATTAGCCACTTCGATATTTGATCGATGGCAATGACAAATAACGCTATTACATAATATATCATTTTCATTTCCCCCACAAAGACAGTGTACCTCAAAATTTTAGCATAGCTGCAACCTTTTCACAATGAACCTTTATAGAAGAATAAAATAAATTAAAAAAAGGTAATATAATATCGTTGTGCGTATTCATACATTTACCTTTTCATAGAAAAATTCATAAATCGTACGAGCAGTGGGCATTGTTTTCATTTGTTTTGCAGGAATCACTCTCCCAGTTTCTTCACAAATAGCGTACATATCTATTTCCATTTTAAACAATGCACGTTCTACATCTTTTAAATCCTCTTTTATATCATGTAATAGCAATTTTTTCTTTGTCTCTTCCTTTATTTCATATCCAAGCTCTTGCCCAAATTCCATATAATATGTGTGCATTACTTCTTTAGCCAATCTCTCTTGCAACTCTTTTCTCATCAATTGTAATTCTTCTTTTATTTCCATATAAATTTCATTCACGTGTACATTCCTCCCAGCTGCAATGTACAATTAGTGTGTCCGAAATTTCCACGCTTACCTCACACACATTTTTCCTTCGTAGGAAAGAGAGTTAAAATTATTTCAATATATCATCAATAAAAAAACTGACTGCTATTACGAGCAGTCAGTTTTTTATTATTTCACATAGTTCTCTTTAACAACTGTTGCACAACGCTCACATAATGTTTCATGTTCTGCATCTTTACCAATTGTTTCTGAAACAACCCAACAACGTTCACACGTATCACCTGTTGCCTGAGCTACAACAACCGCTGTATGCTCATACTTAGGTGCATCTGCTGGCGCTTCTTCCATCATACCACCAAGTTTATACTCAGAAACGATAAATAGTTGCTTTAAGTCTTCACTAATAGACTCTAACATAGCTTTCATTTCTGCAGTCGGATATAGTGTAATACTTGCATTTAATGACTTACCAATTACTTTTTCATTACGAGCGACTTCTAAAGCTTTTAATACGTCATCACGTAACGTCATAAACGCATCCCATTTTGTTTTTAACGCTTCAGCACCATTTACTTCTACAACTTCTGGCATATTAGTTAACTGTACGCTTTCTTCTTCTGCACCAGGAACATATGGCCATACTTCATCAGCTGTATGAGGTAAGATTGGCGTTACCAGTTTTGTTAATGCAACAAGAACATCATATAGCACTGTTTGAATCGCACGACGATCGTGGTGATTTGCACCTTCAATGTATAAAATGTCTTTCGCAAAATCTAAATAGAATGAGCTTAAATCAATTGTACAGAAGTTATGAATTGCATGATATACTGCCGCAAAGTCATATGTTTCATACGCTTCTTTTACTTTTGTAATTAAGTCATTTAATTTTACTAGCATGTAACGGTCCACTTCACGAAGCTCAGCTGCCGCCACTGTATTTTCACTCGGATTAAAGTCATCTAAGTTACCTAATAAGAAACGGAATGTATTACGGATTTTACGATACACTTCTGCTACTTGTTTTAAAATATCATCTGAAATACGTACATCAGATTGGTAGTCAACAGAAGATACCCATAAGCGTAAAATATCTCCGCCTAATTGATCCATAATTTTCTTCGGTACGACGATGTTTCCAATCGACTTACTCATTTTACGCCCTTCACCATCTAGTACGAAACCGTGGCTTAGAACACCTTTATACGGTGCTTTACCTGTTACAGCAACAGCTGTTGATAATGAAGAGTTAAACCAACCGCGATATTGGTCAGATCCTTCTAAATATAAATCTGCTGGGCGTTGTAGGTCATCACGCTCTTCTAATACCGCTTGGTGAGAAGATCCTGAATCAAACCAAACATCCATAATGTCTGTTTCTTTACGGAATTCACCATTTGGGCTACCTGGATGTGTAAATCCTTCTGGTAATAGATCTTTCGCTTCACGCTCGAACCATACGTTAGAACCGTGTTCACGGAATAAATCTGCTACATAGCTAATTGTTTCATCTGTAATAATCGGGTCTCCATTTTCCGCATAAAATACTGGAATTGGCACACCCCATGCACGTTGACGAGAAATACACCAGTCACCGCGGTCACGAACCATATTATGAAGACGAGTCTCACCCCATGCTGGCACCCATTTCGTTTCTTCAACAGCTTGTAATAATTCTTTACGGAATGCTTCAATAGATGCAAACCACTGTGCTGTTGCACGGAAAATAATTGGTTTTTTCGTTCTCCAATCATGTGGGTATGAATGCGTAATAAATGTTAATTTTAGTAACGCGCCTACTTCTTCTAATTTTTCCGTAATTGGTTTGTTAGCTTTATCATAGAATAAGCCTTCAAATCCAGGTGCTTCACTTGTTAATACACCTTTATCATCAACTGGGCAAAGAACTTCTAATCCATATTTCTTACCAACAAGGAAATCGTCTTCCCCATGTCCAGGTGCTGTATGAACACAACCTGTACCAGCATCTGTTGTAACGTGCTCACCTAGCATAACTAAAGAGTCACGATCATAGAATGGATGCTTCGCAACTGTATACTCAAGCTCGCTACCTTTTACTGTTTTCACAACTTCAGTATTTTCCCACTCTAACGTTTTTGCAACTGTATCAAATAGTTCAGAAGCAATAATATATTTTTCATCATTTACTTTCACAATGCTATATTCAAGTTCTGGATGAACAGAAATACCTAAGTTTGCAGGTAACGTCCAAGGTGTTGTTGTCCAAATAATAAATTTCTCATCACCTTCTAATACGTTCTTTCCGTCTTTTACAGGAAATGCTACGTAAATAGATGCTGATTTTTTATCTTGGTATTCAATTTCAGCTTCTGCTAAAGCAGACTCACTCGTTGGAGACCAATAAACTGGTTTCTGTCCTTTATAGATATAACCTTTTTTCGCCATGTCACCAAACACTTTAATTTGTTGTGCTTCATAAGCTGGCTCTAAAGTAATATATGGATTGTCCCAATCTGCACGTACACCTAGACGCTTAAATTGTTCACGTTGACGTTCTACTTGTTCATATGCATACTCTGCACATAACTTACGGAACTCAGCAACTGTCATTTCTTTACGCTTTACACCTTTATTTGTTAAAGCTTGTTCAATTGGTAAACCGTGTGTATCCCAACCTGGTACATACGGTGCACAGTATCCTGTCATTGATTTAAAGCGAACGATAAAGTCTTTTAACACTTTATTCAACGCGTGTCCCATATGAATGTCACCATTCGCATATGGAGGTCCATCATGCAGTACAAATAAAGGACGACCCTTTGTATGCTCTTGCACTTTTTCATAAATGTTCATTTCAGCCCATTTTTCTTGCATTGCAGGCTCACGTTTTGGTAAATTCCCACGCATAGGGAATTCTGTTTTTGGCATTAGTAATGTATTTTTGTACTCCATGCTCAATTCCTCCTTGAATGTATAAAAGAAAGACCTTAAAAAACGGAATAAAAAAGAGACTTTCTCATCCCAAAAAGGGACGAGAAAGTCTCCCGCGGTACCACCCTAGTAGACCATATACAAATGTATAAGATCCTCTTTATATTCTTAACGCGAATATACGCCTACGCTTACTACAAATGTTCAGCGTGGAACTCCAGGGTGATATTCCCATTATCTCCTTATCCTGAGCTTACACCATCCTCAGTTCGCTATATAAGGTATGAAAAAGGTACTTATCCCTATCTTCGTTTTTCTTAATAAATATGTTGTTTAAAATTATATGTAATAATGAGAAAAACGTCAAGCTTACACTGTTTCTTCTTTTTTCAACAGCTCGTCTACTTCGTCTTCTAACTCAATTAGTTTATCCCAATCGTCGTTGTTTAACATTTCAAGTTGTGTTTCTAATAACATACGGAAACGAGTTCGGAATACTTTCGCTTGTTTCTTCAACTCTTCAATATCAAAAGCAACTTTTCTTGATTTCACTAACGCTTCGTTAATAATACGATCTGCATTTTTTTCTGCTTCACGTACAATTAATTTTGCTTCTTTTTGTGCATTACGCTTCACTTCTTCAGCAGCCTCTTGTGCGACAACGATAGATTTGTTCAGCGTATCTTCAATATTAGAAAAATGATCTAACTTTCCTTCTAATTGTGCAACCTTTTCTTCTAAAGCTTTTTTTTCACGAATGACTAATTCATAATCTTTGATGATTTGATCAAGAAACTCATTTACTTGATCTTCATCATAGCCACGGAATCCGCGACCAAATTCTTTGTTATGAATATCTAATGGTGTTAACGGCACAACGCCACCTCCAAGTAGTTATCTAAATTTCCTCTTTCAATTATATCTTTTCTTCGACAAAATAAGAGAATTTCCTTCTAAAAAACCAATCATTTTAGTATACCATACAAAACTCTCCATTTGTCGCGCTTCGTTCTACCTTCTACAGAAAATAATTTACTTCGTCCATACCCTCTAATCGAGAAAACATCTCCTGGAAAACATTCATACGAAGTTTGCTCTACTGTTTTCCAATTGACTTTTACTAGACCATTTTTTATGAGGGGTTGTGCTTTTTGCCTAGATATATGTAACATTTCAGCTAATAAAACATCTAGACGAAGTGACGAAACAGTACCAGATTTTTCTCCCCATTTTTCACTCACCTGCAAAATTTGCTCTACTTGTATAGGAAAAAGTGTGACTTTCATTTTCCCTATTGATTGTAAGTTCATTTCAATATACGATACAACTTCTTTCGCAACTGCAATTTGGGCACGATCTTCTTGCAGCAAAATATCACCACATTTTTCCCTTGTTAAACCAAGCGACATGAATGCACCTAATATTTGCCTATGTTCTAGCGTATAAAACTTGGAAGGATAGTCAATTTCTAATACTTCTACCTGAAATTCCTCTTCATTTAATTCTAGATAGTCTGGATAAATTAGTGC
Source organism: Bacillus sp. H1a (assembly GCF_000633475.1). Taxonomy (NCBI): domain Bacteria; kingdom Bacillati; phylum Bacillota; class Bacilli; order Caryophanales; family Bacillaceae; genus Bacillus; species Bacillus sp. H1a. The sequence continues at coordinate 4,148 of NZ_AYMH01000020.1, read as the reverse complement.
TCTTTTCCGTTCGGCTTCAGGCATCGCACCATCAAACCGTACAGCTACATCTCCTTGTCCTATTACCATAGAAACAATTTGTTGCTGTCTTGGATCAAGAAAGTCCGTTAACTTGACTTGATGGTACTCAGCTGCCTGTTTCCACTCTAATACTTTATCCACAAAGACCTCTTCATCAGGTCTAAAATGCTCGTAGATGCTCATGCATGTAACCTCTCGCTAAACAAAATAAAGAAATAAACTCGCCAATCCTCTACCAGCAAGATTCAATGTGAAAATCGCGACAATTGGAGAAATATCAATCATACCAAGCGGTGGAATAAATCTCCTAAAAGGCTCTAAATAAGGTTCGCAAATGCGTGCAAGAAAATCACCAAATGCTGATTCTCTTGCACCTGGGAACCAAGACAAAAGAATGTAAATGATAAGCGCATAGGAATAAATTTGAATAGCATAATGCAATACTGTTAGAACTGTTATCATGGCGTATTACCACCTCTTTATATTCGTCTCTTCTTCACCGAACAACTCTGAAATTGCACCAACAATATCTATATTTTCAGGTGTACACATAAATGTTTTCGGGCCTATTTTTTGAATATCCCCGTCTATAGCGTATACAGTACCACTTAAAAAGTCAACGATACGTACAGCTTGATCTGTAGACATTCTCTGCAAATTAATTACAACAGCTCGTCTACCTTTTAAGTGATCCGAAATGCCTTGTGCTTCCGAATATGTGCGTGGTTCTAGTAAAACAACTTTTGAAGATTGCTTTGCTGTTTCAATGCTCACAATATTTTGTTTCGGTTGCCCTTTCGCAAACGGAACATCTTGTTGTTCTGGGGGATCTTGTTGTTTTTTCATGTCTGTTTGCTCCTTTTCATAACCATATTGAGCTGCTTCTTTTTCTTCCGGTGTGTCAAAAAAGAAGTATTTTACTTTTGACCAACTCATAATACCTTTCTCCTTCCTTTTACGCTTTTCCTACTAAAACCGTTCCCAAACGAATATATGTAGCACCTTCCTCAATTGCAATCGTGTAATCATTGGACATTCCCATTGATAATTCTTTACATGGCGCATGTAATAATTCTAGCTCCTGAACTTGCTTTTGTAGCATGCGCAATTCCTTAAAGCAGCGACGAACCTCTTCCTCTTCTTCTGTAAACGGAGCCATTGTCATCAGTCCTACCACTTCAATTTTATCCAATTCTTGCAAACTTTGAATAAAAGAAATTGTTTCTTCTATCGCCAATCCTTGCTTTGATTCTTCAGATGATGTTTTCACTTGAATAAAGCATTGAATTTTCTTTTCAGCACGTTTTTGAATTTCTTTTGCAAGCGAAAAACGATCTAATGAATGTAAATAATCAATCTCATTAATGATTTCTTTTACTTTTCTCGTTTGCAATGAGCCAATAAAATGCCAATTCACTTTTGAGCCGAAATGCTCATATTTTTGTAAAAAGCCTTCATTTCTATTTTCACCTAAATCGATAATTCCAGCTTCAATTACTTCATTTGTTTTTTCAATTCCTACAGTTTTTGTAACTGCAACGAGCTTAATATCTTTCACCGAACGTCCAGCTCGTGCACAAGATTTTGTAATCGCCTCGTTTACAACGGCTAAATTCCCTTGTACTGTCACTTGCTTCACTCCTCCTTAAAACCTATGAAACTCAACATTCTCCCTGTCTTACCTTGATCACGACGATGAGAGAAAAAGAATTGGTCTTCACAGCTTGTACAAAGAGATGACATTACAATATGTTCTTCTTTTATACCTGCTTGTACACATAATATACGATTAACTTCTTTTAAATTAATTGCATACTGTCCATCAGAAATTACTTTATAAGGAACAGGACCGTTTACTACTTGCTGAGCTGCTGTTAATACTCGATCATCAACAACATAACAACATGATCCGATTGCTGGCCCAATTGCAACATGAATTTCATCACTTGAAACACCTTCTGCATTCCACTTTTGAATCATTTCTTTCGCAATCTCTTTTACAGTTCCTTTCCATCCAGCATGTGCAAGTCCTATCATACCATGTGATGGTGCATAAAAATAGAGTGGAACACAATCCGCGTAACAAGATGTTAAGAGTACATCTGTATTAGTTGTATAAATGCCATCCGTTTTTGGAATACCGTCTTCATATGAATAGACGCCTTTTCCTTTTTCTTGTTGCCCTATTTTTTCAACATGATGATCATGAACTTGTTCAGAACAAATCCATTTTTCTAATGGTTTTTGTAACTTATTCGCTAAAATGCGTCTGTTTTCATGAACATTCTCCACGATATCATTCACATGTAATCCTAAATTCATCGCATGAAAGGAGCCTGTACTTACCCCACCATCTTTTGTCGTAAATCCAGCAGTAATGTTTCCAAGTTCTTTCCACGCTTGTAAATACAGTATACCGTCCACATATTTAAATGGTTCTCTCATAAAGCGGCTCCTTTTAATTAAAATAACAGAAAAAAAGCATGGTACTTCCTGTCTATTTTACCATACTTTTATTTTTTCATAATGACAACAGAAAAAAAAGAGGAATTTGTAATATTCTTTAAGAAATTGTCGGTATTTGTATTGATTCTGTTACAGAGTTAACATGATCTACTTTTACAAGTATGACATCTTCCCCAATTTTCATAATTTGTTCCCAAGGAATTACAAATTCTTCTTCCTTCCCAAAAAGTCCAAGTATTCGTGCCTGCTTAGAAATAATAACCGCCCTAATCTTTCCTGTGTCTATATCAATATCAATATCTCCAATATTCCCAAGCCTCTTTCCATCTGAAACATTTACAACATCCTTCATTTGAAACTCCGAAATCCGTATCATATTCATCCTCTCCCTTATATCGCAAATTGTAAGTACGCAGACCATTATTTCTCACATAAAGTGAAACTTTAATCAGTGGGGGTTTTGTTCACCCCCACTGATTATTAATTGAACCAATCGGGCTTTTACAGGCAGCCTGACTCCCACCTAACTCCTTTGCTTTGCAGTCAAATCTTGTGGTGGGAGTCTTACTGCCCGCAAATAGCGGGATTAACAGGAAGTAGCCGCTACTAAGAGAAACTCCATATCGTTTTCATTATATGAATCCGCCCCCCCTACTATGAGCGTAAACTCCATTACATATAAAAAGGCCTCACCATAACTGGTGAGGGCCTTATCCTTGAATCGTCTTATTCATTTGCTTAATAGCAGACTTCTCCAAACGTGATACTTGCGCTTGTGAAATCCCAATTTCTTCAGCAACTTCCATCTGTGTCTTCCCTTGGAAGAAACGTTTTCGAATAATCATTTTCTCACGATCATTCAAACGCTTCATCCCTTCTTTCAACGCTAGTTCTTCAACCCACTGCTCGTCCTTTTGTTTTTCATCACTTAACTGATCCATAACAAAGATAGGATCTCCTCCATCGTTATAAATTGGTTCAAATAATGAAACTGGGTCTTGAATCGCATCTAGCGCAAAAACAATCTCTTCATGTGTCACTTCGAGAACTTTTGCAATATCCATTGCTGTTGGTTCTTTTGAATTTTCAGCAATCAACTTTTCTCTTACTTGCAATGCTTTATACGCAATATCGCGCAATGAGCGAGATACGCGAATTGGATTATTATCACGCAAATATCTGCGTATTTCCCCAATAATCATCGGCACAGCATACGTTGAAAATTTAACATTTTGGCCTAAATCAAAGTTATCAATGGATTTCATAAGTCCAATGCAGCCAACTTGAAATAAATCATCAACATATTCTCCTCTGTTATTAAATCTTTGGATGACGCTCAGTACAAGACGTAAGTTTCCATTCACTAATTTCTCTCTTGCGCTTATCTCTCCACTTTGCATTTCACGAAATAATTTACGCATCTCTTCATTTTTTAGTACTGGAAGTTTAGCTGTATCAACACCGCAAATTTCTACTTTGTTTCTCGTCAAAGTGTTCCCTCCTATCGGGAGTTGCTGTACAGTGTAAAGTATTTCCTTTGAAGGGGATTTTATGCATATGGTTTTCTCATCATTTTTCATAAACGTTTCATTTCCTAATGCAACAAAAAAGAATAAGACCAGCTTGGATCCTAAGTGGTCTTATCCCCTTTAGGTAGACAG